>JBKOUY010000076.1:0-4870 GCA_046723645.1 Actinomycetota bacterium | reverse complement strand
TCTACAGCTACTTCATGGTGCGGCACTTCGAACGCGTCGTGGCGTTCGAGCCGCAGCCCGCGTGCGTCCAGACCCTGCGGAGCTGGGCCAACGGTCGCGTCGAGATCAGGCAGGTTGCGTTGTCCGACCACCGGGGCGAAGGCCAACTGGCGATCCCGATCAAAGCCGGTGTACCGCTCACGGGGTACGCCCGGCTCGACGCGCCCGTGGCCGGTGCCAGCTCAGAGCTCCCGGTCAGGGTCGAGCGCCTCGACGACCAGGGCATCGACGACGTGCGTTTCATGAAGATCGACGTCGAGGGCCACGAGTTGGCGGTCCTGCGAGGCGGCGACGAGTTGCTGCGTCGCGGCCACCCCGTCCTGATCGTCGAGATCGAACAGCGGCACCTCGGTCCGGGTCACACGGTCACTGAGATCGTCACCCACCTCACCGATCGCGGCTACGACTGCTTCTTTCGCGTCGGCGACGCCTGGACCGAGTTCGGCGAGTTCAGCGTCGACACGCACCAGAACGTCGACCAGGTCGGAAAACCGGGCTACGTCAACATGTTCCTGTTCCTGCCGCGCGGCAGCAGACCGGGTGCGGCACCGTCGACGATCAGCTGACCGAGTCGTTGCTCACGCGGTGAAGGACGGGGCCCAGCGGCGTGCGCTCGACCTGGTAGGCGACGACCTCGTTGGCCCCGGTGCGATAGAAGGGACCCACCATCCCGATGAGTCGCCAGCCTGCCCCGCTCTTGTCGTGGGCGGTGACGACACCGGCGATGGTGCCGTTCACTGCGACGACCAAGTCGGGCGGTCGGCCGGCGTCGCGGGAGATCACGGAACCGAGCAGCATGTACGGCACCCGCCCGTCCCCGGTTGGCAGCGAGGCGAAGAGATCCTCGTCTTCCAGTGACCAGGCGAGGTCGCTCGGCGCACCCACGGTGAGATCGTCGATGGGCGTACCCACGAGATCGCCTTCATCGCCGACAGCAAACAATCCGATCCATCCGTCGTCACGACGAAAAGCCTTCGCATGGCGGGCCGCCACGTCGAATGCGGCCTCCACATGCGGATCGACCTCCGGGTCGGTCGTTGCCACGCTGCCGTCGTAGAGGGAGTGGCCATCGAACTCCCAGCCGGAGCGCACACCCAGTAGGTCGATGACCGACGGCAGGATGTCGATCGTCTGCGCCACGTCGTCTCGGACGTTGCCCGCCTGTTGGCCAGGCGCCTTGATGAACAGCGGTATGCGGAACACTTCGTCGCGATTGTTCTCCGTCGGCGCCCGTCCGAAGTCCGGCGGAAGCATGCTCGTGCCGTGGTCGGAGGTCACGACGACCAGGGCGTCCTCCCACGCGCCGGTCTCCTCGAGTTGGTCGATCAGGCGGCCGACGGCCACGTCCACGGCTCCGACTTGCAACGAGTGCATCTGGTAGCCCATCTCGGTGACCCGCTCGAAACCGGGTGCGTCGCGATCGTCGCCGAGCCCCGTGGGAAATCGCGTCAGGCTGGTGCCCCACGGTGTGAGCGTCCACGGATAGTGCGGCAGTGCCACATGGATGAAGTGGACTGCGGGGTCCGCGTCGATCGCAGAGATCGACTTGTCGAATGTGTTGAACTGTCCGACTGCGCTCTTGTCGTCGGGGTCGAGGCCGCGCCAACGGCCGAAACCGTCGCCTCCGAGGCCCATCGCCGTTGTCTGCGTGGTCGACCCCTCTCCCGGCGTTGCGCTGGCGTCGGCCTCCGCTTCGCCCACCGCGTCGCCGGTGGGACCGAGGTCGCCACCGAAGTCGCCCCAGGAGTGGTCGATAGCAGGCAGGTCGTCGGCCAGCTCGCCCGGGAGCACCTGGTGCCCGTAGACGATCGCGCCGTCCTTCAGGGCTTCGCGCACCGACCTGGCGGGCAAAGGCTCACATGCGGACGGCGGGCACATGTCAGTCACCGGTTCGTAGCGATCGATCGGATAGCGCGTACCGAACAACGAGAGGAGGTTGCGCGGGTGGTCCTGGTAGCTCGGTAGCTCACCGTCTTCGGTCAAGGTGCCCGAGAGGATCGACGGAACCGACTTGGTGGTGAGGGACGAATGACTCGACGCGTTGCGGAACCACGTCGACCTCGCTGCAAGCCGCGCGAAATTGGGGTACCGCGCGTCGTTGATCGTGCCGTCGGGACGCATCAGCGTAGTCACCGGCAGCTCGTCGAAGATGACGAAGATGACGTTGCCCTTCAGCTCTGGCGATTGCACCGCGCCTTGGTCGCTCGCGGACGCCCTACCTACGACGAGCTCCGCCGTGGGACTCGCGAAGAGGAACAGCAATAGGAATGCCACATTGCCGATCGCGAGGAGCGAGAGGAACGTGTGGGCCGGGGCGCGAGTCTGCGCGACGTAGACCACGAACCCGGCGAACGCCAGGCCACCGGCAAAGACGGCCCATGGCGCGTCGACTCCCAAGTGGTCGAGAACCACGAGGCCGAAGAGGAAGGCGAACCCGGCGAGCGCCAATGCGAACGTGACGACACCAGCGCGCGGATGAACGAGCCAGGCAAGCCGGACGGCGGCGACCGCCACGAGTCCTGGGGCGAAGGCCACCAGGAGAGCGAAGACGACGATCTGGGTCGTGCTGTAGCGACCCGCCACGAAGAACTCCGGGTTCTTGCCGAACAGGTCGAGCACAGGCTGGGTGATGGCCAAGCCGGCGACGCCGAACAGAGCAGCAGCCCCGTAGCCGCGGCTCCGCCACGTCGGGGCCTGCGGCGGCACCTCCCCCGGCCCTCCCGGGTCCATGGCCTCCGTCATCGCGGGCGGAGGGTAGCCGAGTTGGCAGCGCGCGATCGCCCGGATCCGAGGCGCTCATCGTCAGCTCGTGTCGTGCTCGGCGATGACGACGCACGCCGCCGGGTGGAGCCCGTGCGGGGCGATGTCGATGCCCGCCCTTCCGGGCGCCGGCTCACCCGACGGTTCCTCCAGAGCGCGCTCCAGGCAGGCAGGTGGCGCATGTGTAGGGCGCCGGACGGAGGCCCAGCCAGCTCCCGACGTACTGCTTGTAGCTGGTGGCGCCGCCGGTCGAGGCATAGACGATGAAACGACCGCTGCGGGCGGCAGCCGCGATGCGTGCCGAAGCCGGCAGGGTCGCGTCGAGTCCATACCAACCGCCCCACGTTCCGCCGACCAATGCCCTCTGGTAGAGCCCTCCTCCGGTACCCGTGACGAACAGGTCGATGCGACCGCTCTGGTAACCCCACGCCACCGTCGGGCTGGACAACGTTGCGCCGGATATGCCCGACCAGCCTGTCCAGTTGCCCGTGTCTCCGTACCTGGCGTAGATCGCGTTGTTCGTGCCCCGCGCGAAGATTGCGATCCCGCCTCCCGGCCGCGGCGCGACGGCCGGCGTCCCCAGGATCCCGCCGCCCAGGGCCTCCCACCCCGACCACGTCGTGCCGCGGCGGGTGGCGTGATACACCGCGCCGTTCGTGCCGCGCACGACGACGTGGACGACATCACCCGCGGTCACGACCGCTGCCGGGCCGTTGGCCGAGGCGCCGCCGACCGGCAGCTGCGACCAGGCGCCCGTGCCGGTGCGGGTGATCGTGCGCTGCCAGAGGCGGTTGTCAGCGCTGCGGACGAACAACCCGACGAATGACGTTCCCGCCGCCACGGCCGGGTTGTCGGTGGCGACGCCTCCGAGGCATTCCAATGGTCCCACCGCGAACGGATCGCCGATGATGTCGGTGGCAACCAAGTAATCCTGGCCGTCCGCCCCGAGCGCACTGTAGGCGACCCTGCCGTCGGGCAAGGACGTGGCGGCCGGAGGCCCGACCGGCGTGGGGATGGTGTAGTCGAAGCTCGGCGTGGCGGGGCAGCCCACTGGAGCGCGGTCGAAGGTCGCCGTGTACGTCGTCGCCGTGGCCGGTGCCGTGACATTGTGGGTTCGCGCGCCGCCGTCCGACCACGACCTGAACGCGTACGACAGGCCGTTGAGCGCCTGTGGGCTCGGCGCGCTCACGCTGTTCGATGACCCGACGATCACCGTCCTCGTCGTCGGCGTCGTGACCGTCTGCGCCCCGACCGCCAGCTGCAATCCGCTCGGCGTGGTGGCGAAGGTCAGGTCCACCGTCTGGGGGTCGAGCCGCAGGCTGGTGCTCGCGCTCGCACCCGCCGAGTCGGTGGCCGTGAGCACGAGCGACAGCGACGACGGGTACTCGTGGTCGGGTGCCGGGAAGGTCCCGGAGGCCACGCCGGTGAAGCCCTGCACGGTGTGGGTGTGGCAGTTGCTCGGGCAGTGGTTCAGCACCACCGACCACGACAACCGGCTGGCGGGCAACGTGCCGTCCTGGGCATCGGTGGCATGCCCCGAGAAGCCGATGGCGTCGCCGACCTTCCATCGCAATGCGCTCGTGGGCGCGTCGATGACCGGCACGGGCGGGCTGTTGGCCGCCCCGACGCTGATGATCACGGACTCCGTGTCGGAGGCACCGTGCTGATCCGCGACGCGCAGCCGCGCCGTGACCGTCCCCGCCGCCGTGTAGGTGTGGTTGGGCGCGACGGCGGTGGAGTCGTCGAACTGACCGTCGCCGTCCAGGTCCCACGCATAACTCAGCACGTCGCCCGCATCCAGGTCGTTGGACCCGCCGCCGTCGAAGGCGACGGTGAGCGGCGCGGCGCCGGACGTCGGGTTGGCCGAGATCACCGCCGTGGGCGGGTGGTTGGCGCCGTTGTAGACGACCCGGCGAACCTGGCCCGCCTCGAGGTCGACGTAGAAGATGTCGCCGCCGGGGCCGGTGACCACCTGGACGGGCTGACCTGCGCCACCGACGAACTGGGACAGCTGGCCGGCGCTGGGGTCGGCGCCGGTGCCCCGCTTCATCACCCAGACGCAGCCGCGGGA
>JBKOUY010000154.1:0-5274 GCA_046723645.1 Actinomycetota bacterium | reverse complement strand
CATGGCCTCGAACAGGAGCGGCCGTGTCGCGCGACGGGCGGTCGGCAGCTCGTGGCCGGCGAAGCGCAGCCCGTCCGCAGCGTCGGCGGCGAGCTCGAAGGTGGCGAACAGCGAGTCGACCTGCGCGGTGCCGACGGCGGCCAGCAGCAGGTCGGCCTTGTTGCGGAAATTGGTGTAGATGGCCCCGGTGCTGAGGCTCGCCCGGCGGACGATCTCCTGGACCCGGGCACCCTCGTAGCCCCGCTCGGCGAACACCTCCGCTGCCGCCGCCACCAGCCGATCACGCACGGAGGGGTCCGGGCGGACCGTGACGCGGTCGGCGCCGGCGCCGGCGGCTGTGGCGTGGTCAGCTGCTGCGGCGCTGTCGGCTGCGGGGCCGGCAGCGCTTGCGCGGCGGGTCTTGGTGGCGGCACCGGTGGGCACGCCTTCCAGAATAACAGTTATTCACCGAGCCCGGGGTGCGGACTTGACGCCATCCAGCAACGGGATGCCCCCGAACGGGCCTGCGGTTGCCGGCTTGGGGGCCGGTGCCTTGGACGCCGGCTTGGCGGCCGGCTTTAGGGGCGGCGGGGTGCGACCCATCTCCGGGCGGGCGGGATCGCACAGGTTCGATGCGCCGAACCACTGCAGGCCAGACCCAGGTTGGCCGTCCATCGGGCGGGCGTTGAACCCCAGCCGCCGGCGAGCGGCGAGGTCCGCTCGGTAGCCCGTGTCCTCCGCCATCCAGTGGCGTTCCTCGAAGCCGTTCCGCTTCACGACGTAGAACGGCGCCGACAGCGGTGCCATCCCCGAGGCGACGGCGCCGCCGCCGGGATCGGATGTCGCCCACCAGCGCGCGCCCTGCGCCCGGCGGGGATCGACGTACCAGCACGTCAACGGCTTGCCGCCGCTGAGGCACCGCCGCTTGACCATTCCGCCGACGTTGTCGACCCCGTCGACCAGCCCGACGCGGGAGAACGGTGCGACACCTCGGCCGAGCATCTCCTGGAACAACGCCTCGCTCTTGGCGATGCCGCCGAGCGCCCCCCAGGGCTGCCACGCGGCGGCGCGGCGCTGGCCGGCATCGCCCCCGGCGGCGCAGTAGCGCCCGGCCATCCCGGCGGCGACGTCCCGGGTGATGTACTGGACGCTGATCATCTCGGCCGCCGTGAACGGAGCGCCGACGCCGGCCGGGTCGTACTGGAAGATGCCCACGCCCGGATTCCAATACGCACGGTCGTACGGCGTGTTCGGGTCGCCGAAGGCGTACAGGCCGTAGTTGGCGTCGAGGTTGGAGGAGCCCGAACGGATGCCGCTCCACTCGTCCCAGCGGGACAGGGTCATCGGCGACGGGACGGCGTCGGGGGTCTCGGCCATCGACACCTCCTTGAAGATCGGCGCCATGACCAGCGCCGTGAGGTCGTTGTTGCTGAGGGCACAGGTCCGGGGCGTGGCGGCCACCGCCTTGCGGATCCCGTCGAAGGCACCCCGGCCGAAGTAGCGGGCGATCCCGCCGGGACCGGCGGCCGGCGCTGCCCACGCGGGACGCAGGGCTCCGTCACCGACGGCCCCGAGGGATAGGACGACGATGGCCGTCAGGGCCACCGCAGCAAAGATGCGGATGTAATTCGGCATGTCAGGTGGTGCTCGCTCCGGATCGCCCGTGGGTCGCCGTCGCCAGGGCGCGCCGGAGCCGGCCCGGGGGCCGACGTGGTGGCGCGCGCCTCCGGGCCGCGTCACGCGCCCTCGGCGCGGTGACGACGACCGGTGCGGCGGCGGGTCGCGGTAGCCCCAGGGCTGCCGCGCCATCCCAGCTCTTCAGGTCGCCGAAAGGCTAGGGGTGGGGCGGCCGGATCCCGCCGTGCCAGATGTCACGATGAGTGGCGGTCGCCACGCTTCGCGCTCAGTCGCAGGTCACCTGGCTGGATGGACGTTGACATGTGACCATTTGGTCACCTATTCTCCGGAGTGTGGATGACGACCGGGTGTTCAAGGCGCTCGCCGACCCGACACGCCGACACCTGCTCGACCGGCTCTTCCAACGGGACGGGAGAACGCTCACCGACCTCGAGTCGGAGCTGCAGATGACGCGCTTCGGTGTGATGAAGCACCTCCGCGTTCTCGAGGACGCGGGCCTCGTCGTCACCCGCCGGTCGGGCCGGGAGAAGTTGCACTTTCTGAACCCGGTCCCGATCCGCCTGATCCACGACCGCTGGATCGACAAGTACACCGAGCGCCATGTCTCGGCGCTCGCCGACCTCAAAACGTCACTCGAGGAGGAAACCTCATGACAACCACCACGGCCCAGACCACGCAGGTGTACCAGGTGTTCATCAAGGCCACGCCTGAGGCGATCTGGGACGCCATCACCAAGCCGGAGTTCACGGAGCGCTACTTCTACAAGGCACGCATCGAGAACTCCTCCAACGGGCACCGCTCGAAGGGACCCGACGGCAGCGTCTGGGGCGACGAGCCGATGTACGAGTTCGACCCGCCCCGGCGGATGGTGCACGGATGGCGCTCGCTCTACAGCCCCGACCTCGCGGGCGAGGAGCCGAGCCGCGTGACGTGGGAGATCGAACCGCAGGACGGCGGCTACTCCCTGCTGACGGTCACCCACGACCGCCTCGACGGCGCCCCGAAGACGGCCGAGAGCGTCGCCGGTGTCGGCTGGATGATCGTCCTGAGCGGCCTCAAGACGCTGCTGGAGACGGGCGAGCCACTGGTGCCGTGAGCCGCTTCCTCTACAAGCTGATCCCGCCCAGGCCGACGTTCGACCGGGACATGAATGAGGCTGAGGCCACGATCATGGGCCAGCACGCCGCCTACTGGCAGGATCAGATCGAGCGGGGTCGGCCATCGTCTTCGGACCGGTGGCCGACCCCGCCGGCGCGTGGGGTCTCGCCGTCGTCGACGCCGAATCGGAGGAGGGCGTGCGGACACTTGGCCTCGCGGATCCCGCGGTGACGGCACAGCTCGCCCGGTTCGAGGTGTACGCCATGCCCGGTGCCGTCGACAGATGACGACCTCCCTCAATCGGCCAGCGGCCGGGCGTGACCGAGCAATCGTGCGCCCGCGGCGGCCAGGTCGGTCAGCTCCCCATGGGTCGGCCCGCGGTATCGCACGTGGCACTCGCAGCGGATCGGCGGGTCGGCCGGGTCGCCATCCAGGCCGGCGGCGCCACCCGTGGCGGCCTCGTGCGCGCGTTCCCGGCCCGAGCGATCGAGGCCGCCGTAGCACATCAACGGCTTCCGAAGCTCCTCGATCGGATCGCTGTCGAGATCGAGTCGCTCGGTCGCGACCATGAAATCGAGGAACTGCCACAGCGCCGCGGGCACGCCCATTGGCCAGAGGACCCTGGCGCGTGTGCACCAGTTGGGCACGTCGACGCTCACACACCGGTGGACGCCGGTCCGCGTCCACGAGCCCGGCGGCGCCTCGTCGAAGCCGGCCTCGCGTGCCGCCAGGATCAGCGCCACGAGGTCGAGGTCGACCGAGCGGCCGCACGAGAGCGCCCAGGCGCCCAGCTCGGCGAGCAGCGGGCGGTGCCGCTGCCGCCAAGGCCGCACCGCCTCGGCCACCCCGACGAAGGTGACGAGAGGTGCGGGCGCAGCGCCCGCCGAGGCGGCGGCCGCCGCCTCGTGCCACCGTCGACGATTGGCGGCGGACTGGCGCTTGGCCACGTGATGCCTGGGGTGCCGGCGCCCGGCCGCGGCCTCGTCTTCACGGCACGCCTCGGACCACCAGCGTTCGTGCTTGACGAACCACCAGCCGTCCACCGGCAGGTACAGGCGCCTCACGTGGTCGTCGCGGACGTAGAGCAACGGCGTAAGCGTGCGGTCCACGGCCATGACCTCGGCCAGGTAGTCGGCCGCAACCACGATGCGATCGCACGCGGTCGCCAGGGCGATGCCCATTGCGGGCGTTCGCCGGGCCTGGGCGATGATCATCGCCTCGCAGGTGACGCACGAGCACAGCAGCGCCCCCGGGTCGAGCGGGCGATCGGGATGCTCGTGCGCCTCCCAGAGCGGAGACGAGTCGGGCAGGGAAACGACGTCGCCGGACATGGCGGGCCTCCAGACGTGGGATGGGGTCGTGGAGGACGCCGTTGTGCGGTCGACGTCGAACCGGGCAGAGCGACTGTACTGGGCTGGTGTGACAGTCATGGAGCGTGTCGACGTGGTCGTCATCGGGGCGGGCGCGATGGGTTCGGCGACTGCATGGTGGCTGGCCCGTCGCGGACGGTCGGTGGCGCTCGTGGAGCAGTTCGCGCAGGGGCACGCCCGCGGCAGCAGCCACGGTGCCAGTCGCATCTTCCGGTACGCCTACGCCGATCCCCGCTACGTGCGCATGGTCCAGGCCGCGCTGCCGCTGTGGCGTGAGCTCGAGGACGACACCCACGCGACGCTCCTGGAGGTCACCGGCGGGCTCGACCACGGCGCGCCGGCGCTGGTCGGACCGGTCGCCTCGGCACTGGCTGCCTGCGGCGTCGAGCACGAGCTGTTGGCGGCAGGCGCAGCGGGCGAACGCTGGCCGGGCATGCGCTTCGAGGGCGACGTCGTCCATTGCCCCGGGGCCGGTCGCTGCCTGGCCGACGCCACTGTCCGGGCGCTGCAACGGCGCGCGGGCGACCTGGGGGCCGATGTTCGGTTCTCCACCGGGCCGGCGGCCCTCACGTGGACCGACGACCGGGTGGTGGTCCGTGCCGCCGGCGACGAATGGACGGCTTCGATCGCCGTGGTGACCGCCGGGGCCTGGCTTCCGGCCGTCCTGGGCTCACGGGTCCCCCTGCCGCCCCTGCGGGTGACCCGGGAACGGATCCAGCACTTCCTGCCCCGGGTTGCGTCTGGCACGTCCCTCGCCGAGTGGCCGAGCTTCATCCACCATCGGCCCGACGCCTGGCGCTACGGGTTGGTCAGCCCGGGCGAGGGCGTCAAGGTCGCCGAGCACATGACGGGCTCCGTGACCGATCCGGGGGACGAGCCCCCGAACGAGGCCGATCCGGTGGCCGCCGAGCGGGTTCGGCGGTACGTGGAAGACTGGCTGCCCGGCCTCGATCCGGCTCCGTCGTTCCCGGCTACGTGCCTCTACACGACGACGCCGACCCAGGACTTCGTGCTGGAACGCATCGGGCCGGTGGTGATCGGCTCCGCGTGCAGTGGCCATGGCTTCAAGTTCACGCCCCTGGTGGGCCGTATCCTCGCCGACCACGCGATGTCAACCGGATGAGGTCGCCGGGGGTTAAACCAGCAGATGGAGTTTGCCGAGTTCTTCGAGCAGACCGCACCCAGGCTG
>JBKOUY010000025.1:0-13532 GCA_046723645.1 Actinomycetota bacterium | reverse complement strand
GCTCGCCCGCACCGAGCCCGAGACGCTCGTCCCCGGCTCGTCCCTCGCCCGGGTCGGCGGGGAGGCCGGCTATCCGATCAACAACGGCACGTCGTTCCTCATGGCGCTTGGGTTCACCGACGACGGGCCGCAGGCCCGGGTCTTCCTCACCTACGGCGAGACCGAGGATCGCTCGAGCGACATCTACACCGAGGCCACCGAGGCGTTCTCGGCCAAGCAGTGGCGCGACGTGGCTTTCACCGACGCGGAGATCGAGGCCGACCTGGTCGAGACCGTCACCGTGCGGGGCTGAGCTCAGTCCCGGCGGCGCGTCTGGCGGATGAAGCCGGCGATGCCCACGACCATGACGAGCGTCCCGGGCACGATCAGCCACGTGCCCAGCACCAGGCCGTTGGCGATGGTGGCGGCGCCGAGCCCGATAGTGAACGGCCAGACGCTGGCGTGCGGCAGGTAGGGCGCCATGTCGTCCTGCGGAGGCACGGCGGCCGCGTCCGCCGCCTCCACGGGCCCCGGGGTGCGCGACCGCAGCCACAGGTAGGCGGCGATCCACAGTGACAGCAACCCGGCGACGATCAGCATGACCGTGCCGCTCTCCTCGTAGGCGGTGCCCCAGTAGATCCCCCCGAGCACCAGCACGAAGGCACCGATGGCAAGGAAAACCCGCCAGGGCACGGCCCGGTCGTCGACCGGCGGCCGGGCCTCGTGGCCGCTCGGTCCCTCGGTCCCGGGGAACGGCCGTTCAGACACCGGGACGCCTCCCGGGGTCCGCAGCGTGCCGCAGGTCCCACGCCGGGCGCTGGGAGCGGATCGGCGGCAGCGGTCCGGTGAAGTTCTCGGCCGGGGGCGGCGAGGTCGTCGTCCACTCGAGCGTGTGCCCACCCCAGGGGTCGTCGCCCGCCACGGTGCCGAGGCGGCCCCGCAGGGTCTGGATCGCGTTCCACAGGAACGGCAGCGTCGAGGCCGCCAGCAGGAACGCTCCGATCGACGAGACCTGGTTGAGCCCGGTGAAGCCGTCGCTGTCGAGGTAGTCGGCCACCCGCCGGGGCATGCCCTCGAGCCCCAGGACGTGCTGCACGAAAAACGTCAGATGGAAGCCCACGAGCGTCATCCAGAACTGGACCTTGCCCCAGCGCTCGTCGAGCACCCGTCCCGTGACCTTCGGCCACCAGTAGTAGATGCCGGCGTAGAGGGCGAACACCGACCCCCCGAACAGCACGTAGTGCATGTGCGCCACGACGAAATAGCTGTCGTGCACGTGGAAGTCGATGGGCGCGGAGGCAAGCATCACCCCGGTGAGCCCGCCCATCAGGAACGTGAACAGGAACCCGAGGGCGAAGAGCATCGGCGTCGGAAACGTCAATCTCCCGCCCCACATCGTGCCTATCCAGTTGAAGAACTTCACCCCGGTGGGCACCGCGATCAGCATCGAGAACCCGGTGAAGAAGGGCAGCAGGACGGCGCCGGTGGCGAACATGTGGTGCGCCCAGACGCCGACCGAGTATGCGGCGATGGCCGTGGTGGCGAAGACGAGCCCGGCGTAGCCGAACACCGGCCGCCAGGAGAAGACGGGCAGCACCTCGGTGATCACGCCGAAGAACGGCAACACCAGGATGTAGACCTCCGGGTGGCCGAAGAACCAGAACAGGTGCTGCCACAGGATCGGCTCACCCGCGACGCCGTCGTGCACCGCCGCGTCGTAGATGTGTGACCCGAGCTGACGGTCGCTGAACAGCATGATGGCGGCCGCCGACAACACCGGGAAGGCGATGAGGACCAGCACGCTGGTGACGAGCATGTTCCAGGTGAAGATCGGCATGCGGAACATGCGCATCCCCGGCGCCCGCATGCACACCACCGTCGTGACGATGTTGACGGCGGTCAGGATCCCGGACAACCCCGTGAGGGCGACGCCGATGATCCACAGGTCGGCCCCGATGCCGGGCGTGCGCACGATGTCCGACAGCGGCGTGTAGCCGGTCCAGCCGAAGTCGGCGCCCCCGTCGGCGGTGACGAAGCCGCTCACCATCGTGATGCCACCGAACAGGTAGAACCAGTACGACAGGGCGTTGAGCCGCGGGAACGCCATGTCGCGGGCGCCGATGTGCAGCGGCACGAAGTAGTTCGCCAGGCCGAAGGCGAACGGGCCCAGAAACAGGAACAACATGATGCTCCCGTGCATGGTGAACATCTCGTTGTAGCGACCCTGCGACACGATCTGTTGCCCCGGCTCGTAGAGCTCCGAGCGGATGACCACGGCGAGGGCCCCGCCGAGCAGGTAGAAGGCGAACGCCGTCGCCATGTAGGAGATGCCGATGCGCTTGTGGTCGGTGCTGGTGACGAACGCCAGCAGACCCTGCGCCCGATGCCCGGGCCCGGGCGGCTCCGCGGCGACCGGCGGCCGTTCCTCGAGCGTGGTCACGAGCTCGAGCCCTCGGCGGCCGTGCCGTCGCTCGTGTCTTCGGATGACTGCTGTTCGGCGACCCAGGCGTCGTACTCGTCCTGCGAGACGACCCGCACGGAGTACGTCATCCGCCAGTGGTCCAGGCCGCAGAACTCGGCGCAGCGGCCGACGTACTCGCCCTCCTCTGTCGGGGTGACGTCGATCTCGTTGTGGACGCCGGGGATGAGGTCGCGCTTCGACAGGAAGTCGGGCACCCAGAACGAGTGGGCGACGTCGGCGGAGACGAGCCGGAGCGCGCTCGGCCGGCCCACCGGGATGACCATCTCCGGCGGCACCCCGGGCTCTCCGGTGATCGTGATGTCCTCGTCCCGGTAGTGGAACTGCCACGACCACTGGAAGCCGATCACGTCGATCTGCGCCGCCGGCTCGGGGTCGAGCTCGTTGACGTTGCGCTGGGTGGCCACGCTGACGCCGAACAGCACCGCCACCACCACGACCGGCGCCGCCGTATAGAAGATCTCGAGCGGGATGTGGTAGCCGGTCTGGTCGGGGATCTCGTCGTTGCGCCGGCGGTAGCGCACGATTGCGAAGATGAGGAGCCCCCACACCAGGGCGCCGACGGCGAGAGCGGCGACGAAGAACCCCTGCCACAGCGTGAAGATGCTGTCGCCCTGTTCGGACTTGGGGTCGGGCGCCCCGAACGACGGGAGGCTGCAGCCGGCCGCCCCGCTCACCAGGGCCGCGGTTGCGATCACGCGCCATCGTCCGGCGAGCCGGCGCACCCGGGCGAAGCTAGCTCACCGGTCCGAGGTCGTGGGCCAACCCTCGCCGGGGGCCGCAGCGCCGTTCCTGGCGCAGAAATGGTTGCCCAGGTGGGTTCAGCCCCGCCGGCGGTGGGTGGCGCGGATGACCTCGTGCTCGCGGCCGTCGGGCATCGTCCGGAGGTTGCGGTACAGCCGCTCGCCCTCCCCGACCTCCTGGGTGACCTCGCGGTAGCGCACCATCTGATCCTGGAGCTCGACCTCGAAGTCGTAGGTCATGGTCTGCGACGCCTCGTCCCAGCTGCCGGTCCCCTGCGCGATGCCGCCGCTCATGGCATCGACCCAGATGACCACGTAGGCGCGCTGTGCCGGGTCCCAGCCGTAGACGCCATGGCCGGAGAAGCCCGACTCGGTCGTCAGGTCGCTGACGAGCCAGCGGCCGGCCACGAGCCGGTTGTCGGCCACGCCGGTGGTGCGGTTGGCGTCGGCGCCGGGGTAGGGCGTCACCTCCAGCTCGACGTCCCACTCGCCGAGGTCCTTGTGCAACACCGCCAGCGCCGCGGCCTCGTCGTCGGATACCGGTGCCATCGTGTCCTGCTCCCTCACGGATCGTCAGGCTACGCGCACGGCGCTCACCGGCGGCTGAACACGGGCTCAACTGTCAGGCCCAGCCGGTAAGTTTGAACCGCCATGACCCCCGCCCCTGCATCCGCAGAGGCGCGCACCGACGCGCCCCTCCACGCCCTGCCGGGGCTGCTCCGCGACGAGCCGGCCCTGGCGCAGGTGCTCGGGCGCACCTCGGCGACGGTGGCCGTGGCCGAGTCGGCCCGGGCCATCGTGACCGCGGGCCTGGCCGGGCTCACGAGCCGCCGCCCGGTCGTCCTGGCCGTCCCCACGACCTCCGAGGCCGAGCGCCTGGCGCACGACCTCGCCGCCTACCTGGGCGACGACGCCGTCGAGCTGTTCCCGGCGTGGGAGACGCTGCCGTTCGAGCGGGTCAGCCCGGCCGTCGAGACCATGGGGCGGCGCACCCGGGTGCTGTGGCGGCTGCGGGACGCGGAGCGGGCACCCGCCGTGGTCGTCGCGTCGGTGCGGGCGCTGGTGCAGCGGCTGGGCCCCCACGTCGAGGACGTCGAGCCCGTGGTGGTGCGCCAGGGTCAACAGGAGCTCGATCGCGACGAGCTGGTGTCCGAGCTCGTCTTCGCCGGCTACCGCCGCGAGGACATGGTGGAGCACCGGGGCGAGGTCGCGGTGCGGGGCTCCATCGTCGACGTGTTCCCGTCCACCGCCGACCGTCCCGTGCGGGTCGACCTGTGGGGCGACGAGGTCGACCGGCTGACCGAGTTCTCGGTGGCCGACCAGCGCTCGCTCGCGGACCTCCCGGTAGTCGAGATCTTTCCCTGCCGCGAGCTGTTGCCCACCCCCGAGGTCCGGGAGCGAGCCGAGCGGTTGGTCGGGCTCGAGCCGTGGGGCCGCGAACAGTGGGAACGGCTGGCGCAGGGCCTCGTCTTCGACGGCATGGAGTCGTGGCTGCCGTGGCTGACCAAGGACGAGCGCGTCCTGCTCGACATCGTCGGCGATGGCGCCCAGGTGCTGCTGTGTGAGCCCCGGCGGATGCGCGACCGCGCCGCCGACCTGCTGGCGGAGGAGGCCGACCTCGCCGCCACGCTGGCGGTGACGTGGGGCGCCGCCGGCAACGGCGACCGCGGCCGCCGCGCCCGGAGCGGGAGCGGCGCCGGCGCCGTGACCGCCATCGGCGACCTGCCGCGGGCCGGGCGGCGGGTCGAGCAGGCGCACGACCACGGCTTCCCGCGGCTCCACCTCGACTTCGACCGGCTCCTGGCGCACACGAAGGCGCCGGCCTGGCACGTGGTGAACGTCCCCGACAGCCCCGACACGCCACAGGTGCTGGCCTCCGCCTGGGACCCGGTGGTCGGCGACGGCTCCGCCCTGGCCCAGCGGCTGGTGGGCCTGCAGCGGGACGGGTTCAGGATCGTGGTCGGTGCCGACGGCGACGGGTCGGCCGAGCGGCTGCGGGAGCGGTTGGCATCGGAGGGCGTGTCGGCCGAGGTGGTGGTGGCGCCGCTGGAGCGGGGGACCGTGCTGCGGGCCGACGCCGTGAAGCTGGCCATCCTGGCCGAGTCCGACCTCACGGGCCGCCGCCGGGCGCACCGGCGGGCCCGCCCCCACCGGCGCGACACCGAGGGCTTCTTCGACGACCTCAAGGTCGGCGACTACGTCGTCCACCACCAGCACGGCGTCGCCCGCTACGGCGGCATGGTGAAGCGGGCCATCGGCGGGGTGGAACGCGACTACCTGCTGCTCGAGTACAAGGGCGACGACCGCCTGTACGTGCCGTCCGACCAGATCGACGCCGTTCGCCACTACACGGGCGGCGAGGCCCCCACGCTGAACAGGCTCGGCGGCGACGGCTGGCAGCGCACCAAGGCCAGGGTCAGGGCGGCGGTGGCCGAGATCGCCCAGGAGTTGGTGGTCCTGTACCAGAGGCGCCGGCGCGAGCCGGGCCACGCCTTCAGCCCCGACACGCCCTGGCAGAGGGAGCTCGAGGAGGCCTTCCCGTACCAGGAGACGCCGGACCAGGACAAGGCCATCGCCGACGTCAAGGCCGACATGGAGGCGCCGGCCCCGATGGACCGCCTCGTCTGCGGTGACGTCGGCTTCGGCAAGACCGAGATCGCCATCCGGGCGGCCTTCAAGGCGGTGCAGGACGGCACCCAGGTGGCCGTCCTCGTCCCCACGACCCTCCTGGCGCAGCAGCATTACCAGACGTTCAGCGATCGCTTCGCCGGCTATCCCGTGCGGGTGGAGGTCCTGTCGCGCTTCCTCACGCCCGGCCAGGCGCGCAAGGTCATCGAGGGGCTGGCATCCGGCGAGGTCGACGTCGTGATCGGCACCCACAGGCTGCTGTCGGCCGACGTCAGCTTCAAGCGCCTGGGGCTGCTCGTCGTCGACGAGGAGCAGCGCTTCGGCGTCAGCCACAAGGAGCAGATCAAGCAGCTGCGGACGGGCGTCGACGTCCTCACGCTCACGGCCACGCCCATCCCCCGCACGCTGGAGATGAGCCTGACCGGCATCCGCGACCTCACCCTGCTCAACACGCCGCCGGCCGAGCGGCAGCCGATCCTCACCTACGTGGGCGAGCAGGACGAGCGGGCCACCGCCGAGGCCATCCGCCGCGAGCTGCTGCGGGAGGGCCAGGTGTTCTTCGTGCACAACCGGGTGCAGGACATCGAGCACGCGGCCGCCCGCATCCGCGACCTGGTCCCCGAGGCTCGGGTGGCGGTCGCCCACGGCCAGATGGACGAGGGGACGCTCGAGCGCGTGGTGCTCGACTTCTGGGAGGGCGACTACGACGTGCTCGTCTGCACCACGATCATCGAGTCGGGCATCGACATGCCCACCGTCAACACCCTGGTGGTCGACCGGGCCGACCTGTTGGGGCTCGGGCAGCTCCACCAGATCCGGGGCCGCGTGGGCCGGTCGGGACAGCGGGCCTACGCCTACCTCTTCCATCCCCGCGACCGCGCCCTCACCGAGGAGGCCTACGAGCGGCTGAAGACGATCGGCGAGGCGACCGAGCTGGGCTCGGGGTTCAAGATCGCGATGCGCGACCTCGAGATCCGGGGCGCCGGCAACCTGCTGGGCACGGGGCAGTCGGGGCACATCGCCGCCGTCGGCTACGACCTGTACTGCCAGATGGTGAACGAGGTGGTCGCCGAGCTGAAGGGCGAGGAGGCGCGCGAGCCCGCCGAGATCAAGCTCGACCTGCCGCTCGACGCCAGCCTCCCGAAGGCCTACGTGCCCAAGGAGGAGCTGCGGCTCGAGGCCTACCGCCGCCTGGCGGCCGTGACCACCGAGGCCGAGGTCGACGACATCCGCGCCGAGTGGGAGGACCGGTACGGCCCGGTGCCGGAGGAGGCGGCGGCGCTCCTCGACGTGGCCCGGCTGCGGGCCGAGTCGGCGCGGCTCGACCTCCGTGAGGTCAACGTCGTCCGCACCACGGGCTTCGGCGCCCCCACGTGGACCGCCCGGCTCTCGCCGGCGAAGCTCAAGGTGTCCGAGGAGATCCGCCTCAAGCGCCTCGTGCCCAAGGCGGTGTACAAGCCCGACCTGGCGCAGCTCGTGGTGCCGGTCAAGGGCGGGCGGGGCGTCGCGCTCCAGCTCGTCGGCCTGCTCGAGTCGCTGTTCCCCGTCCAGGCGGCGGCGTAGGGGGCCGCGGCATGGCCGTGCTGGGGAACGGGGTGATGGCCGCGCTCGACGGATTCGAGCCGCGCTCGGCCCAGGAGGCCGGGGACGTCGCGCGGATCCGCGCGCTGGCGCGCGGCGGTGATCCGTGGAGCCGGTCGTTGCCGGTACACGTCACCGGGTCGGCCATCGTGGTCCACCCACCGAGTGGGCGGGTGCTGCTGCGTTGGCACGAGCGCATGCAGGGGTGGCTGCAGCTCGGTGGTCACGGCGATCCCGGGGAGACCGACCCGTTCACGATCGCCCTGCGGGAGGCGCACGAGGAGACGGGCCTGGGCGACCTGGCGCCGTGGCCCGACCGGGAGCGACCGGCGCTGGTGCACGTGGTCGTCGTCCCCGTGCCCGCGGGGCGGGGCGAGCCCGAGCACGAGCATGCCGACATGCGCTATGTCCTCGCGACGGCCACGCCGGACGAGGCGACGCCCGAGGCGCCCGAGGCGGCCCTGCGCTGGCTCACGGTCGACGATGCCCTGGCGCTCGTCGGCGAGGACAACCTCCGCACGTCGCTCACTCGGGTCGCCGGGCTGCTCACCGGGGCGTGAGGTTCGTGCAACGATCCGGTCACTCCCTACGATCTCCGCTGTGTCCATCCGTCGACGCCTGACACTTCTCATCGCCGCCGTTGCCGCCGCCGGCCTGGTCGGCGCCGGCTGCTCGGAGCAGTCGGCCGCCCTGCGGGTGGGGGACACGACGGTGTCGCAGTCCGACTTCGAGGACCAGCTCGATGCCTTCGCCGAGCTCCAGGGCCGCGAGACCGCCACCGGGGAGCTGCCCGACAGCTTCACGCAGAGCTTCGTGGCGGGGGCACTGGGCACGCGCATCGAGTTCATCCTGGGCCAGCAGGTGTTCGAGGAGCAGGACCTCGAGCTCACCGACGCCGACATCCAGAACATCGCGGATCAGGCGGGCAACCAACTGGACGGGATCCCGGCCGATCTGCGTCGATCGCTGATCGAGGACGTGGCGCGGCGGACCAAGCTCGTCGACCAGCTGGGCGAGGAGCAGTACACCAGCGCGCTCCGTGAGGCGGCCGACGCGACCGACATCGAGGTCAGCTCCCACTACGGGTCCTGGGACCCCGAGCAATACCGGGTGATCCCGCCCAAGGGTCCAGTGGGCGGTGATGCGGACACGGGCCAGGGTTCGGGCGACCAGACCAGCGGCGGGGGGTGACGGCCACGCCCGGGCCGGCGGTGCGTCCCCACATCGTCGTCTGCGGCCTCGGCCCGGCCGGGCCCGACCTGGTCACGGTCGGCACGCGGGAGGCCATCGCGCGCATCCCTCACCGCTTTCTGCGCACCGCCCGGCACCCGTCGGCGGCCGTGGTGGGCGAGGCGCCGACGTTCGACCACCTCTACGACGAGGCGGAGAGCATCGACGCCGTCTACGCCGGCATCGCGGGCGAGTTGGTGGCGGCCGCCGCCGAGCACGGCGAGGTGCTGTACGCCGTTCCCGGGTCGCCGGCCGTCGCCGAGCGGACCGTCGAACTGCTGCGCGCGGACGACCGGGTCGCGCTGGAGGTGCTGCCGGCGCTGTCGTTCATGGACGTGGCGTGGACGCGGCTCGGCGTCGATCCGGTCGAGCGTGGCGTGCGGCTGGTCGACGGGCACCGGTTCGAGGTCGAGGCGGCGGGGGAGCGGGGGCCGTTGCTGGTCGCCCAGTGCGACGACCCCCAGGTGGTGTCGGACGTCAAGCTGGTCCTCGGCGAGGTGGGTGACGACGGGCTCACGGTCACCGTGCTGCAGCGCCTGGGCCTGCCTGACGAGCACATCGTCGAGCTGCCGTGGCCCGAGCTCGACCGGGTCGTCCGTCCCGACCACCTCACGTCGCTGTACATCCCCCGCCTGGCGGCGCCGCTGGCCAACGAGGCTGCCGCCCTCGCGGAGGTGGTGCGGCGGCTGAGGGCCGAGTGCCCCTGGGACCGCCAGCAGACCCACCACAGCCTGCGCCATCACCTGCTCGAGGAGGCCTACGAGGTGCTCGAGGCGCTCGATCACCTCGACGTCGAGGCCGGCGAGGGTTTCGACGCCCTGGAAGAGGAGCTCGGTGACCTGCTCTTCCAGGTCTTCCTCCACGCCACCCTCGCCACCGAGGAGGGACGCTTCACGCTCGCCGACGTGATCCGGGGGATCAGCGACAAGCTCGTCGGCCGCCACCCCCACGTGTTCGGCGACGTCACGGTCGAGGGCGCCGACGAGGTGGCGGAGCGATGGGAGCGTCTCAAGCAGGCGGAAAAGGGTAGGTCCAGCGTCATGGACGGCATCCCCGCCACGCTGCCGGCGTTGGCGTACGCCCTGAAGGTCCAGCGCAAGGCCGCGTCGCTGGGCGTCGACTGGCGGACGGTGCTCGGGGGCGACGACGGGCTGGGGGAGCTCGGCCGGCACCTGCTCGACGTCGTCGACGACGCCCGACGGGCCGGTGACGATCCCGAGACCGAGCTGCGGATCGCGGCCGAAGTGGTACGTGACCGCTTTCAGCGGTTCGAACGCAAGTAACGTTGGCCACACTCGTCACAGGAGCCACACCCCACCGATGTCCAGCATCGAGCACATGGTCGGTCGTGAGGCCCTCGACTCACGCGGCAATCCGACAGTCGAGGTCGAGGTCTACCTCGCCTCGGGCGCCGAGGGCCGTGCCATCGTTCCGTCGGGCGCGTCGACCGGACGGTTCGAGGCGGTCGAGCTGCGCGACGGCCAGGCACGGTTCGGCGGCAAGGGTGTGGGCCAGGCGGTCGACAACGTCAACGGCGAGATCCGGGAGGCGCTGATCGGGTTCGACGCCACCGAGCAGCGCGAGATCGACACCCAGATGATCCAGCTCGACGGCACCGACAACAAGGGACGCCTCGGCGCCAACGCCATCCTCGGAGTATCGCTGGCCGTGGCCAAGGCCGCCGCCGACGAGCTCGCGCTGCCGCTGTACCGCTACGTCGGGGGCACCAACGCCCACGTGCTACCCGTGCCGATGCTCAACGTCCTCAACGGGGGCGTGCATGCCGACAACAACGTCGATTTCCAGGAGTTCATGGTCGTGCCCGTGGGCGCCCCCAGCTTCCGCGAGGCACTGCGCTGTGGCGTCGAGACCTACGAGGCACTCAAGGCAGTGCTGCACGAGCGCGGGCTTTCGACCGCGGTCGGCGACGAGGGGGGATTCGCCCCCAACCTCGGATCCAACGAGGAAGCCGTGCAGGCGCTGGTCGAGGCGATCGAGCGGGCCGGGTTCCAGGCGGGCGACGAGGTGGCCCTGGCACTCGATGTCGCCTCGACCGAGTTCTTCGCCGATGGGCGTTACTCGTTGACGGGTGAGGGCCGCGAGCTGTCCTCGTCGGAGCTCGTGGCCCTGCTGGCCGAGCTCTGCTCTCGCTACCCGATCGTCTCCGTCGAGGACGGCTGCGCCGAGGAGGACTGGGACGGCTGGGCCGAGCTGAGCAAGGTCCTGGGTGACCGGGTGCAGCTGGTGGGCGACGACCTGTTCGTCACCAATGTCGAACGGCTGCAGCGCGGCATCGAGACCGGCGTGGCCAACAGCATCCTGGTCAAGGTCAACCAGATCGGGACGCTCACCGAGACGCTCGACACCGTCGAGCTGGCGACGCGGGCCGGCTACACGTCCGTCATGTCGCACCGGTCGGGGGAGACCGAGGACACCACGATCGCCGACCTGGCCGTGGCCACCAACTGCGGTCAGATCAAGACGGGCGCCCCGGCACGGAGCGACCGGGTGGCCAAGTACAACCAGCTGCTGCGCATCGAGCAGGACTTGGGCGAGACCGCGGCGTTCTGCGGGCGCGCGGGGTTGGCGAGGAGTGGCGGCGACTCGCCATGATCCGGCGGCGGCGGAACGGCGGCGACGGCCAGAGGACGGGCCGGGGGAAGGGCCAGGGTCACGGCCATCAGCCGGGCGCGGCCCCCCGCGTGCGGGGGGCGTGGACAACGCCCGCGGTGGTCGTGCGGGCTCCCGACGGATCGGTGGTCGAGCCACGCACGCGGCCCCGGGCCGGTCGCACGCGCATCCCGCCGCCGGGCGTCCCCGGCGGCGTCTTGGCCTCGCCCACCCGCGCCGCCGCGGCCAAGCCCCTGTCGTCCCGCGCCGCTCCCGCCGGCGGCAAGCGGCCGTCGTCCGGTGCGCGGGCCAAGCGTGCGGCCTCCCGGCCGCGCGGCAACGGTACGGGGCCCCGCGGCGGCGCCGTGGGCGCACGGCCGAGGCGACGCGAGGTGGCAGCGACCGGCGCCAATCGGCTGGTCTCGCTGCTCCGCCTCGACAGGCTCACGCCCGTCGACGAGGAGGCTCGCGAGCGCCGGAACGCCCGGCTGCGCTGGTTGGGCACCCGGGTGGGGTCGGTCGCCGTCAGCCTTCTCCTCGTCTACGCCGTGTTCCCGGTGCGCACGTACCTCAGCCAGCGGTCCGACACCAACCGGGCCCGCGAGCAGCTCGAGGTGCTGAGCAACGAGAACGACCGGCTGGAGCGGCGCGCCGACGAGCTGCGCGACCCCGAGACCATCGAGGAGATCGCCCGCCGCGACCACAACCTCGTCATGCCCGGCGAGGAGTCCTACGCCATCCTGCCGCCGCCCCAACAGGCCCCCGCGGACGACACCGAGCCCACGCCGGGCGGTTAGCGGTCGCTGACGCGATCGCCTTAGGAGCTGGGCGGATAGGAACGTCGTCCCGGCCAACGGTGGTCGTGTTGCCGGGAGGCCGAGCTGTGTGGGCGGGGCTCACGCTGCAAATTCCGTACCGGTTCGGTGCCCGCTTGCGGGCCTATCCGCTCGGCCTCTTAGCCCGACTGGCCGACGAGCTCGCGCTCGGACTCGTCGGGGCGCTGGCGGGCGAGTCGGCGACCGGCCCGGCCGATGCGTTCGATGCGGTCGAGCAGCGCGTCCCGGGCGCGGTCGGCCTCGTCGGTCAGACCCGTGAGCCGCTCGACTCCCCACTGGCGGAGCACCACCGGCACCAGGATCTGGTCGTGGTGGATCTGGAAGTCGTAGATCCCCGCCCTGGCGATGGCCCGGGCGTGCCGCTCGAAGTCGACGATGCCGGTGCCCGGCATCTCGAAACAGCGCACCTGCCGCTCGATCGCCAGGACCATCCCCGAGGGATCGAGCTCGAGCGCAGCGGCGGTGGCGTCGCGGTAGAAGAGGTAGTGCCGGTTCTCGTCTGACGCGACCCGCTTCATGACCTCGTAGCCGACGGGGTCGTCGAGAAGCTTGCCGGTGTTGTGGTGGGCGATTCGCGTGGCCAGCTCCTGCAGGCTGACGTAGACGAGCCCGTCGTGCGGGAGCTCGGGCTCGGGGACCTGCCCGCACGACACCTGGGCCATGCGGGCCCGCTCGAGGGCCACGGGGTCGATCTGCCGGGTCACCGTCAGGAAGTCGCGGATGACGATGGAATGCCGGCCCTCTTCGGCGGTCCAGCGGCGGCTCCATTCGCCCCAGGCTGACTCGCGCCCGAACATCGCCTCGATCGTGCGGAAGTAGTAGGGGAGGTTGTCCTCGGTCAGGAGGTTGACGAACAGGCTGGAGCGCACCGCCGGGGGCAGCTCCGACTCGGCGGGCGACCACTCCCAGCCCGGCTCGAAATCCTCCCCCCGACCCCACGGGACCAGCTGGTGGGGGAACCACTCCTTTGCCTGGGCGAGATGGCGGTCTAGGAGCCCGGCGACCGTCGGCTCGAGCGCGGCGAGCAGGGCGGCGGCATCCAGCGGCGCGGCGGGCACGCCACTCACCCTACCTACTGGTCGGTAGGGCGTCGAGTCGCGCCGGCATCGCGGCCGGTGCCCAGCGGGCATCAGGGCCGGTGTCAGGGCCGGCCCTCGGGTCGGTGCTCCGGTTTGCCAGGCGGTGCAAACTGTCTGCCGTGGTCGAGCCAGGCGACGTGCGCATCGGTGATGATGACCGCCAAGGGGTGATCGACGCCCTCAGCCGCCACACGGGCGCCGGGCGCCTGACGCTCGACGAGTTCGCCGAGCTGGCGGGCCGTGTCTACGCCGCCCGCACCCGGCGCGACCTCGACGAGGTGCTGGTGGGCCTGCCGGACGACGTCGACGTCCGCCGGCGCGCCCCCGGGGGTGGCGCCGGCGCCGACCGCTCCGGCGCCACCCCGAG
>JBKOUY010000201.1:0-9553 GCA_046723645.1 Actinomycetota bacterium | reverse complement strand
TGAAGAAGGGGCGGCCCGCCCACACCGTCAGCGCCCTGGCCGATCCGGCGCTGGCCGAGCAGGTCGCAGGGGTGCTGATGGCGGAGACCGGCACGCTGGGGCTGCGGGGCACGACGCTCGACCGCTGGCCATCGGCCAGGGCGGTCGACACCGTCGAGGTCGACGGCCTGCCGGTCAGGGTCAAGGTCAGCCCCGGCCGGATCAAGGTCGAGCACGACGACGCCGCCCGCGTCGCCCGGCTCCGCGGTCGGCCGCTGCGGGAGGTGCTTTCCCTGGCCGAGACCGAGGCCCGCCGCCAGGCCGACGGCCCGTCGCCACCCGGGGCAGGCAACGGCGACGGCGGCGAGCCCGCCTGACCTCTGGAGACCGGTGCTGCGGCGCCGGGGCGCGCCGCGCTACGCGGCTTCCTCGGCGGCCGCCGAGCGGGGGCAGGTATCGATCGGCGTGCCCTCCGCGCCACAGAAGTACATGGGGACGGGCGCGGCGACGGCCTCCTCCTCCGGGACGGGCTCGGGGTTGCGGACGGTCGCCCAGGCGATCAGGCCCCCGACGGCCGCCACCACCGACATGATCAACATCGCAACCCGGAAGCCGTCGGCGAACACGTCGGGCCGCAAGAAGTCGTCGCCGGTCAGGCCCACCGCCACGGGCAGCACCGCCACCGCCGCCAACTGCGCGGCGCGCGACACCGTCGTGTTCACCCCCGACGCCACCCCGGCGTGGCGATCGTCGACCGAGCCGAGGGCGGTGGACGTCAGGGGGGCCACCGTGGTGGCGAGCCCCAGCCCCATGACCACGACGGCGGGCAGCACGCCGGCCTCGTAGCTGACGCCCGGCTCGATCCTGGACATCATCAGGATCCCGACGGCGACGAGCAGCGGGCCCACCGTCATCTGCAGCCGGGGACCGATGCGGGCGGCGAGCGCCCCGGAGCGGGCGGACAGCGCCAGCATCAGCAGCGTGATCGGCAGCGTCGCCGCCCCGGCCTCGAGCGCCGAGTAGCCGAGCACCTGCTGCAGCTGGAGGGTGAGCAGGAAGAACACGCCGCCGAGGGCCGCATACACGGTGGCGGTCACCAGGTTGGCGGCGCGGAACTGGGCGGAGCGGAAGATGTCCAGCGGCAGCATGGGGTGTTGGCTGCGGGCCTCGACGAGCACGAACGCCGCCATCGCCACGACGCCGGCGACGAGCGAGAACACGACGCTGGGTGCCCCCCAGCCGCGGTCGCCGGCAGAGATCAGGCCCCAGCTGAGCGCCCCGAGTGAGGCCGCCACCAGCGCCGCCCCGGCCCAGTCGATCCTGCGGTCGGCCCGGGGGTCGAACGACTCGGGCACGTGCCGGGCGGCAACCGCGACCACGACCGCCGCCAGCGGCAGGTTGATCAGGAAGATCCAGCGCCAGGAGGCGGCGTCGACGAGCCAGCCGCCGACGAAGGGGCCCACGGCCGCGGCGACGCCGGACAGCCCGGACCAGGCACCGATGGCCCGCGGCCGATCCTCCGGCCGGAAGCTGGCCTCGAGTATCGCCAGGCTGGACGGGGTGAGCAGAGCGCCGCCGACGCCCTGGGCCACGCGCCCCAGCACCAGCGCGGTATCCGTGGGTGCGAGCGCGCACGTCACCGACGCCAGCGCAAAGACGACCACGCCCGTCTGGAACACCCGCTTGCGGCCGAACAGGTCGCCGAACGACCCGCCCAGCAGGATCAGCGCCGAGAGCGTCAACAGGTAGCCGTTCAGCACCCACTGCAGGCCCGCGACGCTGGTGTCTAGGTCCTCGCCGATGTGGGGCAGGGCGACGTTGACCACCGTCGAGTCCAGGAACGCGATGCCCGACCCCAGCACCGTCGCGGCGATCACCCAGCGTCCCCGCGCGGAGTTGAACGCCAGCCCCGCCTCGCCGGCCGACTCGGGTGTGGACAGGGCCCTATCCCGCCTCTCCCGACAGGAACCGCTCGAGCACGCGGCGGCCGAGGGTGGTCGCCCACTGCTTGGCGGGGGATCCCGGGGGCGCCTCGATCAGCACGTAGAAGGCGCGGCCGGCACCGCGCACGTACAGCATCCCGTCCTGGTAGACGGCGGCGTCGCCCAGCCCGGGCACGACCTCGGCCGCCCGGAGCAGGGCCACCATCCACTCGTACCAGGTCACCGGGTCGAAGGGGGTGTCGGCGTCGATCGCATGCCCGGCGTGGACGCCGAAGGACCACGAGCGCTGGTGGCCGTCCTCCGCATCGAACCGCACACCCAGGTCGTCGTCGGTGTAGGTCAGCGATGGGCCGCCCACGGGAACCCCCGTGAGGGCCACGACCTCGTCGTGGGTGATGAGGGAGTACGGGTCCGGGGCCCCGAGCGCCATCGCCCGCTCGGCGCTGGCGAGGTCGTGCTCCTGTGGCTCGACCGCGTCCACGCCGTGGATGGCCGCGGCGTTCTGTATGACGCCGTGCTCCTGGAGCTTGGCTCGCGCCGCCTCCGCGGCCTCCCTGAACCGTTCCGCAAACCCCACGCGCCGCCAGGATACGGCCCGGCATGCAGGAATTCTCACGTCGGGTGACGAACTGGAGCGCTCAGCGGACCCGGCGACGCGCCGCGAGCGCGCGGCCCGCGAAATCGGCGAGCGAAACGACGTGATGGTGGTCGCCGCGACACAGACCGAGAGGATCGACGTGGACCGCCAGCATGCCCACGGCCGCGGCGCCATCGGCGTCGAAGCGGCCGCTGTCGCCGATGTGGAAGATCCGCTCGGGTGGCAGGGCCAGGGCCCGGGCGGTCGTCAGGAACGTCATCGGGTCGGGCTTTGCCCGGCCCAGGACCCCCGAGTCGGTGACGTGCTCGAGAGGCACGCCCGGACCGTCGCCGACCTGGAAGACCCGCCGGCGGCGGATCCGTTCGGCCACGGTGCCGTCGGAGTTGCTGGTGACCGCCAGGCGCAGGCCTGCGGCCGCTAGCCGGCGGGCGGCCGGAACCGCCCCGCGAATGCGCTGGCTCCAGGTCGCCGACTGCCGGAGCACGCTCCCCAGCGCCGCCACGCCTGCCTCGAGCTGCCCGTCGGGCGTGCCGACGGCCAGGAGGAAGCCCCGTGCGTACGGGCCGGTCTCCTCGGGCCGTGCGCGGCGCCGATCGATCTCGGCCATCGCCCGGAAGTGCCCGTCGAAGAACCGGGCCGGGTCGTGCCCCACGCCGGCGCGTGCCAGGGCCCGGCCCACCGCCCGACGGTCGGGCATGATCAGCACCCCGCCGACGTCGAGGCTCACGGCGTCGAACGGCGCCAGTGGAGCCGGGTCCGGGTGCATCCCGTCACCCTTCCGGCTGGCCGGGGCCGCCCGCAAGACCGACTCCGAGGGCGGGCCGGCGGGCCCTCCGGGCCGGCCGATCCCGGCCACCGGCCCTTGGCCGCCGATGGCGTCGGTCCGCGATCGACCCGTAGCCTTTTCGGCGTGAACACTCCCGACCGGCTCTACTTCCGCCAGCTGCTCTCGGGCCGCGACATCGCCCGCACCGACCCGCTGGCGCTGCAGATGGTCAACTTCGCCTACCTGGTGGGCGACCGCGAGACGGGTGAGGCTCTGGTCGTCGACGCCGCGTACGACATCCGGAGCATCCTCGACATGGCCGCCGCCGACGGCATGAAGGTCACCGGCGCGCTGGTCACGCACTACCACCAGGACCACGTCGGCGGGAACATGATGGGCTACCAGATCAGCGGCGTGCGTGAGCTGCTCACCCTCAACCCCGTCCCCGTCCATGTGCAGGCCGACGAGGCGGTGGGCGTGCAGCGGGTGACCGGGGCCGGCGAGAGCGACCTGGTGCGGCACCACAGCGGCGATGTTGTGGACGTCGGCGCCATCGGCGTCGAGCTGATCCATACGCCCGGGCACACCCCCGGTAGCCAGTGCTTCTTCGTGGACGGGCGCTACCTGGTATCGGGCGACACCCTGTTCCTCGAGGGCTGCGGGCGCACCGACCTCCCTGGCGGCGACGCGGCCCAGCTCTACGACAGCCTCACCCACAAGCTGGCCAAGGTCCCGGACCACACCGTGTTGTTCCCGGGCCACCTGTATTCAGCCGAACCCTCGGCCACCATGGGCGAGACGCGCCAGTGGAACTACGTGTTCAAGCCGCGTTCCGAGGCCGAGTGGCTCGCGATGTTCGGCGGCTGAGCGGGACACGAGTCGGGGGCGCGGACTACAGGCGCTCGAGCACCACCCGGCCCCGCAGGGAGAGCCGGTAGCCGACGTCCAGGCTCTCCGTCAGGCCGAGCCGCTTCAGCTTGCGCACGTCGGTCTTGAACGGCTGCGTCTCCCTGCCGAGCGATGCGGCCAGGTCGGCGGCCCGCACTGCCGGACGCGCCGCGATCATGCGCAGGACGGCCTCGGTCCAGGGACCATGGCTGCTGGCCCGGTCGAGTCGCATCAGCCGGGCGCGGATCCCGGCCAGGTCGTCCTCGGACACGTCGGCATCCTCCCGCAGGGCCACCCGGGGGTCGGCGCCGGCGTGGTGGAAGGCGATGCGGTACAGGGTCCCGTCCGGGTGGCGGCCCAGCTCCTCCACCAGTTCGGCCCGGTCGCGATGGCCGGCCCGACGGGCGTCGTCCTCGCTGATGTCGCCGACCTCCACGACGTCGACGGCGTCGATGGCCAGGAGCCCGGCTGGCGTGAGCTGCGTGCCGCCCGCCTTGACGCCCAACCGCCGCCAGCGGCGGAACGCCAGGTCGACGGATCCGTCCGCGAGGCCCGACCAGAACCGCTGCGGAAACAGCATTTCGGCACGTTAGGCGCGCTCGGCAGCGCGGTGATGCCGTGCCTATCAAGCGTTTGATTGCGTAGCCTGCGGCCGAGGGCCGAGTAGGGGGACGAGCTCGATGCGCACCGAGATCTGCGACCGACTGGAGATCGAGTGCCCGATCTTCGCGTTCAGCCACTGCCGAGACGTGGTCGCCGCCGTGACCAAGGCGGGCGGGCTCGGGGTCCTGGGGGCCGTGGGGTTCGATCCCGACCAGCTCGAGGTCGAACTGGCGTGGCTCGACGGGCACGTCGGCGACCGACCCTACGGCGTCGACATCGTGATACCGAGCAAGTACGAGGGCATGGACCTCGACATGAGCGCCGAACAGCTCGAGTCCGAGCTGGCCAAGCACATCCCGCAGGAGCACCGCGACTTCGGTGCGAAGCTGCTCGCCGACCACGGCGTCCCGGAGCTGCCTCCGGACCGGAAGCACCACGAGCTGCTGGGCTGGACCACGGCCACCGCCGGCCCGCAGGTCGACGTCATCCTCCGCCACGACAAGGCGCGCCTGATCGCCAACGCGCTGGGCACACCCCCGGCCGACGTGGTGGCCCGGATCCAGGCGGCGGACAGGCTGGTGGGGGCGCTCTGCGGCTCGGTCCGACACGCCCTGAGCCACCGCGACGCCGGGCTCGACTTCGTCGTGTGCCAGGGCACCGAGGGCGGCGGGCACTGTGGCGAGGTGGCGTCGGTGGTGCTGTGGCCGCAGGTCATAGACGCCGTCGACCCGCTGCCGGTGCTGGCCGCCGGCGGCATAGCCAACGGGCGGCAGGTGGCCGCCGCGATGGCGATGGGCGCCGCCGGAGTCTGGACGGGCTCGCTGTGGCTCACCGTCGAGGAGGCCGACGTGCCCCCGGAGCAGATGCAGAGCTACCTCGACGCCACCAGCCACGACACCGTCCGCTCGCGTTCGTTCACCGGCAAGCCGTGCCGCATGTTGCGCAACGACTGGACCGACGCCTGGGAGGGCCCCGACTCGCCGGGCCCCCTGCCCATGCCGCTGCAGATGATGGTGGCGCTGGACGCGGTCCAGCGGGGCCACAGCTACCCCACCGCCGCCAAGGACGTGAACTTCAATCCGGTCGGCCAGGTCGTCGGGATGATGAACCGAGTCGAGCGGTCCGCGGAGGTCGTCCAGCGCCTGGTCGACGAGTACCTCGACGCCTGCCAGCGGCTGACGGACCTGAACCAGCGCGCCCTGGCCTGATCGCGCTCACTCCCGGTCGCGGCCCCACGGCACGCTCGACTCCGGTCCCTCGCGCAAGGGATCGGACCCTTCCGTCCCCGCCCGGTCGCCGCGGTCTCGGTCGGCAGCGCCCTCGCCGCCCGGTTGACGCACCTCGTCCTCGTCGACCGGGGGCTGCCGGGTGAGGTCGTCGTCGCTGACCCGGCGCGCATCGCCGTAGAGGATCTGGTCGCTGCGCTGGGGCGCCGGCCGCGGAGGCACCCGCCCGGTCCCGGGCACCCGCCGGCGCGCGATCGGTACCTCGAGCCCCGCGTCGGCCGCCCGCTGCTCGCGCCGGCGGCGGCGGACCTCCCGGACGCGGTCGCGCAGGCCGATCCGCTGCCGCGACGCCACGCCGGCGGGCCCCGCCTGGCCCAACTCCTCCCACCCTGGAGCGATCGGGCCCTGCTTGGCGACCACCATGTCGACCAGGTACTTGTTGAAGACCATCGGGTCGGACACGCCGGCGAGGTCGCGCAGGCCCGAATCCTCGTTGGCGGACTCGATGTGGAGGGTGGCGTAGCCCAGCATTCGCCCCAACCAGGTCTGGTCGAACGTGAGATCCGTGACGCGCATCCAGGGAATCGAGTGGACGCGCCGGGTCACGACCCCGGACACCCGCATGATGCGAACGTTGGTGATGACATAGCTCGTATAGCGCTCGGACAACCGCTGCAGCACCAGGACGAGCAACACGATCGCCATCACCAGGAAGGTGAGCAATACCGCAGTCAACGAGCCGTTGAGCACGACACCGACGAACAATCCAACGGCGACGAACAGCACGAGCACGAGGATGACGTGTTGGATGACGAACGCCCGGAACGAGGGGTGGTCGTTGTGGATCATCCGCTCGCCGTGACCCAGGTACTCCTCGATGATCTCGTCGGGCAGCGGCAGCCACGCTCGCCGCCAGCCGCCGAGCCGGTTGCGTATCCGGGTCCGGAGGGGGTGCCTGGCCGCGGAATCGGTGCCGGCGTAGTCCGGCCCCTGGAGCTCCGCAGGCAGATGGCTGGTGTACGGGTCGCGCGCGGTTCGGGGGTAGTACGGCTCGAGCGTGCCGCCCAGGGCGTCGCGCTCGCGACGCCGGCGGGTGGTCACGCTGTGAGGCCCCGGATGAACTCGGTGCTCTTGTCGAGGGCGTCCGACAGCCAGGAGCCGACGGTTCCGAGGAAATCGCCGAATGCGTTGGCAGTGCCGGACGGGTTTTGCCAGATCGCGACGAGCACGAACAGGGCGGCGATCCAAAGCAATGCTCGTCCCAAACTCATCTCATCGGTCCTCCGGATAGTGGCTCTTCCGTGGCGGGTCAGAAAAGCCGCGGCAAATCCTACCGATGTGATTCTCCTCCTTCAATAACGAGATGGGTCGAGATCAGTCGGTCGTTACGCCGCATGAAGCGTACTCCCGGCCCTGTTCGGGGGCATTGCCCGGCTGGCTTTCACCCGAAACGGGATCCGCCGGGTTTCGTGGGGCTGCGACCGCAGCGGCGATCGGTCAGCCGTCGGGGCCCTCGAAGCGGTAGCCCATGCCGGGCTCGGTGATGAAGTAGCGCGGGCGGGCGGGGTCCGGCTCGAGTTTGCGGCGGATGTGCGCCATGTGCACGCGCAGGTAGTTGGTCTCCTCGCCGTACTGCGGTCCCCAGACGTCCTGCAGAAGCTGGCGCTGGGACACGAGCTTGCCGGCGTTGCGGACAAGCACCTCGACCAGGCCCCACTCCGTGGGCGTCAGCCGCACCTCGCCCTCCGGGCCCGTCACGCGCTTGGCGGCCAGGTCGACCGTGAAGTCGTGTGTCTCGACGAGCGCGCTCTCGGGCGCTGGGGCGATGCGCCGCAGCGCGGCGCGCAGGCGGGCCAACAGCTCGTCCATGCCGAACGGCTTGGTGACGTAGTCGTCGGCGCCCGCATCGAGGGCCGCCACCTTGTCGTGCTCGGCCCCCCGGGCCGACAGGATGATGATCGGGACCGCGGTCCAGCCCCGCAGGCCCTCGATCACCTCGATGCCGGAGATGCCGGGCAGTCCGAGGTCGAGGATGACGGCGTCGGGCCGGTGGCGCGCCGCCAGCGTCAGCGCCTCCTCGCCGGTCGGCGCCAGGTCGACGTGGTAGCCGCGCGCCCGCAGGTTGGTCCCGAGCGCCCGCAGCATGGGCGACTCGTCGTCGACCACGAGGACCCGGCTCGGTGCCGCGCTGCCGGCAACCGCCTCGCTCATACCGCCACCTCCAGCTCGATGGTCATCGTGGTGCCGCCGCCCGGCGTGTCGTCGACGACGAGGTCGCCGCCCATGGCGTGGGTGAACCCGCGGGCGACCGCCAGGCCGAGCCCGACGCCGGCGCCGTGAGAGGAGCTGTCCCCCAGGCGTTGGAACGGCTGGAAGATCCGTTCGCGTTCCGCCGGCGGGATCCCCGGCCCGCGATCGATGACGCGAATCATCACCTTGGAGCCGACCTCACCCGCCTCCACGCGCACGGGCGAGCCCTCGGGCGAGTGGGCGACGGCGTTGTCCACCAAGTTGGCCACCACGCGCTCGAGCAGCGCCGGGTCGGTCTCCACCGGCGGCAGCGACTCGGGCACGTCGACCTCGACCTTGTCGCCCCGCTCCCCCAGGCCCGCCAGCGCCGCGGGGACGACCTCCTCGAGGCCCACGGGCCGCGTCCTCGGTGCCACGGCACCGGCCTGAATGCGGCTCATGTCGAGGAGGTTGCCGACCAGCGTCGTGAGGCGGTCGGTCTCGTCCTCGATGGTGCGCAAGAACTCGTTGCGGTCCACGTCGGACCACGCGATGTCGAGCTGGCGCAGGCTGCTGGCCGAGGCCTTGATCCCCGCCAGCGGCGTGCGTAGGTCGTGCGACACCGCCTGCAGCAGCGCGCTGCGCAGCTCGTTGGCCTCGGCCAGGGAGGTGGCCTCGGCGGCCTGGGCGCTTATCCGGCGTCGGTCGATAGCCGCGGCCAACTGGGCCACGAAGGCGTTGAGGACGCGCTGGTCCTCAGCTGCCAGGTCGCTGCCTCTCACGGCCAGCACCAGGTCCGGACCCAGCGCGCGCACCTCATCGGCATCGTCCGGTGTCCGGGGCGCAGCGTCGCCCGCCACAGTCTCGGCGTCCCAGCGGTTGCCGTTGGTCCGGCGGAGCAACGCGACCCCTCCGAGTCCGAACGCGCGCCGCAGGTTGTCCAGGAGCACAGGGAGAGGGTCGGGTTCGGCGACGGTTCCGGCCAGGCCAGCCAGCGTCTCCGCTTCGGCCGCCGCGCGGGTGGCCTCGGCCCTGCGTCGCGCCGCGGCCGACACGAAGGCGCTCATCACGCCGGCGACGACGACGAAGACGACCAGGGCCACGAGGTTCTCGGCCTCGGCAATCGTCCACGTGTGGATGGGTGGCGTGAACAGGCGGTTCACCACCAGGAAGGCGGCGAGGGCCGACACCATGGCGGGCACCACACCACCGAGCGCCGCTACGACGACGACGAGCAACAAGTAGAGCAACAGGATCGTCGGAAGCCCCACGTCGTCGCGCATGGGCACGAGGACGGCAGTCAGGGCGGGAATTCCGGCTA
>JBKOUY010000106.1:0-14186 GCA_046723645.1 Actinomycetota bacterium | reverse complement strand
GCGCGAAGGCCTGCGCAACGTCGCCGCCGGCGCCAACCCGATGTCGTTGAAGAGGGGCATCGAGGCCGCGGTGGCCGAGGCCGTCGAGGCGATCGCCGACGTGGCGGTCGACGTCGACTCCAAGGACCAGATCGCCCAGGTCGCTGGCATCTCGGCCGCCGATCCCGAGATCGGCGAGATGATCGCCGAGGCCATCGACAAGGTCGGCAAGGACGGCGTCATCACCGTCGAGGAGTCGCAGACGTTCGGCATGGAGATGGACCTCGTCGAGGGCATGCGCTTCGACAAGGGCTACATCTCGCCCTACTTCGTCACCGACCCCGACCGGATGGAAGCCGTCCTCGACGACGCCCAAATCCTCCTCGTCGGCTCCAAGATCTCCAACGTGCGCGACCTGCTGCCCGTGCTGGAGAAGGTCATGCAGGCCGGCAAGCCCCTGGTCGTGATCGCCGAGGACGTCGAGGGCGAGGCCCTGGCCACGCTGGTGGTCAACAAGATCCGCGGCACGTTCAAGTCGGCCGCCGTGAAGGCCCCCGGCTTCGGCGAGCGCCGCAAGGCGATGCTGCAGGACATGGCCATCCTCACGGGCGGCCAGGTCATCACCGAGGAGGTGGGCCTCAAGCTCGAGAACACCACCCTCGACCTGCTCGGCCGGGCCAAGAAGGTCATCGTCACCAAGGACGAGACGACCCTCGTCGAGGGTGCCGGCTCCGAGGACGAGATCAAGGGCCGCATCCAGCAGATCAAGAACGAGATCGACAACACCGACTCCGACTACGACCGCGAGAAGCTGCAGGAGCGCCTGGCCAAGCTGTCGGGTGGGGTCGCGGTGCTGAAGGTCGGCGCGGCCACCGAGGTCGAGCTCAAGGAGAAGAAGCACCGCATCGAGGACGCGGTGTCGACCACCAAGGCCGCCATCGAGGAAGGCGTCGTGGCCGGCGGTGGCGTGACCCTCCTGCGGGCGCAGTCCAAGGTCAACGAGCTGGTCAACGGCCTGTCCGGCGACGAGTCCACCGGTGCCCGCATCGTGTCCCGCTCGCTCGAGGAGCCGCTCAAGCAGATCGCCGTCAACGCCGGCCACGAGGGCGGCGTGGTGACCGAGCGGGTCCGGGCGCTCGAGGGCGTGTCCGAGGGTCTCAACGCCGCCACCGGCGAGTACGAGGATCTGACCAAGGCCGGCATCATCGACGCCGCCAAGGTCACCCGGTCGGCGCTGCAGAACGCAGCCTCGATCGCGGCCCTGTTCCTCACCACCGAGGCCGTCATCGCCGACAAGCCCGAGGAAAAGGGCGCCCCGGCGATGCCCGGCGGCGGCATGGAGGACTTCTAGGGTTTGGTCCCCGAAGCGCAGCTTCGGGACGACCTCACGAGGGGGGACCCGGGAGGGTCCCCCCTCGTGCTCCCCAGCCTCGCAATCCCGTTCGGACCAGTCGAGGGGTGCCGATACCTTGAGGGTCATGGACGGGACCCGGATCGTGCTGGTGCGACACGGCGAATCGCGGGCCCAGGAGCTGGGCATCGTGGGCGGTCATGTCGGGTGCCGTGGGCTCTCGGCGCGGGGTCGCCTGCAGGTGGAGGCGTTGCGCGACCGCTGGAAGGCAACCGGCGAGCTCGGCGAGGTGTCGGCGCTCTATGCCAGCGTGATGCCCCGGGCCGTGGAGACGGCCGAGGCGCTGGCGCCGGCCCTCGGAGACTTGGACGTCGTGCAGGACTGCGACCTGTGCGAGCACCATCCCGGTGAGGGCGACGGGCTGCCGTGGAACGAGTACGACCGCCTCTATCCCTTCCCCGACGGCGGCTGGCACCCCGACCTCCGGCGTGACCCCGGCGGCGAGACCTGGCGGGAGATGGCCGATCGGGTCGCCGGCGGGGTCGACCGCCTCGTCGAGCGCCACGCGGGCACGACGGTCGTGGTGGCCTGCCACGGCGGCGTGATCGTCCACACCATGCTCCGCTGGCTGGCCATCGGCGAGGACGGTCGCGAGCGTGCCTGGTTCAGCCCGGGGAACGCCTCCATCACCGAGTGGCGCTACGGCGCCGACCCGTACCGCGACCGGTCGATCTCCTGGGAGCTGGCGCGCTTCAACGACAAGGCCCACCTCGTCGGCCGGTTCTAGCCGCCCGGCCACCACCCGCCGCCCCGGCTCCTAGGCCTCGTGGTGGTGCGCCCGGGGGATCCACCGGGGGTCCACGTCGTCGTCGGGCTCCAGCGGCCGCATCGCCAGGTCGATGGCGCTCCACAGGGTCTTCGACCAGGGGAAGAACACGAGCGGGACGACGATGGCCGTGGCGACGACCGCAGCCACCGCCGGCGCCGCCGGTCCCGGGTACGTGGCGAGAAACCCGACGACGACCGCCATCAGGACGGCACCGAAGCTGACGATCGTGTTGATGCCCAGCGCGCCCAGCCAGTGCCCCTCGATTCGCTCGAGCCTGAACCCGCAGCGGGGGCAGCGCTCGCGCATGCTGAACCACCGCTGGAACAGGCGACCGCCGCCACACACGGGGCAGTGGCGGGCAAGCCCGCGGGCGAGCAGGCGCGGCAAGGTCAGCGGCGGCGGCTCCGGCAGCTCTTCGCCCACGGCCAGAGCATGCCGCGGGTGGCAGCGGCCGTCAGCCGACCTACTAGCGAATTTGGGCTGCGTGCTATACCGATCCGCATCCGTCGCCGGTGCATGGGGGTAGCGATGACCGTCGGATGCAGGAACCGCGTGCGCCGGAGCATGGCGGCGCTCACGGCCGCACTGGTGGCGATCGTCGCCGCCGCGCCGGCGTCGGGGTCCGGCGCCGGCCCGTCGAGCGAGGGCCGGGGCGGCGGTGCCCGTCCGTATGCCGGCACCATCTCCGTCGACCTCCCGACCGACCCGCAGAGCTGCGACCCGCTGGGCGGCGCGCGCTGCCTGCTGCCGTTCCCCAACGACTACTTCACCGTGCGCGACCGGTCCACGGGGACGGGCCGGCGCGTCGCCCTGGCCCTCGACGCCACGCCCGCCAACGCCGCCGGGGTCCACATCGACCCGACGGAGCTCAACCGCAACGACGGGTTCTCACCCGGGTCCGCGCTCGTGACCCTGCTGCCCGGCATCGACCTCGCCGCGAGCGGTGCGGCGCCGATCACCGACATGGCCAGCTCGCTGGACCGCGACGCGCCGATCGTCGTCATCGACGCCAAGACCGGCCAGCGGCATCCGTACTGGACCGAGCTCGACAGCCGGGCCCCGGACGACGCGCACCGGCTCCTGTTCGTTCGCCCCGCAGAGGCCTTCCGGGAGGGACATCGCTACATCGTCGCGATCCGCGACGTCGTCGATCGCGCCGGCCGGCCGATCGAGCCGTCCGACGTCTTCCGCGCCTACCGCGACCGCCTCGACACCGGCATCGACGCCATCGAGGGTCGGCGACCCCACATGGACGACCTGTTCCGGCGCCTCGGCCGGGCCGGGGTCGAGCGTGGCGGCCTCGCGCTGGCCTGGGACTTCACCGTCGCGAGCGGTGAGAACCTGTCGGAGCGCCTGCTGGCCATGCGCGACGACGCCTTCCGGCAGCTGGGGACGGCCGCCCCCCGCTTCACCGTGACGAGCAACGTGCCCAGCACCCGGGCGAACTTGGCACGCGAGGTGTCGGGCACATTCGAGGTCCCCAACTACCTGACCGGCGGCGGGGAGCCCGGGTCGGTCCTCAACAACGGCAACGGGCCGGGGAGCTCTCCCATCCCCGCCCGCAACGGGACGTACACGGCCCGCTTCATCTGCGCCATCCCGACGTCGGCTGTCGGCGCGGACGGCACCGCCAACCCGACGCGGATGATGCTCTACGGGCACGGCCTCCTCGGATCGGCGCGCGAGGCCCTCGGGGCCAGCTCCCGGTACGCACGCGTCACGAACACCACCACCTGCGCCACCTGGTGGATCGGGATGTCCGAGGACGACATCGGCGTCGTGTTGCGGGCGCTCGGCGACATGTCGGCGTTTCGCAGCATCCCCGACCGGTTGCAGCAGTCCATGCTCAACTTCCTGTTCCTGGGCCGGCTGATGAAGCACCCGAGCGGGTTCTCGTCCGATCCCGCGTTCCAGGCCGCCGACGGAACCCCGCTGCTCGACCAGCGCAACCTGACGTTCAACGGGGTGAGCCAGGGCGGGATCCTGGGCGGGGCGGTCACCGCCGTGGCCCAGGACTGGAGGCGCGCCTTCCTCGGAGTGCCCGCCATGAACTACTCCACGCTGCTCGACCGCAGCGTCGACTTCGACCCGTTCAGCGTGGTGTTCGACCCCAACTACCCCGACTGGGTCGACCGCCAGCTCGCCATCCTGCTGGCGCAGATGCTGTGGGACCGGGGCGAGAACGACGGCTACGCCCAGCACCTGACCGGGGACCCCTACCCTCGGACCCCGAGGCATCGGGTGATGCTCTACGAGGCGTTCGGCGACCACCAGGTGGCCAACGTCGCCACCGAGGTGATGGCCCGCACCATCGACGCCGAGCTGCGCGTCCCGGCTCTGGCGCCCGGGCGCAGCCCCGACGTGCAGCCGTTCTGGGGCATAGACACGACGCGGCGGCTGCCCGACAGCCAGGGCTCGTACCTGGTGGTGTGGGACTTCGGCACCCCGGCCCCGCCGCTGGGGAACGTCCCCAACCGGGCGGGCACCGACCCCCACGGCCAGGGCCGCGACCAGCTCGAGGTGCTGACCCTCGCCGCCACCTTCCTCGAGCAGGGCAGGCTGGTCGATACCTGCGGGGGCGGCCCCTGCCAGACCCTCCCGCCACCCGGCTGAACCGCCGAACCCGGCCGGGGCTACCGTCCATGTCGTGAGCCCGCCCACGCATGCCGACCTCCAGCCGCTCGTGGCCCTGCTCGGCACCTGGCGGGGGGAGGGGGAGGGCAGCTATCCGACCATCGAGCCGTTCCACTACTCGGAGGAGATCAGCTTCACGCACGTGGGCAAGCCGTTCCTCGCCTACCGGCAGGCGACCGTCAACCTGGCGACGGGCCTCCCCGCGCATGCGGAGGCCGGCTATTGGCGCCCCGCCGGTGAGGGCCGGGTGGAGCTGGTGATGGCGCACCCGACCGGCGTGGTCGAGATCGAGGAGGGCACGATCGAGCCGCGGGCGGACGGGGTCCTGCTGCAGCTCCGGTCGACGGCGGTGGCCTGCTCGGGCACGGCCAAGTCAGTGCTCACGCTCCAGCGCGATGTCGAGGTCGTCGGTGACACGCTGCGCTACGACCTGGCGATGGGAGCGGTGGGCCAGGCGCACCAGCACCATCTGAGCGCCGCTCTGCGCCGCGTCGACTGACCGAGGTGCCCGCCGGGTCTTCGGCCCGACTCCCACTCGGCTCGCATCGCTCTACGACCGACCCCGTACGCTTCAGGGCATGTCGCGGGGGCGTACCGCCAAGGTGCTGACGCATCGCTACGACGGCCGCAGCCTGACGCGCCAGCCCGACCAGCTGATCGTCGAGGAGCCGCTCGAGATCCAGCTCGATGGTGTGCTGGTGACGACCACGATGCGGACGCCCGGCCACGACTTCGAGCTCGCAGCGGGTTTCTGCCTGACCGAGGGGTTGCTCGCCGGCGCGACCGTCCGCCAGTGCCGCTACTGCGGGACGGGTTCCGCGGTCGACAGCGAGTTCAACGTCGTCACGGTGGAGACCGGGGGCTCGGCCCCGCCACCCCGCCCCCGGCTGACCCCGACGACGTCGGCCTGTGGCATGTGCGGCACCACCGCCATCGACGACCTGCGGGAGCGGCTGCACCCGTTGCCGCCGATGGCGCCGTTCCCGCTCGACGTCCTGGCCCGCGTGCCCGACACCGTCACGTCCACCCAGGAGCTCTTCGACGCCACGGGGGCCGTCCACGCGGCCGTGGCGTTCGACCGGGCCGGCGTTGCGGTGCTCGCCCGGGAGGACATCGGCCGGCACAACGCCGTCGACAAGGTGGTGGGGCGGCTCCTGCTGGACGACGGGCTGCCCGCCACGGGGTTGGGCCTCTACGTCAGCGGGCGGGCCAGCTTCGAGATCGTGCAGAAGGCGTGGGCGGCGGGCTTCTCGACGGTGGTGGCCGTCAGCGCCCCCTCGTCGCTGGCGGTGAGCGCCGCGCGCCTGGCCGGGATGACGCTGTGCGGCTTCGCCCGGGGCGGGCGCCTGAACGTCTACGCGCCGGAGGAGCCGCCGCGACCCGGCGAGCGTGCGGCGACCGAAGGCGCTCTGGCCACCCCACCATCGGTCGCACGTTCGAAGGCCGGGCGCTGACGGTGGGCCTGCGCGAGCAGTTCACCGGCTGGAGGCCCAGGCTGTGGGCCGGTTGGCGGCCCAACGGCCTAGGCGAGCAGAAGCCCAACCACTACCGCGACATCGCCCGCGTGGCCTGGGCCAATCGCGCCCACCCGGCGTACGCCTATCAGGTGCTGACCAAGGGTGCGTGCGATGGCTGTGCGCTGGGCGTCGCGGGCCTCCACGACTGGACCATCGACGGCGTCCACCTGTGCACTACGCGCCTCGACCTCCTCGAGCTCAACACCGCCGACGCCATCGATCCACTGGTGCTATCCGACGTCGCCGCGCTGCGGTCACGGACCGGCGCCCAGCTCCGGGCACTCGGACGGCTGGCGCATCCGATGCGCCGCCGCCGGGGCGCGACCGGGTTCCGCCGGGTGTCGTGGGACGAGGCCCTGTCGGTGCTCGCGGCAGGCCTGCGCGCCACGACGCCCGATCGGGTCGCGCTGTACCTGACCAGTCGCGGCATCACCAACGAGACCTACTACGTGGCCGGCAAGGCCAGCCGGGCGCTGGGGATCGCCAACATCGACTCCGCGGCCCGCGTCTGCCATGCCCCCTCGACGGTCGGGCTGCGCCAGACCGTCGGCGTCGCCGCCACCACCTGCTCGTTCCAGGACGTGATCGAGGCGCCGCTCGTAGTGCTGTGGGGATCGAACCCCGCCAACAACCAGCCGGTGTTCATGAAGTACCTGTACCTGGCGCGCCGGCATGGCTGCCGGGTCGTTGTGGTCAACCCGTTCCTCGAGCCCGGGCTCGCCCGCTACTGGGTGCCGTCCAACGTCGAGTCTGCACTGTTCGGCACCAAGATGTGCGACCTCCACGTGCCGGTCCGCCCTGGCGGCGACGTGGCCCTGGCCAACGCCGCCCTGCAGCGCCTGATCGCCCGGGGTGGGGTCGACCGGGTCTTCGTCGACGCCCACACTGAGGGCTTCGCCGACGTGGCGGCCGGGCTGGCCGGCCAGGACACCGACCACCTGCTCGATCTCGCCGGCGTCGACCGACCCACGCTCGAGTCGTTCGTCGACGAGCTGGTGCGGGCCGGGGGAGCGATCCACGTGTGGTCCATGGGCGTCACGCAGCACCGTGGGGCGGCCGAGACGGTGCGCGGCATCGTCAACCTCGCCCTCGCCCAGGGTGGCGTCGGGCGCAACGGGGTGGGGCTCATGCCCATCCGGGGCCACTCCGGCGTGCAGGGCGGCGCCGAGATGGGCGCCTACGCGACCGCCCTCCCCGGGGGGCTGCCCGTCGACGCCGACAATGCCGCCGCCCTCTCCGCCGCCTGGGGGTTCCCCGTTCCCGGCCGGCCGGGGCTAACCGCTCCCGAGATGGTCGAGGCCGCCGGCCGCGGCGAGATCGACGTGCTGTGGATGTCGGGCGGCAACTTCATCGACGTGATGCCCGACTCGCGGGCGGTGGAGGCGGCGCTCGGCCGGGTGCCGTTGCGGGTCCACCAGGACGTCGTCGTGACGCGCCAGATGCTGGTCGAGGGCGACGACGTGGTCCTGCTGCCCGTCACCACGCGCTACGAGCAGGAGGGTGGCGGCACCGAGACCACCACCGAGCGCCGCATCGTGTTCAGCCCCGAGATCCCACGGCAGGTGGGCGAGGCGCGCAGCGAGTGGCGGCTGTTCGCCGCCGTGGCCAACCGGGTGCTGCCCGAGCTGCGGGCGGCGTTCTCGTGGCGCGACAACGCTGCGCTGCGCCGCGAGATCGCCGAGGTGGTGCCGCTGTACGCCGGCATCGAGACCCTGGCCGCCACCGGTGATGCCGTCCAGTGGGGCGGGCGCCACCTGGCGGCGGACGGGGCGTTCCCCACCCCGTCCGGGCGGGGCCGGTTCACGCCCCTGGAGCCCGTCGAGCCGCAGATTCCCGACGGTTCGTTCATGCTGTCTACGCGCCGGGGAAGGCAGTTCAACTCGATGGTGCACGGCCAGGTCGATCCCCTCACCGGTGCCGGGCGCGACGCCGTGTTCATGGACGCGACCGACGCCTCCGCCCTCGGGGTGGCCCCGGGTGACCGGGTGCGGCTCCGGTCGGAGACCGGCAGCCTCGAGGCCACGGTCACGCTGGCCCGGCTGCCCGCCCGCACGCTGCAGGTCCACTGGCCCGAGGGCAACGTGCTGATCGCCGGTGGCTCGGACCGTCGGGAGCCGGCGTCCAAGGTGCCCGATTACAACGCGGTGGTGACCGTCGAGCCGCTGGACGTGGCCCCGCCGCCGGACTGAACCGCCCCGCCGGCCGGCGGTCAGAACGGCTGGATGACGTGCTCGCAGCCGTCGTTGGCGGCGAATGCGGCCTTGAGGTCCTCGTCGTCGTACGTGCCGATCGCCGGCTCCACCACCGAGCCGGCGCGCTCGGCGGCGATGAAGGCGGTCCCCAGGACGCCCCGCTGGTCCGACACCTCGATCGACGGCAGGTCCTCGATGTCGGCGCGCTCCTCCTCCAGCGCGGCGACGGCCTCGTCGGCGCCGTCTCGCAGCTCCTCCAGCAGGCGATCGCGCTCGTTGCTGGCCGGGAGCTCGAGCTCGTCGACCTCGCCCTGGTGCGCCTCCGCCAGCTGGATCAGGTCGTCGAACCCGTCGCGGAGCACATCGGGGGCCGTCGCCGGATCGTCGGCGTCGGTGATCGCATCCGAGGTGCTGTTCAGGGCGTCGCCCATCTCGTTGTTCCAGCGCCTGAGCATGCCGCACACGGCCGTCGCGGTCTCCGCCGACGCGGCCTCGCGCGACGTCGGCTTCGAGTCGCCACACGCCGAGGCGAGCGCAACGGCGGCGACAGCTGCGATCGTGGCTGCGATCCGGAACCTGGGCACCGGGGGAGTCTGGCACGGTCGGGTCCGGAGCACCGATCTCGGTAGCCTCGGGTCGTGCCTGGTCCACTCGCACCCACCACCGGCTGGAACGTCGTGCACCTGTTCTGCGCCGCCCCGCCGGGCGCCGACGCCGGCGCCATCTCTGCGGCCGTCAAGTCGCTCGAGGCCGACGCACACCAGGTGGTCCCCGTCGCGATCCTCGGGCACAAGGCCGACCTGTGCCTGCTGGCGCTCGGCCCGGACATCTGGCGGCTGCGCCGGTTCCAGACCGAGATCGCGGCCGCCGGCCTCGACGTCGTCGACAGCTATGTGTCGCTGACCGAGGTGTCGGAGTACGCGGCGGGCATGCCCGAGGAACGCAAGCAGGCCCGGCTCTACCCGCAGCTGCCGCCCGAGGGAAAGCCGGCGTTCTGCTTCTACCCGATGTCCAAGCGCCGCGGTGCGGAGCACAACTGGTACGAGCTGCCGTACGAGGCCCGCGAGCAGCTCATGCTCGGGCACGGGGGTGTGGGTCGGACGTTCGCTGGGCGCGTGCTCCAGCTCGTCACCGGCTCCACCGGGATCGACGACCACGAGTGGGGCGTCACGCTGTTCGCGGTCCATCCCGACGACCTCAAGGAGTGCGTCTACACGATGCGCTTCGACGAGGTTTCGGCCCGGTACGCGGAGTTCGGGCCCTTCGTCACCGGCGTCGTCGCGACGCTCGACGAGGTGCTCGCCGCGGTCGGCGTCGCCGGCTGAGAAATATCGCGCGTCAACCACGGCGGCGACCCTGCAGACCAATCGCGACTACGTCGCAGCTTGCGCCGCACGAATCGTCACGGAATTCTCCCCGGCGGGTAGCAGATGTGTTGGTCCTGCGCCACGCCGTGCCAGGAAATAGACTTGCGCTGGACAGGTCCACCTACAATGCCCGCCCGTGCAGAGGGAGGGTCCATGAGGAAGGCCGTGGCGCTGCTGCTCGGCGCCAGCGTGATGGCGACGCTGGCGCTGGTGTCACGTGCACCGCAGGCTTCCGCCCAGCCCCGCGAGCCAACCGGTGCTGAACAGGCCGGTGGGGAGGTCGTCCGCGGCACGCTGCGGTACGAGACCGAGAGCGGGGAGGACGCCTTCGCCGAGGGCGTGGACGTCACCGTCGAGACCGCCGACGGCCAGGAGATCGACACCGTTGCCAGCGACGAGGACGGTCAATGGGAGGTCCCACTTCCCGGTCCCGGCCGCTACACGGTCACGATCGATCCCGACACGCTGCCCGAGGGCGTGACGCTGCAGGACGAGGACCGCACCACCCTCACGTTCGAGATGAGCGCCGGCCGCGCACGTGCCGTGCTGTTCGCCCTGACCGCCGGCTTCGGCGGTCGGGAGGTGGCCAACGGATTCGAGCGCTTCGTCCGCCTCACCGTCCAGGGCATCCGCTTCGGGCTGGTGCTCGGGATGGCCGCCATCGGCCTCTCACTGATCTTCGGCACCACCGGATTGGTGAACTTCGCCCACGGTGAGCTGGTGACCTACGGGGCGATCCTCGCCTTCATCTTCAACGTCACCATCGGCTGGCCGATGCTGGTGGCGGCCCCGATCGCGATCGCGCTCGCGGCTCTGACGGGGTCGCTGGTCGACCGCGGCTTCTGGCGGCCGTTGCGCAACCGGGGAACGGGCCTCATCGCCATGATGGTGATCAGCATCGGCGCGGGGCTCCTGGTGCGCTACATCTTCCTGTTCCAGTTCACCGGCTTCCCGCGTGGCTACCGGGAGTTCACGGAGCAGACCAGCTGGGAGTTCGGGGCCCTGCGCATCGTGCCGCGCGACGTGTGGACGATCGTGATCTCGCTGGTCGTGCTGATCGGCGTGGCCCTGTTCATCCAACAGACACGCATGGGCAAGGCGATGCGGGCGGTGTCCGACAACCGCGACCTATCGGAGTCGTCGGGCATCGACGTCGACCGAGTCATCAACTTCGTGTGGGCGGCCGGCGCCGGCCTGGCGGCGCTCGGCGGGATCCTCCACGGCCTGTCGCAGGAGGTGACCTGGCAGATGGGGTTCCAGCTGCTGTTGTTGATGTTCGCGGGCGTTGTGCTGGGCGGCCTGGGGTCCGCCTACGGGGCGCTCGTCGGCAGCCTGGTGGTCGGTGTCGCCGTCGAGGTGTCGACGCTGTGGATCCCTTCGGAGTTCAAGACCGTTGTCGCCCTGAGCATCTTGGTGCTGATCCTGCTGGTGCGGCCGCAGGGCATCCTGGGCCAGGCGGAACGGGTCGGTTAGGGGCGCGCCATGGATTGGGGCACGATTCTCGACAACTCGATCTCCCAGGCGTTCAGGCCGCTCACGGCGGTGTTCGCGTTGGCCGCCATCGGGCTCAACGTGCACTTCGGCTACACCGGCCTGCTCAACTTTGGCCAGGTCGCCTTCATGGCCGTCGGCGGCTACGGCGTGGCGATCAGCGTCCTCGAGTTCGGTGTGCCGCTCTGGGTCGGCGTGCTGATCGGCATCGGCGCAGCGGTCGCGCTGGCCGCCCTGCTCGGCGTGCCAACCCTCCGCCTGCGCGCCGACTACCTGGCCATCGTCACCATCGCCACGGGAGAGATCCTGCGGTTGACGATCATGGCGCCGTCCTTCCGCGACACCACGGGCGGGTCCGACGGCCTGTCCGGCTACAACGACGACTACACCGACCTCAACCCGTTTTCGCGGGGCAACTACGGGATCGGGTTCCTCAAGTTCAACGCCCCGGCCACGTGGAACATCGTCGTGGGATGGGGGCTGGTGCTCCTGGCGGTGCTCGTCGTCTGGCTGTTGATGCGCAGCCCGTGGGGCCGCGTCCTCAAGGCGATCCGCGAGGACGAGGACGCCGTTCGGGCGCTCGGCAAGAACGTGTTCGCCTACAAGATGCAGAGCCTGATCGTCGGCGGCGTGATCGGCGCCTTCGGCGGAATGTTCCTCGTCATCCAGCAGGGGTCGGTGATCCCGGGCAACTTCACCCCGGCGCAGACGTTCTATGCGTACGTCGCACTCATCCTTGGCGGGACCGCACGCATCTGGGGCCCGGTGGTGGGCGCGATGATCCTGTGGGCCTTGATCGTCTTCACCGAGGGGCTGCTCAACGAGCTCGTCGACAACGGGTACATATCGACCAGCCTGATCAGCAGCAACCAGGTGGCCCAGGTGCGCCTGATGCTGGTGGGCCTGGGCCTGGTGCTGCTGATGATCTTCCGACCCCAGGGCATCTTCGGCGATCGGCGTGAGCTCATGTTGGATGCGCGATGAGTACCGGCACGGCGTTCACCAAGGTCGCGGTCGACCCGTTCGAAGCGGTTGCCGAGGAGCCGGGCTCGCCGAAGGCCGATCCCATCCTCGTCGCCGACAGCGTGACCCGTCGCTTCGGGGGCCTGATGGCGGTCAACGTCGACCACTTCGAGATCCAGCGCGGGTCCATAACGGCGCTGATCGGGCCCAACGGTGCGGGCAAGACCACCTTTTTCAACGTCCTGACCGGCTTCGACCACGCCAACACCGGGACGTGGTCGTTCGACGGCGACGACATCACCGGCCTGCCCGGCCACCGCGTGGCGCGCCGCGGCATGGTGCGGACGTTCCAGCTCACCAAGGCCCTGTCGCGCCTCAGCGTGATCGACAACATGAAGCTGGGTGCCACCGGTCAGATAGGCGAGAACTTCTTCCGAGCCCTGCTGCGCCCGTTGTGGCGCGACCAGGAGCGGGACATCGAGGAGCGGGCCGAGGCGCTGCTGGAGCGGTTCAACCTCGCCCACATGCGCAACGAGTTCGCCGGCACCCTGTCCGGGGGCCAGCGCAAGCTGCTCGAGATGGCCCGCGCGTTGATGGTGCAGCCGCAGCTGGTGATGCTGGACGAGCCGATGGCCGGCGTGAACCCGGCGCTGGCCCAGTCGATCATCGGCCACGTCGAGGGGCTGCGCGAAGAGGGCCTCACGGTGCTGTTCATCGAGCACGACATGGACGTCGTGCGCACCATCAGCGACTGGGTGGTGGTGATGTCCGAGGGCCTGCTGATCGCCGAGGGTCGCCACTCGTCGATCGTGACCAACCCGCGGGTCATCGACGCCTACCTCGGCGCCCACCACGGCACACCGCTGGATCGCACCGAGCAGGACAAGCAGCTGGCCGAGGCGGAGCAGGCGATCGAGGCCGAGGAGCAGGTGCGCGAGGAGGCCCAATGACCGACGGCGCAGTGGCCGACGGCTCGGCAAAGAGCGACTCGGCACCGCTGCTCGCGGCGATCGACATCGTGGCGGGCTACGTGCCGGGGGTGAACATCCTCAACGGCACCAACCTCGAGCTGTTCGCCGGCGAGCTGATCGGCGTCATCGGGCCCAACGGCGCCGGCAAGTCCACCCTCGTCAAGGCGCTCTTCGGGCTCATCCCGGTGCGCGACGGCAAGGTGGTCTACGACGGCCGAGAGGTGACCGGCATGAAGGCGCACAAGCTGGTGTCGATGGGCATCGGCTACGTGCCCCAGACGGAGAATGTGTTCCCGCAGCTCACCGTCCGCGAGAACCTCGAGATGGGCATCTACCTGAGGCCCAAGGACTTCGGCGAGCGCTTCGAAGTCGTGACGACGATGTTCCCGCGGCTGGCCGAGCGCCGGACCCAACGCGCCGGGTCGCTGTCGGGCGGCGAACGGCAGATGCTGTCGCTGGGGCGGGCGGTGATGATGGACCCCAGGGTCCTGCTGCTCGACGAGCCCTCGGCCGGCCTGTCGCCCGCCTACCAGGACGAGGTCTTCATCAACTGCCGCCGGATCAACGAGGCGGGCGTCTCCATCGTGATGGTCGAGCAGAACGCCAACCGCTGCCTGCAGATCTGCCACCGGGGCTACGTGCTCGACCAGGGCCGCAACGCCTACACCGACAAGGGCGACGCGCTGCTCAACGACCCCAAGGTCATAGAGCTCTACCTGGGGACCCTAGCCCGAGTCGACTGACCCACCGGGGCGGTCGACCCGCAGACCAGGTGTCGCGGGACGCGGGGTGCAGTGACCGCGGGCGGGGGGAGCGGGGGGCAGAGGCTCCGCCGGAGCCCCCGCCGTCGCTCGATCCGGCTCCGCCGGTCGAGCGACAGGCAACTGAGTGC
>JBKOUY010000207.1:0-5267 GCA_046723645.1 Actinomycetota bacterium | reverse complement strand
GACGATCTCGTCGAGGCGGGGTCCGGCCCGGGCGACGACCTCGAGGATGTCGAACGTCGTCCAGGGGGTCGACCAGTCGTTGACCCGCACCGCGAGGATCGTGTCGCCCCACTCGCCCGTGGCGACGGCATCGGCCACGGTCGCCCGGGCGGCCTCCTTCTCGGCGCGGGCGACGGCGTCCTCGAGGTCGAGGAACACCATGTCCGCCGCGAGGTTCGGCGCCTTGGCGATGAACCGCGGGCTCGACCCCGGCACCGCGTGGCACGACCGGCGGGGCAGGTCACGGGACCGTGGCGACATGGCGGCTGCCTACATGGGGGGCTGCTGTGCGGCCAGGTCGGCCTGCAGCAGCTGGTCGGTGACGAGGCGCTCGAACCGCGCGGGATCACCGGCGACGTAGCCCCGGCAGAGCCGCAGGCCCTCGGTGTAGCAGTGGCTGTACGCACGCCAGGTCGGGTCGGTGAGGAACGACACCGCCTTCTCGGCCCGGTTCCGAGGCAGGAGCGCCCAGCGCTCGAGGTACGCGACCACGTCCTCGACCGGCCAGCCGCCGTCGTGCAGATGGATGGCGGCGTTCGACCGCACCCACGACAGCGCCTCGGCCGACTCGGCCACCGCGGCCGCCACCTCGGCGTCGTAGCGGATGCCCAGCGGCCGCAGGTGCTCGGCCACCATGGGCTCCGGGCGACGGCCCACCACGACCTCGACCCCGAGGTCGGCCAGGCCCTCGGCCATCGTGCACTGGGGCGTGCCCACCAGGAAGATCGTCTCCTCGAGCCAGCGGCGCTGGCGGACGAGGCCGACCTCCTTGCGGGTGTGCTCCGTGTGGTGACCGGGATAGGCCTCGTGGGCCACCAGCTGGCCGAGGGTCAGCGACAGCACCGGCAGGTCGAGGTTGATGGCCACCCGGCTGCGGAGCCCGCCCTCGTAGTAGTTGAAGCCCGACCAGGGCTTGTCGGTCTCGAAGATCCACTCCACGTGCTCGCCGTCCGGCAGCCCGAAGAGCCGCTGGGTCCGCTCCCGCAGGTCGTCGGCCAGCGAGCGGATGGCCGGCTCCAGCCTCTCGGGCGGGATGGCGTGCGCCTCCCGCCAGGCGATGTAGCGCTCGCGCAGCGGTGCGCCGCCGTCGGGGGGCAGGACCCGGTCGAGGCGCCCGTGGGCGGCCGCCAGCTCGTCGTCGGCGACCAGCGCTGGGCGGGCGCCGTAGCACGACTCGACCTCGTCGAGGTAGCCGACGCCGGTCCCCGCGAGCTTGCGCGCACTGGTGCGGAGGCCGACGGCCTGGGCCCGGATCCAGCGACGACGACCCGCGTCGAGCCGGCCGGCCCCGGCGCCGGCGTCGAGGTCGGCGACCAGCCGTCCCGCCTCGGCCGCCAGCTCCGCGGGCGGACGCGGCGGCTCGGCCTCCGCCCGTGCCGCCAGCTCGGGCGGGCCGTAGTACGCATCGACGAAGCCGTCTACGTGGCGGCCGAGCCGCAGCCCGAGCTCGAGATAGCGCTCGACGACGTCGGTCTCTCCCACGGCGGCGACGCTAACGCGCCCGGGGGCCGCCCCCTCCGGTCAGTACGCGCCGCCGAGCTTGCGGTGGTCCCAGGAGACGACCCGGTCGACGTGGACGATCACGCCCACCCGCTTGGCCCCGGTTCGCTCGAGGAAGGGCTGAACCTCCTCGGACCACTCGCCGAGGTAGCGCTCGAAGACGCTGCGGCCGATCGCCATCCGGCCCTCGTGGTCGGGCACCAGCTCGGCCCGGCCCACCAGCTCGACCCCCTGCAGCTCCTCGTACTTGTCGCCGGCCTCGACCAGGCACGTGATCTGCGGGTTGCGCTCGAGGTTGAGGATCTTCTGCGACTTGCCGAACGTCCAGAACGCCGGTGCGTCCCCCACGAACCCGTACCACATGGCGACCATGTGGATGGTCCCGTCGTGGTTGATGGTGGCGACGTTCATCGTGTGGCGTCCCCGGAGGAACTCGGCCACCTCGTCGTCGGACATGCGGACCAGGTCGCGGCGCTTCATGGCGCCGGATTCTGCCAGGTCCCGGGCGGGCGCCCCACGGTGGTCGGGCGCCAGCCACCACCCTCGACCGGCGTCCGGAAACGCCGGAAACCGTCACATCCGGACGCCGGAACGCCCTCCGGGCGGTCCTGGGGGCTGGCGCAGCAGCTCGGGCGGGCACGGGCACGGCACCCGGCGGGGCTCCACGATCCGATCGATCCCCTCGATCGCGTCCACCTCGCCCAGCCCGGCACCCACCCGGGTCACCAGGGCGTCGAACAGCGGCCCCGGCAGGCGCCGGCCCACGGCCACCAGGAGCCACACGGCCGCACCGGCCTCCCGGGCCTCCGCCATCGCCTCGCCCGTGCCGGCCGCGCCGAGGAACCGGTCGGGCCCGGCGGCCCCGGCCTCGACGAGCAGGACCCCGCCGGCGGAACCCCGGACGGGACCGTCCCGGGCCTCGACCACCTCGAGGTCGTCGCGCATGCCCGCCAGGTCGTCGGCGAGGTCCGAGCCGCCGGCGGCGTCGGGGATCACCGTCACGACCGCACCCTCGGGCAGCTCGAGGCTCAGGTCGATCCGGGCGGGATCGTCGTCGAGCTCGAGGGCGATCGTGCGGGCCTGTGCCCGGGGGTCGTCGGCGGCGAGCAGCCGCGCGCAGGCCCACCACAGCGCGCCCGCCGCCGGGTGGCGGTCGATGAGGCGGCGACACGACGTGAGCAGGCTCATCGGGTCGAACGCCAGCGACCCCAGCACCGAGGCGGCCTCGGTCGCCAGGGCCGTCTGCTCGATGTCTCGCGCTCGTGCCACCACCCGCAGCCGCTCGATCGGGTGCACCGGCCCGACCGTATCCCCGAATCTGCTCCCGGAAACGGCAGCTTGCTACCGTCTCGGGCCGTGGCGACCGACCCCCCTGGTGACCTGCAGCTCGCGCCGCTCGACGGTGAGCCACGGACCCTCGATGCGTGGCTGACCACGTTCCACCTGGCGGCCGTCATCCTCGATCCGTACACCTACGAGAGCGCCTGGCTGCTGGAGACCGCCGGCCGCATCCTCGAGGACTTCCGGGGGGCCGACTGCCGCATTGCGTTCGTGGTCACGGCCGGGGCCGACGACGCCCGAGAGTTCCTCGGGCCGTGGGCCGAGAGGATGCTGACCTTCGCGGACCCCGATCGCGACCTCGTCAAGGCGATCGGGGTCAACGAGCTGCCGGCGTTCGTCCACCTGCGCCAGGACCGCTCGGTCGCCGCCCTCGCCGAGGGCTGGGACCCGCCCGAGTGGCGGGACGCGGTGTCCGAGCTGGCCAAGGCCATGAGCTGGACGCGGCCCAACATCCCGGGTCCCGCCGACCCCAAGCCCTACCCCGGCTCCCCCGCGCTCGGCGTCTAGCGGACCCTCGCGCCCCAGTGCTGCGCCGAGGGGCGGCGCTACTTGCGGACCCCGCCCTTGGTCATGCCGAGGACGTCGAGGGCCACGTCCAGTTGCTCCTCGGTCAGCAGGCCCTTCTCGAGCACCAGCTCGCGCACGCTGCGCCCAGTGGCGATGCTCTCCTTGACGATGAGCGCGGCCGCGTCGTACCCGATGTAGGGGGTCAGCGTGGTCCCCAGGGACGGGCTCGACTCGGCGTAGGCCCGGCAGCGCTCGACGTCGGCCTCGATGCCGGCCACGCAGCGATCGGCGAACAAGCGGGTCACGTTGGCGAGCAGCCGGATCGACTCGAGCACGTTGCGGGAGATCACCGGCAGGTAGACGTTCAGCTCGAAGTTGCCCTGCGACCCCGCGAAGGCGACCGCGGCGTCGTTGCCGATGACCTGGGCCGCGACCTGGGTGAGCGCCTCCACCAGCACCGGGTTGACCTTGCCCGGCATGATCGACGAGCCCGGCTGCAGGTCGGGCAGCCGGATCTCCGCCAGCCCGGTGCGGGGACCCGACGCCATCCAGCGGATGTCGTTGCCGACCTTGACGAGCGCCACCGCCAGCGCCCGCAGGCTGCCGGACAGAGACACCAGGGCGTCGCGGGCGCCCTGCACCGCGAAGTGGTCGCCCGCCTCGACGAGCGGCAGCTCCAGGTCACGCGCCAGCCGGTCGATCACGTCCGCGGCGAAGCCGGGTGGACAGTTGATGCCGGTGCCGACGGCCGTGCCGCCGAGCGGCAGCTCGCCGACGCTGCCCAGCGTGGACTTGATGCGCCCCGCCGCCTGGGAGATCTGGGCGGCGTAGCCCCCGAACTCCTGGCCCAGCGTGACCGGGGTGGCGTCCATGAGGTGGGTGCGGCCCGACTTGACGACCTTGGCGAACGAACGGGACTTCGCCCGCAGCGCCAGGCCCAGGTACTCCAGTGCCGGGAGCAGCGCGGTCTGGGTCTGGTGCGCGGCCGCCACGTGGATCGCCGACGGGAACACGTCGTTCGACGACTGCGAGGCGTTGACATGATCGTTGGGGTGGACCGGGCGCCCCAGCCGCTCGGATGCCAGGTTGGCCAGCACCTCGTTGGCGTTCATGTTGGAGCTGGTGCCGGACCCGGTCTGGAACACGTCGATGGGGAAGTGCGCGTCCCAGCGGCCCTCTGCCACCTCGGCGGCCGCGGCGCTGATGGCGTCGGCCATGTCCGGCTCGATGACGCCGAGCCGCGCGTTGGCCTGGGCCGCGGCGCCCTTGATGCGGCCCAGCGCCGCGATCAGCGATGCCTCCAGGGGCCTGCCCGAGATCGGAAAGTTCTCGATCGCCCGCTGCGTCTGGGCCCCCCAGCGGGCCGAGGCGGGCACTCGCACCTCACCCATGCTGTCCTGCTCCACGCGGTAGCCGTCGCCTTCGCTTGTCACGGTGTTGGACGGTACCCACCGTTCCGGGCCGCGACAGCATCCGGGCGGGGGACGCGCCCGTCCACCACCGCACTGCCTACCCGAACTTGCGGCGGTTAGGGCCCCCATGGGGGCGCTAAGTGCCGCAAGTTCGGATCGTGTCCGCTCGCCCGCTAGCCGGGCCGGCGGCCGGGCGCACGCGATAATCCCCGGCATGGGGATGGCCGGACTCGCCTCACGGCCGCGCTACGTCTCGGTGGTCGGCGGCACCGAGGCCAGCGATGCGGTCGTCGCCCTCGCCGAGGAGGTCGGCCGCCTGCTCGCCCAGCGGGGCTGCATCGTCGTCACCGGCGGGCGCGCGGGCGTGGCCGAGGCCGCAAGCCGCGGGGCCGTGCTGGCGGGCGGCACCACCGTCGGCATCCTCCCCGGGACCACCCGCGCCGAGGCCAACCCCTACGTCACCGTCGC
>JBKOUY010000014.1:0-11293 GCA_046723645.1 Actinomycetota bacterium | reverse complement strand
GGGTTTGTTCCGAAGCCACCAAGGCCGTGTGCCACCGCCACAGTCAACGAGCGGTGGCGGCACGGTTGGCACGGCGCTCACGCACTTGCCACACGGCAGTCGCCCGAGCACGGATTGCGTCGTACTACGGTCTCGCACACCTCGATCGAGTGAGAGGGCGGGCGATTCGTTCTAAGAGCATCGGTCTGGTGCGGACCACAGGGCGCCGCCGCACGGTTCTCTTCGCGGGGCGGTCCTCCAGTGATATTCGACCGCTCGGGCGGGGTAGCGGACTGGCGTGCCGCTTCCGCAATTGCACCTCGTGCCCCTCGCTGTCGCCGTGGTTCCCCTTTTTGGGGGATTGGCGAGGGCGACGACGCCGTGTCGGCCGCGGCCGAGGCCCTCCGGCGAGCTGCCGTCTTCGTGGACCAAGCGGCTGAGCGGGCACTCACCGAGACCGAAGCCGACAATCTCCGGGACAAGATCCGGTCGTCCGACAGACCGCGGTTCGTCGCCGTGCCGCCTGGCTAAGCGGTAGGCCGCAGGTCCGAGCCGTCCGGGGGCGCGCTGACCAGGCCGTTTCGTAATCGTTCACTCGCCACGTGCGGGCGGTGGGCGTACCGGAAGGTGTACCGGTCCGGAACACCCGGGATGACTCCACGACGGGGGCGGCAGACTGGCGGGCTCGGCGGCTGCGGCTGTATCAGTGGGGCATTGGCGGGTAGTTGTTGCCGGTGAGGGCGGCCTCCCGATCGGCTTGGAGTTCACGTGAAGACTCTTGTGTCCGGCGCCACCGGGTTTGTCGGCCGGCATGTCGCGGCCGCGCTCGATGCCGCAGGCCACGACGTGACCGCCATGACGCGACGTCCGGAGCAGTACCGCGGCAGGGGGGCTGTGGTCCGGGGTGACATCGGCGACGTTGGGAGCCTGCGGTCGGCGCTCGATGGCCAGGAGGTCGCTTTCTACCTGGTGCACTCCCTGGTCCACGCTGACTTCGCCGAGCGCGACCGGGCCGGGGCCCGCGCCTTTGGAGATGCTGCGGCCGCTGCCGGCGTCTCCCAGATCGTCTACCTCGGCGGCTTGGGCGACGACGACGACGCCCTCTCGCCTCATCTGCGCAGTCGGCGAGAGGTCGAGCGGATCCTGTCGGATACCGCGCCGACGACGGTGCTGCGGGCCGGCATCGTCATCGGCGACGGCAGCATCAGCTGGGAGATCCTGCGTCAGCTCGTCGAGCGGCTCCCCGCCATGGTCACGCCGCGGTGGGTGCAGACCCGTACCCAGCCGATCGCGCTCGCCGACGCCGTGCGATTTCTGGTGGGTGTGGCCGGGCTCGACGCGGCGATCGGCGAGACCTACGAGATCGGTGGCCCCCATGCGCTCAGCTACCGGGACATGCTGATAACGGTGGCCCAGATGACCGGCCGCCGGCGGGTCATCGTGCCCGTGCCGGTGTTGACGCCCCGGCTCTCGTCTCAGTGGCTCCGGCTGGTGACCGACGTCGACCTGACGACAGCGGCGGCATTGGTCGACTCGATGACCAACGAGGTCGTCGTGCACGACCACCGCATCGAGGAGCTCGTCGAGCACCGACCCATGGACTTCCCCGAGGCGGCGGCCGCAGCCCTCGCGGCCCGGGCGCGCCGCTTGCGCGGCTCGGCGGATGCACGCAGTTCGTGATCTCCTGACGCCCCAGCTCCTCCCCGCGCCCAGCGAGCCTGCGCATGCCCGGCGGCGGCGCCGGCTCGTCGTTGCGGCCACCCTGGCGGTGGGGACAGCGACGCTGGGGGCCACGCTGGCAGCCCCGCCCGGTTCGCTGGCCTTGACGCTGCTCGGCTTCCTCCTCGCCGCCATCTGGGTGGCAGGCAGCGTGGCGGCGGGCCCGCTGCACCTCGATCGGCCCACCGACCGGTTCAAGAGCCGGCGCAATGTGGCGGCGGTCGTGCTGGGAGGTCTGGCCTTCGCGGCCTTTCTCGGAGCATCCGTCGTGGCCCCCCACGTCCCCGGCTTGGACGGTGCCATCGACTCGGTGCTCGCCACGGCCGACGCCGGACCCACGACCCTGGTGCTGGCGATCGCGGTCGTCAACGCCGTGGCCGAGGAGCGGTTCTTCAGGGGTGCCCTCCCAGCCGCCCTCGTCGGCGACCATAGGGCTGCGGTCGCAACCGCCGTCTACGTGCTGGTCACAGTGGCGACCGTGAACATCGCCCTTGTCGTGGCCGCGGCAGCAATGGGCACGGTATTCACGTTGGAGCGCCTGGCCACAGGGGGCATCCTCGCTCCGACGCTTACTCACGTCACCTGGTCGACCCTCATGCTCCTGGCTCTCCCCCGCTGAGCCAGCAAGGCCAACTCGATGACACCGGCACCCGAGAACCGATCACTTACCGACGAGGCGGCGGCGGCCCTGACGTTTGGGACCGCCACCAGGGGTTCGTAAGGCCGACTCCTCGGCGGCGTCACTGCCCACGCTCACCCAGGCCGCTCCCAGGCGGCCGGCCCGCCCCCGCCTCGGTGACCTCGACGGCCGCGCTGTTCGCCAGCTCGACCCCTGCTCCGGGACCGCAGAACATTGTGATCAATGTGATCCGCGGTCCGTGCAGTCCACCCGCTGACCCACCGATCATCGTTGTCGCCGTCGGAACCCCGATGTCCCAACGCAGCGCGGTTTGATCGCGCTCTGCGTGGGTAGCTGTGGCGGATGGACGCAATAAGCATGCTCAAGGATGACCACGAGGCCGTGGAGCAGTTGTTCAGGCGGTACACGAGGGCCGGAGATCGGGCCTTCGTCGCGAAGCGGGCGATCGTCGACCGCATCATCGAGGAGCTCTCGGTGCACGCGGCGATCGAGGAGCAGCTGTTCTACCCGGCCGTGAGGGCGGCTGTCCCGGATGCCGAGGCCCTCGGCCTCGAGAGCCTCGAGGAGCATCACGTCGTCAAGTGGATCCTCTCGGAGATCGACGGGATGACGCCGGAGGACGAACGTTTCGACGCGAAGGTCACCGTCCTCATCAATAACGTGCGCCATCACGTCGAGCTCGAGGAGGGTGAGTTGTTTCCAATGGCGCGCGACGAGCTGGGCCGCAAGGCACTCAGCGACCTCGGCGAGGCCATGGCAGGGGCCAGGAGGATCGCCCCGACCCACCCGCATCCCCGTGCACCTGATAGGCCCCCCGGCAACCTCATCGTGGGCACCGTCGCTGGCGTCGCCGACCGCATCGCTGACACGCTGAACGGCTTTGCCCAGGGCGCCGTGACAGCAATGGGCGACGTCATCGCCACCGCGCTGCGACGCGAGAAGCCCCGAGTGTCCCCAAGCGGCACGAAGTTGGCTCGGAGCACCGCCACACAGGTGCGATCCACTGCCTCCGATGCGACGGAGACCGCCATCGAGGCGACGCGCAAGGCGAAGCAGGCCAGTGATCGCGCGGCACGCACGGCCCGAGAGACGGGGTCATCGGCCACCGTGGGCGCTCAGCGCACTGTGCGTGCCGCAAAGCGCGGCGCCACCAGCACGGCACGTGCCACGAAGGCCGGGGCCAAAGGTACGGTCACCTCTGCCCGAAGGTCGACGAGGCGAACGGCCACCACCGCAAAGCGGGGGGCGACCACCACTGGCCGCACGGCCCGCAAGGCAGCCACGAGCACGACGCAGACCGCCCGGCGCGCCGCACGTGAAACAGCGTCAGCGGCTGCTGGCTCATCCCGCTAGAGCGGAGGGCTTCCCGGTCGCCAGCGAGGCGAAGCAAGCTTCCGCGCCTCGGCGGATGGCAAGGCCGCCGAGCATGTCGGGGCGGGTGGTCCTTGTCCGGTCACCGAGCAACCGGCCGACTCCGCCCCTCACGACGAGGTCACGGCCCCACGCTTGCCTTAACTGGGTTCGTTCGGCTCGGGGATGTCCTCGAGATCATCGTCGCGAACGATTCCCAGCCCCGGTGCGTCCGGGTCCTGTTCCTGGGCCTCTCTCGCCCTCTCGTCTGCCTCCTCGGCGGCCTCCTCGCCCGCTCGACTCGGCTCGTCACGCGGTCGCTCGGTCAATGGCATCGATGCTACCCACGGCGGAACCCAAGAATCCGCGACCATGTCCAGCCAGGCTTGAAGTGCCATCAACGGTGGACAGCGTCGCCCCCGCCTACATGTCGTCGACTGCAACGCCGAGGAGGTAACCGACGCCCGGGACTGGGCGGCCGAGCTCGTGGAGCGGGCCCGCAGCGAGGGTGTCGAACTCAAGGCATCGTCTGTGTCCGCGCTTATGGCTACGCTTAGTTGCGGGACAACTACGGGGTGGCGATTTTCGCTAGCTTCGTGAGAGGCGAGGCATCATGGTCTGTCTCTGCGGGCCTTCGGCCGCCGACGGCGGTCCACCACCGGACGTTGCTGCACGGGGGCGTCCGGGCCGAGCAAGTGCCGGGCGGGGTAGGTCATGACGTCGACCAGTCGCTGGTCGTCAGCGACCCACGACCTACGCGCTTGGACAGGGAGGACTGCCAAAATCGCGACCGGCGGCCATTGGCACCGCCGGCCTGCCACGATGGCAATGGAGACGGCGATCGCTGCAGGCGCGCTGCTCTTTGTGCTGTGGATCGCGTGGGCGCTGGCTGTGTTTGTGCGTGGCCATCCCTGGATCGTTGACTTGGAGGATCGATGCCAGGGCGCCGAAACGCAGTGTGGCGTATTTCTGGGGTTTGGCTCATCGCTTCTGACGGTGGCTCTGGTGACGGCGGTGTTCGTGATCTGGCGACTGTGGCGAGCGAAGCAACCCATTGCGCGCAGGGCGAGGACGAACGCTCGCGAGTTCGTGCCGACCGCCGCCCACAGCACCATGGAGCAGGTCATTGGGCGGGACGAGTTGTGCGACGTCATAAGCCAAGAGCTCAGGGACCGTGAGGCGAGGCGGCCGTACCTGCTGCTCGGGGGCGTCGGAGTTGGCAAGACAGCGGTCATGGTCCGCCTCACGGAGGTGCTCGCCCAACGTGGAGCGATCCCGGTGCCGGTGCGGCTGCGCGAGGTCGGTGAGGGGGTGCTCGATTTCAGCGAGTTGGCACGCGTGCGGTTTTGCCGCGAGGTGGATGAGTCGCTGCTCCGCAAAGGACTGGTGGCCCGAGCGGTCGGCGACCAAGCGTGGCGATGGCTTCGCAAGGAGGACCGGGTCGTTGTGCTCGCCGATGGGCTTGAAGAGGTGTTCGCCGACGGGGACAAGAACAGGGACCGCGACAACCTGATCCGCCGTGCGATCCGGGAGGCGGGCGAGCAGAAGCTGCCGCTGGTCATCGCGTCGCGGCCGCATGCCCCGCTGAGGGACATCGAGGCGGCGGTGACCGAGTTGGAGCCGCTTAGCGAGGAGGCTGCGCTGGCCTACATCGGCGAGGGCGGGCACAGTGCCGACGAGCACCTACTGGACTGGGTGGTCGAGCGGGCCGAGGTCACCGAGGCGCCGCTGTACCTTCAGATCACCAAGCACCTGTACCAGCATCACCTACTCGAGACCGTGACGGGTCGCAGCGATGGGGGCGGGCTCGACACCCGCGGTGTGGATCGGGTGGCGATACGACGCCGATTGCTGAACACCTGGACGGACGCGCTGGTCGGTGGCCAGCTCCGCCCGGAGCTGGCTCTGCCGCGTCGGACTCGTCTCCGCGCGGTCGAGCACATTTCGGCGCTGGCGTGCATCGGACTGGCGCAGGACACCCTTGAGGTGAGGTTCGAGCAACTGCTGGGTCCTCACGACAGCGACAGCTGGGCGGCCCATACGAAGCTGCTGCGGGACAAACTGAAGGCGCGGCTCATCGAGCTTGACGGCCACTGGTCCGATGGTGCCCAACACTTCGGGACTCGGGAGCCGGAATCTGTGTCGCGCGAGAGCCTCGCGCTTGCCGCGACGTGGGGGGAGCAGCTCGGGTTGGTCGAGGCCCACGGCGACCGTGTGCGATTCCAGCACAGCATCATGCAGGCGTACCTGGGGTCACGCGTCATGGACGTCGTTCTCACGGAGCCGGGCTTCCTCGGTGAAGCGCTCCACCGCGAGTCAGGACCGAGCAGAGAGTTCCTCATCTCGTTGGCGTTCCGGTCCAGAGATGAAGAGTCGGCTGCCGAACCAGGAGTGCAGTCCAGTGTCGGCAAGCTCATGGCTGCGGCGAAGGGACGCTGTGACGAGAAGTCCCTGGATCTCTACGCGACCGCATTGGAAGTCGACAGCGCCTGCGAACGCGCCTGGTACCCCCAGATCGCGGCCGCGCTCAAGAGTCGGTGGCCATCCGTCGAGTCCCAAGATGACCAGGGCCTCGTGGCGGCAAAGCTCAATCTTGTGCACCGATGCGGCGACATGTTCCGCCAGACCGCCAAGGACTCCAGGAATACGCTCGCCAGCGAGGAGCTCGAACAGGCGTACCGTGACCTCTTCGACGTCGCTGGCCAGGAGCGCTCGTACGAGGTCCGGCTCGCGACCGCAGAGGAGATCGGCTCTGGTGGCGACACGGCCTTTCATGCCCTCCTCGCCGAGTTCGAACCTACCCCGAAGGAAGTCGCCACTCCCGGCCGGACCTTTGCGGAGCGCGTGAAAGGAGAAATGGAACGGCGCCGCCTCATCATGTGCGCCTGGCTCATCCCCCTGCTTCTCGGTTCCGTGAGCAACGAAACGGATCGACAACGTGCGAAGTCGTTCCTCATCGAATGGCTGGCGTGGGTGCGGTCGGATCCGCCCGATGACCGGAAGTGCCCACTGCCCCTCACAGTGGAGATCGCGCTCAGTCAGGGCTTCAAGGCGGCAGCCAACCGGCGGGCACGCCACTTCGGCACCTCACCAGAGGCACGGGTCATACTGGCCGAACAGGCCGAGGAACTGCTCGGGCAAAGCAGGTTCTGGTATTCCCAGTTGACGCTCATCCAAGCGCTGACCCTTTGGGCGCTCGCGGACCCCAGCGACCTGACGTCGGCGCGCGATGTGGCCGGCAGCCGGGCCGACCCGAGGAGGCGGGTGGACCGGTGGCTCTCAATCGCGACGAGTGGCTCAAACTCGGGGCGCAAGTTGCATCCGTTCGTTCGCGAGACGGCGGAGCTCGCCGTCAAGGCGCTCGTGAGCGTCCGCCCGGAGCGGTACTTGTGGATCGACGAGACGGGCGTGATCAGCAAAGTTGGATCTCACCCGAGCGATCCAAGCCAACCTAGGTTGCACAACCTATGGATCCCGCCATCGACAGGCTGGACCGCGCTGGACGATCGTGCCCAACAGCTCGTCGCCGACGTGCTACTGCTGCTCAATCTGGCGGAGCGGGGCGAGCCCGACGAGCACGAACGGTATCTCCGTCGAGCGAACCAGGACGGCCTTCCACCGTGCCTAATCGGCGACCGCACGACGATGCGGCCCGAGCTCAGCGTTGCCCGGCCAGGAATGAGCAACCCAGGGTCGAGCTGCGCGGACGGCTGCGCCTTCGGACTCTGCCCCTACCCGCCTCGTGGCACCCCGCAGCGCCAGGAGCTGGGTGAGGCATTCTGTCGCAGGCAACAGACGCTGCTGAGCCGGCCCACGAATAGGTTCGGGCGAGGATCGGCACCCTGGCAGCGCACGGGGCTGCCGCGCCGGCAACGCGCCCGCCAGCGCGACCTCCGGACATTTTGGAAGACAATGGCTGACCGCAAGCGGGTCCCCCGTTCCGGCGGAAGCGCACGCTGACCAACAGCGACCAACCTCCACCATGGCGAGACGGGCGTCCGCGTCGCCCGGCGTCTCAGCCTCGCACACTCCGCCGTCAGATGGCTGTTGTGCGCGCCGTACAACCCCCGCTGAGGCTCCAGCTTCGAGAGACACACGCCGAGCCACGGACGCTGTGGCATCTTCGGATGGCCCAGATCCACGAACCGACGAGATAGACGCGGTCTTCAGCGACCTGCAGAAGCGCCCCACGGAGGCGACCGCGGCGGGCCGGTGCGCCTAGCCCCGGCCTGCAAGCGCCAGATCCTGTATGTCGGCCAGCGATCGCGCAGTGAGGGTCACGGCCTCCCGCCGGGTGAGATCCGCGGCGGCGCTCGTTGCCTCCGCGAACGCCTCATCGCCCACCGCGTCGTGGAGCTGGCGGCGAACTCTGGCGATGTGCGCTCGATCGAGGGGCAGCACCGGCATGACGAGCTCGGCGCGGTCCACAGCAGCGAGGAGGCGAACCGCCGTCGGATCGGGTCGGAGCTCGGCGAGGCACAGCGCCGCCTCCCGGATCGTGTGCCACAGGAGCGGCTGGTTGCTCATCCGGTCGGAGTGGTCGAGCAGCTCAACCAGGAGCGGCACGGCGTCGGCAGTCCGGCCGAGGCGGCGATGGAGCATGGCGAGCAGCGACACGGACAAGCCGAACACCATGCGGCTCCCCGCCACTCGGGTCATGTGCACGCCCTCCTCGAGGAGCGCTTGGGCACGTTCCGGTTCGCGCTGCTGCCGCGCAATAGCGACCCCGAAGAGCGCCCACGCGAGCGATGTCGGGCAGGCGGATCCGCGTGCCACATTCAGCGCACGCTCCGCGAGCGCCGTCGCGCGCTCGATCTGGCCCGCCATGACCATGCCGAGCGCCCCATTGACCATGCTGTAAACGAGCCAGAATGGGTCGCCGATCTCTCGACTCCAGGCGACGACCTCGAGGAAGCGGCTCGGCCCCTGGGCGCGCAGCAGCTCGTCGGCCCGCTGGCCGGGTCGTGCGTAGGCAGCGGCGAGGACGATAGCCATGCGCGCCGGGAGGCTCAGTTCCGAGGCAAGTCGCTCCTCCGCAGCGAATGCGGTCTGACACTCGTGCATGCACTGACCGCGGTCGCCTCGGAGCCATGCGCCGAGGGCGGCGATCCCGTGGAGGTTGGACAGCAGCGGATGGCCATCCAGTGGCAGCCGCTCGCAGGCCTCGTCCACCCACCGGAAGTACTCGGCCGACAGGTGCTGCAGTCCGTAATTCCACAGCGCCACGAGCAGCCGGGCGTCGAGGTCGACCTCGGCGGTTTCGATCGCCCAGAGGTGAGCAGCCCGCAGGTTGCCGAAGTCGGCGGCGATGTCGCGCGCCCACCTGGGTTCGTCGGCTGTTCGCAGACCCACCTCCGCAGCCTGAGCCAGGTCGCAGTAGAAGGCTGCGTGGCGCGCGCGCGTCTCAGGCGTCGCCCCGCTAGCGGCCAATCGGTCGGCCGCGAAGTCGGCCAGCGTCGACAGCATGCGGTAGCGCGTCTCCGTTTGCCCGAGCTCGGCAACGATCATCGACCGGTCCGCCAGATCCGCGAGCAGCGAGAGGACGTGCTGCCCGCTCATGTCGTCACGGCAAACCGCGTTCGCCGCCTCGACCGTCCACGACCCCGAGAACACCGACAGCCGGTCGAACAGCGACCGGCCTTTGGCGGGAAGCAGGTCGTAGGACCACTCGACCGTGCTCAGCAGTGTCCGATGGCGTGGATGATCCGGCGCTTGCGTGGCAAGGAGGGGCGATGTGGCGTGCATGTACGCCAACAGGTCACGCAGACCTACGGACCGGGCTCGCCCGGCGGCCAGCTCGAGGGCGAGGGGGATGCCGTCGAGTCGCCTGCAGATTTCGGCGACGAGGTGCAACTCAGACGAGTCGATCGGCCGGTCGCCACGAGCGGCCGCGGCGCGATCGGCGAACAGCCGCACCGCCGGCGAGGCATCGGCCGCTTCGCCGTTACCGTCCGGCAGCCCGAGCGGCTCGACGCGGATGGTCACCTCACCGGGGAAGCCCAATGCCTGCCGGCTGGTACAGACGACCCGGAGCTCGCGGCTGGTCCCGACGGCCTGACGCACCAGGTTGCCCACGGGTTCCAGGACGTGCTCGCAGTTGTCGACGACCAGGAGGAGGTGCTTCCGGCCCAGCCATTCGAGCACGCTGGAGCGGAACGAGTGATTGCCGGGTCGAACCAGACCAAGTCCCGCGGCGACGGCCTCGGGGACGGCGTCGGCGCCGATCGGCGCCAAGTCGATGACCCGGGCCCCGTCACGAAAGCGGTGAGCCGTCTCCGCGACGAGCTCGACGGCGAGCCTGGTCTTCCCGACACCTCCGGGCCCGACGAGTGTCACGGCCCCCGGCCGCGCCACCAGCTCGCTCAACCGGGCGAGGTCGCCCTCGCGTCCGTGGAAGCTCGTAGCGGGCACCGCCACCGCGGCTGCGGCGTCGACCGTGCGGAGCGGGGGAAACCGCTTCGGCAAGCCGGCGTGCCCGACCTGGTGGACTCGGTGGTTGCCGGGGATCCCACGTAGGCGGTGGACTCCGACGAAGGAGAGGGAGATGTCCTTCGGTAACCGCCGGATGGCCTCGACCGCCGCGTCCGATAGGAGGGTCTGTCCCCCGTGCCCTGCGTCGCGCAGCCGGGCTGTCATGTTGGGGGCCATGCCGTAGTAGTCGCCGTCGCGCTCAATGGCAGATCCGCAGTGGATCCCGATCCTGGCGCGGACCGGAGGTGTTGTCGGCCAAGCGGTCCCGTCGAGCGCGAGTTGCGCACTCACGGCCGCCTCGACGGCGCCGACCGGCTCATCGAACACGGCGTTCACACCGTCGCCCGTCCGCTTCAGAACCGTGCCCCCGTGCCGTGTTACGGCCTCGTCGAGGATGGCGTCGTGCAACTCCAGGGCGCCGGGCATCGCGTCGGGAAAGTCCGCCCACAGGCGTGTGCTCTCCTCGATGTCGGTGAAGAGAAAGGCGAGTCGGACGCCCGGACTCGGCGCCGCCTCGCCGCGCCGAAATCCGAGAACAAGCCTGGGGTCACGGCCGAGAATGCGGCGCTCGAGGTCGGCGAGCTCCACGCCGGGTTCGATGCCCAGCTCGTCCGCGAGGTGATGCCGGGCCTGCTGGTAGGTTCGCAGTGCATCGCCCTGCCTCCCGGTGCGGTACAGCGCGAGCATGAGCTGCGCCCACAATCCCTCGTCGAGGGGATAGAGGCGCACCAACGGTTCGAGTTCGGCGACTGCCTCCCCCGCACGACCCAGAGCGAGCAGCGCGTCGTGGCGGCGCTTCACCGCATCCAGGTGGATCGCCTCGAGGCGACGGGCCTCCTGGTCCGCCCAACCGGCACCCGCGAACTCGGCGAGGGGCGGTCCGCGCCACCATGCGAGGGCGCCGTCGATCTCGACCAGCCGCCGTGACGGGTCGTTCATCTCGCCGGCCGCCAACACCGCCCGCTCGAAGCGGCGGGCATCGATGTCGGTGGGTTCGATCTCCAGCGTGTAGCCCCCGGGGCGAGTCTCGAGGCGGGCGTCGCCCTCCAATAGCCGGCGAAGCTGGGACACGTAGGTCTGGACCGTTCGACCAGCACCCTTGGGAGCTCCCTGTCCCCATAGCTTCTCCACCAG
>JBKOUY010000139.1:0-52610 GCA_046723645.1 Actinomycetota bacterium | reverse complement strand
CTGATGACCCGCTGACGCTCACCGGAGTCGTCGGCATCCGGCCGACCGAACCCACCGGCATCCCACCCGGGGCCGCGCCGTCGTGTATAGCCTGCGCCGGATACAAGAGCCCGGGCCCGAGGCGCCTGGGCGAACGGTTGGGGGTGCTCTCGTGGACGTGATCGTCCTGATCGGTCGGATCCTTTTCGTCGCGATCTTTCTCGCATCCGGGGTCGCGCACCTGACGCAGACCCGCGACATGGAGGGCTACGTCGTCAGCAAAGGGCTGAGCCGAGCGTCGCTGCTGATCCAGGCGTCGGGCGTGTGGATGCTTGTCGGCGGCCTCATGGTCCTCTTCGGCGTGTGGATGGACCTGGGGTTCCTGATTCTCGCTGCCTTCCTGATCCCGGCCGCACTCCTCTTCCACGCCTTCTGGAACATCGACGATCCCCAGCTGGCCAACGTCGAGCGGGCGCACTTCATGAAGAACATCGCGCTGGTTGGGGCATCCCTGGCGCTCTTCGCGCTCGTCGCCCACGTGGGGTCCGACCTCGGCCTGACCGTCACCGGGCCCCTGTTCGAGCTGGACTGACTCGAGCCCTGCGGGACTAGCCGCCGCCCACGTCGGCGCAGTCCGATCTAGGTGTGTCCGAGATCTCGGGCTGAGCACGGAGGACTGCCGGTGGGTCGCGAGCGCAAGGACGCCGCGCCGGGCAATCTGGGTGGGTGGATCGCATCGGAGACGGGCCGGTTGCGCCAAAGCGGACCTTTTATCAACGAATGGTGCTCCGGGACCTCCTCCGACGCGCGCGAAAGCGCCGCGGCGACCCGCTGAGCCCCGAGGACTGGGCCGCACTCTGGGAACTCAACGACGCTCCTTCGGCGCGCGTCATCAAGCGCGTGTGGCGCGCACTGCCAAGCAGTCCTCGGTGCGGCATGTGCAGCGCACCGTTTGCAGGTCCCGGCCGATTCGTCGTCCGCCCGCTCGGCTACCGCCCGTCGCGAAAGAACCCGACGCTGTGCGTGACATGCGTGGAGCTCTCGCCACCCGGTGGCACGGAGATGTACACGGGAGTTCTGTTCGCGGACCTACGCGGGTTCACGTCGCGGGCTGAATCGACCGATTCGCAGACAGTGGCTGCCCTCCTCCGACGCTTCTACGGCTGTGCCGAACGAGTGCTGTTTCCTGAGGCCATCATTGACAAGGTCGTCGGCGACCAGGTCATGGCCCTGTATCTACCGGACGTCCAACGTCGCATCACGCGCGACGAGGTGCCGCAGCTGATGGTCGACCACGCCAAGGAGCTGCTCCGAGCCGTCGGCTACGACTCGCTGAGCGGCCCGTTCGTCGAGATGGGCATTGGCCTCGACCTGGGGGAGGCTTTCGTCGGGAACATAGGCGAGCGCGCCGTATACGACTTCACCGCCGTGGGCGACGTGGTCAATACGGCAGCGCGCTTGCAAGGGGAGGCTCGCAGCGGCGAGATCCTGCTCACGGAGCGGGTGGCCAACGGTCTGCCTGCCCCGACTGGTACGCCGGTGGAACTGCAGCTCAGAGGGAAGCGCAACATCGAGCGCGCGTACCGGGTGTCGCTGAGATCTCACGCATAACGGCCGCGCTGTCGCGGGTCTCGAATAGCCGGACGTCAGGCGACGAATCGGTCGCCTAGTGGGCAGAGGTTGGTCTCCTACACATCGGTACCAACGAGGCACGAACAGTGCTGTTCCAACACCGGGGTCCGGAGCACGCACGCAGCCGCCGCCATCGTCGCCTGCGCCGTCCGCAGTGAGAAGACGGAACTGCGTTCGGAAGATGCAAGGCTGCCGACCGTGGATGACCTCGTTGCGGCTGACTCGTTTGCTCGACCCGCGATGAGTCGGGCGCCGCACGACGGTCTGAATTGCCGACCGTCGCCGAGAGGAGACTGCAAATGCCGAACGTGATCGCCGACATCACTATGTCGCTCGACGGGTTCGTAACGGGGGAGGGCGCCGATGAACAGCACGGGCTCGGCGATGCACCTGAGCTCCACACGTGGGTCATGCAGCAGGACGCGGTCGACACCGGGATCCTCGAACAGGCGACGGCGGAGAGCGGTGCCGTGGTGATGGGGCGGCGACTGTTCGACATCGTCAACGGCCCCGATGGTTGGAACGAGGACATGGGGTACGGCGCCGATCAGATGGGGACGCCGCCGTTCTTCGTCGTCACCCACTCGCCGCCGCAAGACGTCCGGCTGGAACGCGACCTGGGGATGCACTTCACCTTCGTCAGCGATCTGGTCACCGCCATCGACCAGGCGCGGTCGGCCGCCACCCATGGTGACGTCGTGATCATGGGCGGCGGCGACGTCATCGGCCAGGCGCTCGAACAGGGCCTCGTCGACGAACTGCGCCTGCACCTCGCCCCGATGGTGCTCGGTGGCGGCACGCCGCTCTTCAAACCGGGGACGCGCCAGATGTACCAGCAACGCGACGTTCGCCCGTCGCGGAACGCCGTTCACCTCACCTACGAGCGCGTGTAGGCCGAGATGGCTGCAGGGCCACGTGCCCTGGTGGTATAGGCAGCGCCCAGTGGCGTGCGAACCACCGCGGTACGCGCTCGCAATTCGTTCACGATCGGCTCGGGATCCGCCTGCACGACGGGGTCGAACCAGTCGACGAACGGAGCCTCGTCGAGTCCCCGCACAGCATCCATCCCCCTTCGTACAGGCACGACGCACTGGTGAACAAGGAACACGGCGCCGCTTCAACGCGCCCCCACACGCCCCTTGACACAAAAAGGCTTCGATCTCACGCCGCGTCGTTCTGTGCTGACGATCCGGTGGGCGTGGGCCCCCGTGGCGGGCGATCGGTCCTGGTGGAGGGGCACCGTGGCCATCGATCCGTGACGCCTGTCCGCCGGCAGCCGGGCGGTGACCGATCGCCAAATCGGTACGTTCCGCCTTGTCGTCAGACCCCTGGTTCTCCGGTTCTCCGACGCTGATCTCGGCGCGACCGTGGTTGGTTGACGGCGGTGATCGCGATCGTCGGCGCCGTCGTCAGCCCTTGGGGAGTGTCACAGGTGGAGGCGCGATCACGTCTCTATACGGTGAGTGGGACGAGTCAGGAGGTTGCCATGAGGGTTTTCATTGCCGGGGCTTCGGGTGCTCTGGGCATGCAGTTGGTCCCCAAGCTGGTCGCCGCTGGCCATGAGGTTGTGGGCATGACCAGGACCGCGTCGAAGCAGGATGGATTGCGGGCGTTGGGGGCGCGGCCGGTTGTCGCCGACGCTCTCGATCCCGAGGCCGTGATGAGGGTGGTGGGCGAGGCCGAGCCGGAGGTGATCGTGCATCAGCTCACCGCGCTGTCCGGGAAGATGAGCATCCGTGATGCCCGGCACCCCGACCGCTCCCCTATGGCAAAAATGACCAACCGGCTGCGTACCGAGGCGACGGATCATCTCTTGGCCGCCGGCCGCGCCGTGGGGGCACGGCGCTTCGTGGCGCAGAGCTTTGGGGCTTTCCGGTTCGCCCGCACGGGCGGGCCGGTGCAGACCGAAGCCGAGCCCCTCGATCCCCACCCGCCGGGTGCGCTGCAGCCAGTAGTGGAGGCGCTCCTCTATCTGGAGCGGGCGGTGACCACGATCGACTGGGGCGAGGGTCTCGCGTTGCGCTACGGCGGCTTCTACGGTCCGGGGACCGGGATCAGCCTGGATCCCGATGCGGTGATGGCGGGGCCGATCCGCAAGCGTCGGTTCCCGATCATCGGGGACGGTGGTGGCGTCTGGTCTTACGTTCACATCGAAGACGCCGCGGCGGCGACCGCCATCGCGGTCGAGCGCGGCGAGCCCGGTATCTACTACATCGTCGATGACGAACCCGCGCCTGTGCGGGAGATGCTGCCGGTGCTGGCGAGCGCATTGGGTGCCAAGCCACCGAGGCGTGTCCCACACTGGCTAGGGCGGCTGGCGGCCGGCGAGATGGCAACGATCATGATGACCGACGTGCGGGGTGCCTCGAACGCCAAGGCCAAGCGCGAGCTCGGCTGGCAGCTCCAGTATCCGAGCTGGCGGCTCGGCTTCACCAAAGGGCTCGGCTGAAACCCTGTCGGGGGTGTCGATCTTGGAGGGAGGATCTCCAAGACCTGTGGCGCCGCGTTAGAGCAGGCCGGGGCGAGGGCCCGCGACCGGCACATCGAGGCGGTTCGCCACGTCGACATCCGTGCGACGCCGTCGTCCGCCGCGAATAACACTGACAGGGCCTCACGGCCCGGCCATGACGTCCCACACCAGGGCGTAGATCGGCTCCGCGTCCTCGCGAGCGATGGGCATCCGTTCGAACCTCCGGGCGCTGAAGTCGAACCGGTACGGCTCGCCCGTCTGCTCGACATCAACGAACCAGATCCCGTCGCCCATGGCTACGGCGCCGATGTCCTGATCGCTCTCCCCGTCGGTCGGCAGCGACCAGGCGTCGACATAATCGCCAGTTGCGGGATCAACCTCAGCCAGGATCCCGCTGCAGTCATCGACCATCCACACCGAGCCGCCACCCTCGACCGGATACGGATCGCCGTCGCAGTCGAGGGGCCCGGCCCGGTGCTCGACCTCGAGCGAGTCAGCGTCGAGCTTCACGATGTCAGTGTCGGCCATCGTCCAGATCGCCCCCGAGGCGATTACGACCGAACCCACGTCGCCGCCCAGCGGTTCGCTCTCGGCCTGGCGAATGCCGGTCTCCGAGTCGTAGACCATCACGGTGTCGCCCACGGCGAGCACCACGACGCCGCCGGTTGTATTCGTCACCCAGGAGTCGTTGGGAACATCCTGCAAACCTGGCCTCGTCGCACAGTCCGTCCGGTCGACCTCAGTGGCCAGGTGGTCTAGCCACAACACGCCATCAAGCAGGGCGATACTGCCGGGTGCCTCGATCCTTGCGTCCGTGACACAGCGAAGATCTCCGGAGGGCCCGTAGAGCACGTAAGGGCCCGGGCCTCGAGGACCGTAGGGATCGTCGGAGTCCTGTGGCACGCCGACTGCGACGATGAAGCCCAGAGGATCACCCACGAGTGACGAAATCACGCCGGGCACGTTGTCCGGCAGCGACACCATCCTGACCGAGTCTGGATCCTCGACATCGAGCACGCCCAGTGTCCGGCTATCGATCGTGAAGGCCATCGACGTGCTGCTGAACGCAGCATCGGCCCAGTCCAGCCCCGGGTCTCCAAGCGGGACGACTCGGTGGCGACTCAGGTCGACCAGCAGTAGCGGCGACTGATCGTCGCCCACGGTCGACACCACCAGACGGTCGGTCGCCGAACTCGGTGGCAACGGCGCCACTGGGTCGTACCCCACCGGCTCGACCGCGTCCCGAGGCGTGGGGGAGGTCCACCCCCACCGTCCTGTGCGGTCGCCACATTCGTCAGCGGGGAGTCGTTGCGCTCGGGGCTCGGCCCTCCGCTGCACGCTCCGGCCATCCCCGCCAAAGCCAGCGCCGCCACCCAGTGCCTCACCTCCCGGCTCATGTCAGTGAGCGGTGATGGCGGAGACTCGTGAGTGGGCTCGACCGACCGGCGAGTCGATATCCGTCATGAGCGAAGACTACGAGCCGAACCGCGTCTGGGCGCTCCAGGTACCGGGTCGCGGCGCAGTCCTCGCCACAGATCGCTCCGCCCTCAGGCTGCTCGCGGTAGTCACTCAACGCGGGCGCGGCGGTCCGGTTCGAGGCTCGAGGACCTAGTTCGGGGCGGCCGGGCTCCTAGCCGAGTATTCCAGGTTGCCGAACTCGATCGGCGTTGTCCTGTGCTGCTGGTCCGCAAGCGAGGGCTGCGCGGTTCGGGCAATCGGTGCCGCTCCCGGCGTCGTCTATCCGGCGATGGGCGACGGGTTGATCGCCTATGGCGATGTCGTTGTGGGGCGCTTGGTTGACCCTGTGCCGGGCCGGTCTGGACGCCTCCAGCGGTTGCTGCGGGCGTATCGGCAAAAGGTGTGGCAGCCGTCCCTGGCCGGCGGGCAGCGCATGGATCGCTCGTCTCTACGTCCCGCCGAAACGTTCGTACAGGCGGCGGGCATAGAACGCAGGCCAGGCCCCATCCGTGCCCGCGGCAGCATGATCCTGGTCGAGTTGCACGAGCGCATGGACGAGGTGACTGCGGACGGGACGGGCGCCGAGCACATCGGATAGCTCCGACAGGTCGAGGAGCCAGTTCGCATACCACGACGCCCAGTCCTCATCCACGCCGTCGGTGATCCGGAAGACGCGGTGATGCGTCTCCGCCGCTTCTTGCAGCAGCGTCGCCACGCGATCTGTGTCGGTCGGTTGTGCCACGGTCATCACCTCCGTCACCCGAACAGTCCATCGGGCTGGAGCAACGTTACGGCTGGATCGAACCGCTGACGCGGCGAGTCACGGTCCCTGCGCCGCGAGACGGCACGATCACCGCCGGCGGCCGGCACCAGGCGATCCGACCCAGTGCAGGACCGTCCACGACCCGGCGTTGGAGGGCATCGATGACCGGTGACGAGGAGCTCTTGGTACCTTCACCGGCGCTCAGGGCAGATGGCGAGAGGACCGGTGAGAGCGAATGACGTTCAGGGACCTCCCGGCGAGCGCTGCCTGGCGGCATCGGGTGGCACGCGACGGCTTCGAGTCGGTGTTCGTCCGCTCGGATCGTTCCGGACACCGGTTCGAGGGGCTCACCGCGGCGGTCGAGGACGGCCAGGTGTGGGCCGTCCGCTACACGATCACCCTCGATGGGCACTGGACCACCCGAGCAGCCCGGATCTGGGGTTGGTCCCTCAACGGTGAGCACGACACGCGGCTCGATGCCGACGGGGCGGGCCACTGGGAGATCGACGGCTCACATGTACCCGAGCTCGACGACTGCTTCGATGTCGATCTCGAGTCGTCGGCATGTACGAACACCATCCCGGTGCACCGCCTGACGCTGCGCGTGGGCCAATCGGCGGAGGCTCCCGCGGCCTACGTGCGTGCCCTGGACCTACGCGTCGAGCGGCTCGAGCAGACCTACATGCGAGTCGACGACGACGGCGACCGTCAGCGGTACCAGTATCGCTCACCCCCATTCGGTTTCGAGGCTCAGCTCGTCTACGACGCGTCAGGGCTCGTGCTCGACTATCCCGGCATTGCCAGTCGGGTCCGGTGACAACCCGACCCTGCCATCCGGCGAACCGCTGAGGGCTGTCACGCCCCCGGTGATATGGGACTGCGCGACCCTGTTTGGCCGAACGCGCACCGGGCTGCCTGGACGAGCGCATGCCCACCCAGGTGCCGCCTAGGCGCCTCGCCCGCTATCCCATCGCTACCGGGACCCTGTTAATGGTGGTCGCCGCCGTGGGCCTCATCGTCCCGGGCGGCTGAAGGAAGCTCGCTCAGGCAGCGGATCGGGATTACCGATCGGGGTTGACGGCACCGACCCACCCCTAGCTGCCCAAACTCGCGCTGCGTGGTTCGGTGCTGACGATCCGCCGGGCGACGGCTGCTCGGTTCGGGCATTCGGTGCCGCCATGGGCTTCGTTTGAGAACGCGGTGCGCTTACCGATGAGTTGGCGCGAGCGCGATCGTCCACATTGGGTAGCCGATGCGTGGATTCGAGTCGGCCCTGCGGTGTCGCGTCACTGGAGCGAGCAGCGGCAAGTGCGCATCTTCTGGACACTCCCACCCCGAAGGAGGTCGCAATGAGCACGATGATCAGTCGGATTCAACTCGTGATGATCCCCTCGACCGACCAGGACCGGTCTGTCGCGTTCTACGAGCGACTCGGCTTCGAGAGGCGCAACGACATCCCGTGGGGCGATGGCTATCGCTGGGTCGAGGTGTACCCACCCGGGACCCCCACCGGGTTGGCGCTCGTGCCACCCGGCCCCGGCGATCCCGTCGGGGTGGCGACAGGTGTCATCCTGAACACCGACGACATCGACGCGACCTACCACGCATTCCAATCGCTCGGCGTCGACGTCGACGCGGCGATCGCGCGCACGGGCGCACCCGCAGTCGTCCGGCTCGGGGCCGTCGAGATGGCCGGGCCCGAGCCACCCATGTTCTGGTTCCGCGATCCCGACGGCAACTCGCTACTGATGGTCGAGCCGTCCTGATCGGCTAGGAGCCACCCAGGCGGGGCGGGCGGGGCGGGGGACGTGACGGGATCCGCTCGGGAGCGACGACGGATTCCATCTGAAGCCATGAGTCGATCGGTGACGGCCCTGACCGAAATGCGGCGACGACAACCTCGGTTCGCGGTCGACGTGAGCGGCTCCGTCGACCGGACCGACAAGGGGCGCCGGCCCTGACTGCCGATCTCGTACCTCGGCGTTCTGTACCGACGATCGGGCGGCAGCGGCCGCCCGCAGCGGGCGATCTGCGTGCTGGAGGGCAGTGCCCCGGAGCCGGCGGTATGTGTCGGTCAGCGATGGTCGGGGAGTGCAGCCCGAAGGCGTTCGACGTCCATGAGGTGGTGGGTGGCGTCGTGGACGGCGTGGCGGCAGATCCACCGTGCATCGAGCTCGTCCTCGCCCACTTTCACCTTGTGATGCCAGGCGTGCTCCGGAACCTCACGCAGCCGAGTCCCAAGAGACATCGCCTCCCGCTCGAGGCCGTCGAGTGCAGCGTCGAGATCTATCGCCCTGGGCTCTGGATCGAAGCGCGGCACTGGAGCCTCACCGAGATCGACTCCTGGCTGCGCCAAGGCGCTGTCCAAGACGAAGCGCATCCCGAAGAGTACCTCTCGGACGTGATCGACATACTCGGCGATCGACCATATGGCAGGAAGCGGCCGCCGCACCGCGTCGTGCTGACCAAGCCCAGCCGTTGCGGTCCGAAATCTCTCCGGCAGCTCGCCGATCGCGTCGAGCGCGGCACCGTCGGTCCAGTCGTCGCCATCGAAGCCGCACTCGCTGCACCGCTCGACTGGCATCTCCAGATGCTCCCACGCCTGGCGCCTGGGTGAGAGCTCTGGACATAGCGCCCCATGAGTCCCAGAGCAGGAGTTCGTCACCGACGCGGTGCGCGATCTCGGCAATGACATAGCCGTGAACGAACCAGTCACCGGCGATTCCGAGGCCCGCGACACCCAAGCGGAGTCACGTCGATCGTCCCGGCCCGGTGGGCAAGCCAGTGGGACTTCCCGACGCCGTGAGCGCTACGCATCGGAGAGATCACGCGACTATGGGGCGTGGCAGATCGATCGCCCGGTCGGTACGCGCCTTCACGGTCTGTAGAGCGCCGACGGGCACCACGTTCGCAGCAGTGTCAACATTCGAACACCGACCAGCAGATCTCGTTGCGCAACCGCTGATCGTCCAAGACGAGCTCGCGGATTGCATCTGCGAGCTGTTCGCGCTGCCAACGGCACTCGAGCCGTCCGGCGCTGTCAGTCTCGCATGCGGGAGCCGCCGCACGCGCTGCCTTGATCGCGTAGGCCGCAGCACCGAGCTCGTGTGCAGCGACATGCGCCACCACCGCGGCCTGGCCGGCAGCGAATGCTGCGTGACGAGCCGCTCCGCTCAACACTCGTGCCGCAGCCATGGCATGGCCGCCCGCCGCGCGGGACTGGGACATCCTGATCTCGCCTCGCGCCCATGCCCGAATCTGTGCGATCGCTTGACGGGGCCGGGGGTCCAACGGCTGCACCGACTCGAAGAGGTGCAGAACGTGCCTTGCGCACCCGGCCGCCCACAGAGCGAGGAGCCGATGGTCGGAGTCCGTGAGTGTGCCCCCGCGGCGGATGGTGATGAGCCGGGGGTCGCGCTCCTTCGACAGGGTCACGGTCCCACCGTACGGCGGTGATGCACGACCCCCGCGACGCTGCGTTGTGGCGCCCATAGCGTCATTCCCCCGCGGCCGGTCAACCCGCTCACGATGGGGTGAACTTGCACGCGGGCACAACGCTCGTAACGCCGGGTCGAGACTCGCGCCCACATCCTGCCGCGCCGTCCCCTGTGTAGCGGGGTTTCCAAAAGCCGGTCGAGGACGGAACACCGCAGATGGCCGATCTCGAGTGGCGTCGTTCTGTACTGCTCGAACGGCCGGCGGCGGGCGCTCGGTTCGGCCAGTCTGTGCCCAGCGCGTTACCTCTAGGGGCAAGGTCCGGTGGCTGGAGGCATCGGAGGCAGTGGCTTGAGGCTCAAGGGCCGTTCTCCGGATCGAGGCCTGGCGGCGTTGTACCGCTGGTGGCGGCCCAGACAGATTCCCGAGACAGACGGGGCGGCAGTTCGCTGTCATGTGGGCCCGCGCTCAGACAGCTGGACTGTCAGGGGGTCCAGGAGGGCTTGCATCTCTTCCGAGTAAAATTCCCGGCGCCGCATCCAGAACTCACGAAGCACAGGACTGCTTGTGGTGACGCTAGCGAAATAGGTTCGCCACGGGTCGGCAAGGTTGCTCGGTAGCAGCGGCATCTGAGTCAGAACGTTGTCGATGAGGTTGATGAACAGCTCGGCGGTTGCCTCGACCCTTTCGCGCTCTTCGGGCGATTCGTCAGCCAGTTCTTGCTCGCCGTAGAAGTAGGGGCGCAACAGCGGTCGATCTACAAAGAGGCGCGTGATCTGCAGCATGTTGTCGTTCATCGCTTGATAGACCGAGGCGAGCGTTGCGCGAGCACCTTGGCGGACTTGTAGTCCAAGGAGGACCAGGGACCCGAACAGCACAAGGTTTCCGAATAAGGCCACGGCGAGTGCGGCATTCAACTTGAGTCCCTTCAGCAAACGAGTTCGTCCAGTGCTCGCGACAGCCTTCCGTCGCGCTCATGCATGTCATAGTCCGAATCCGAGGTGCGGCGAGAGACGCGTGGACCGGCGCTCGAGCCCCGACTGGCGGTACCGGGCGCACGCGGTGTCGTTCCACGAGGCAGGTCCTGCCGTGCGGCGAAGCACCAGAACGGGCATTGCGTGGGGGTGCCGGTCGCAGGCATGAGGTCGATGAGTTGGGGCAGGAAGCGGCGAACGGGTGCTGGGGTAATGAGTCCCCAGGACCAAGCGTTGCCGACCTCGCTCGCGACGAATCCGACCGCCGTCTCAGGTGGAGACACGGGTTCGAACCCCGTTGGGATGCCACGAGAAGCACCTCCTAGATGGTCCATGTGCCCACGGCCGGGAACGGCCGCGGATGGCGGCGGACTTCCGCGAGGCTGTGTAGGCAATGAGCGAGCGCCACCCGGCTGTCTTCACCGGTCGCTGATGGGGAACCGACTCACCGAGCGATCAGTACGCGAGGACGTGCAGGCGTGGGTCGCCGCCCACTGGGACCCGTCCATGTCGTTGCGATCGTGGCGCGAGCTGCTCGTCGATGCCGGCTGGGCCGTGCCGTCGTGGCCGGAACGCTGGTACGGCAAACGGATGCCCGCGTGGGCCGACGACGTGGTCAGGCGGGAGATCCGGCGCTGCGGCGCCGTGTCGTCGATTCCGGCCGGGGTCGCCGGGCTCGCCGGCCCGACGATCCTCGAGCAGGGCCCCGACCACATGCGCGAGCGGTTCCTCCGTCCTTTGCTCACCGGCGCCGAGGTCTGGTGCCAGCTCTTCAGCGAGCCGTCGGCCGGATCCGACCTGGCCGGCCTCACCGCGACCGCCGTACTCGACGGCGACGAGTGGGTCGTGAACGGGCAGAAGGTGTGGAACACGAGCGCCCACCACGCCGACGTCGGCATGCTCGTCGCCCGCACCGATTGGGACGTCCCGAAGCACCAAGGCATCACCTACTTCGTGCTCCCGATGCGCCAGCCGGGCGTCGAAGTCCGACCGCTGCGGCAGATGAACTACCACGCGTCGTTCAACGAGGTCTTCCTGACCGACGCCCGGATCCCCAAGGGCTGGGTCGTCGGCGAGGTGAACCACGGATGGACTGCCGCGCTCGCCACCCTCGCTCACGAGCGGCGGTGGCGACCCCTCGTGTCCATCGGCGTCGAGGGGATCGACCCCGGCCGCGCCCGGGACGAAGCCCTCGCCGAGGCCCTCGAGACGGCCAAGGTGTACTCCTGGTACCCGCAGCGCGCCGGGCGGGCCGACCTCGTGGTCGACCACGCCCGAGCCGCCGGCAGGGCCGCCGACGCAGCCGTACGCCAAGAGATCACCCGTCTCCTCTGCATGCAACGCGCCAGCGAGTGGACCGCCGAGCGGGCCCAGGCCGCCCGCAAGCTCGGCCGCCCACCCGGCGCCGAGGGATCGATCGGCAAGCTCGCCCTCAGCAACGTCGCCCGCCAGGCCGCCAAGGTCCACTCGCTCATCGCTGGTAGCGGTGCCCTGCTCGCTGGCGTCGATCCTGCAGCGCCCCTCGAGGGCGTGCTCGCTGAGATCCTCATTTCGGTTCCCGCACAATCGATCGCCGGCGGCACCGACGAGATCCAGCACAACGTGCTCGGAGAGCGCGTCCTCGGACTTCCCCGAGAGCCCGACCCGACCAAGGGCTTGCCCTACCGCGACGCCCGCAACCGGTGACCGTCCACAGGAGGGCTGCCCATGCCGACGCGCGAGGGACCGATGGCCATCGCATGACGGGCTGCGGGTCGCCTCACCTATCGGATGGTCGAGCATGGTACGGAACGCAGTCCGGAGGCGCCGCTCGGCGCGCCGGGAGAGGAGGATCACCATGCCCGCCATGAATGACGACATCGTCGCTCGAGCCAAGCAGAACGAGGCGTTCCGGCGAGAGGTCGTGACCGGTGAACACAGCCAGGTCGTCGTGATGACAATCCCGTCCGACGGGGAGATCGGCGAGGAGGTCCACGATCACGTCGACCAGGTGCTCGTGTTCGTCCAAGGCGACGGCGAGGCGATCATCGCCGGCGAGACCACCCCCGTACAGGCCAACAGCATGGCGTTCGTGCCGGCGGGGACGCGTCACAACTTCCGAAACACCGGCTCCATCCCGTTGCGGCTCTTCACCGTGTATGCACCGCCCGAGCACCCGGCCGGCACCGTGCACCAGACGAAGTCCGACGCCGACGCCGCCGAGGAGCAGCCATAGCGGCAGCCCTGGATCCTGGGCGCTGCTCACGTGTCGTGGCGGTTTGACGTTTCCCCGGGATTTGGGCCGAAACTCACAGCCAGTGGCAGAGCTGCGGCTGCGGCTTCTCGGTGTGGGTGCGATGCGCTCTCCGCGCTTCGCCCCGGCTGGCCTCCTGGTCAGCTACGCCCACAGTCGGGTGGTGTTCGATGGCGGGCCCGGCGCCGAGCCCGACCGCCGGGTCGACGCTTGGCTGGTCACCGACGATCGCAGCGAACTGCGTCGAGAGATCCGACGGTTGGCGGCAGTTCACGGCTTGGACCCGGCGGTTGCCACCTTCGCAGTCGCAGATCTGTCCGTTCAGCCCCGTCCGGTCGCGCACACCTCACATCCGACAGTGGGCTACATGATCAGGGCCGGGGAACGGTCGGTGGCGTGGGCACCCGAGTTCTGGACCTTTCCCGACTGGGCTTCGGGGGTCGATCTGCTCTTCGCTGATGCCGCCGGCTGGGATCGCCCGATCCGCTTCGCGGGTGGGGTCGGCGGCCATGCCTCGGCCTTGGCCGTCGCCCGTGATGCGCGTGAGCGTGAGGTCAAGCGCCTGGTATTCGCGCACATCGGACGTCCGACGATCCGGGCCATCGACGCCGGCACGCGGCCGCCGTTCGGGGAGTTCGGCGAGGACGGGCGCTCCTATCGCCTGCGCACCGACAGTTGATCGCCGGCTGACAGCGAGACCTGAGGCCGCAGAGTCAAGGCGGGTAGCTTCACGTCGGCCCTCGCCGCGCCATCGGCCTCCCGGACGACGCGTGGGGCGAACGGGTGCATGCCGTCGTCAGGCCGAGGCCCGACGCCGACGTGACGCCCGACGAGCTGATCCGCCACACCCGGTGCCTCGTCGCCGCCTACAAGGCCCCCCGCAGCGTCGAGCTCGTCGACGCGCTCCCCCTCTCCGGCGCCGGAAAGGTCCTCAAGCGAGAACTGCGCGCCCGGTACCTGGACCCGGCCAGCCGACGTGAGGCCGCCATCGGGTGACGGCTACGACGGCGGGACCACAGACCGCGATGAAATGGCAATACGAGGAGGAGATGCGTGTCGACCCCCTTCTTCCACCAGACGATCACTGTGCTCGCGTCTGCCGCCGATACCAAGGGCCTACTCGGTGCCGTCGAGGTGGCGGGCCCGAGCGGCGCCGCTCCTCCGCTTCACGTGCATCACCGCGAGGACGAAGCGTTCTACGTGCTCGAAGGCGAGTACACCGTCTTCGTCGGCGACGAGTCCATCGCCGGCGTCCCCGGCACCTGGGTGTGGGGACCCAGGGACGTGCCACATGGCTACCGGGTGCATTCGCCGCGGGGCCGTCATCTCAGTCTCACCGTGCCAGCGGGCTTCGAGGCCTTCTTCGAGGAGATCGCCGACATCGCCACACCGTCCACCGATCCCCGGAACGCGAGGGGCCGGCTGGCCGCGGTCGCCGCCCGCTACGGCGTCGAGTTCCTCGGCCCGCCTCGTTCACAGACGTAACGACGTTGCGCGCCAGCAGCGGCTGCGCTGGACGCCGGTAATCAACTCGGAGCTCAGGTGGGCGTGGGGGCTGGCGGTGGAGGGGGCGGTGTGGGTGCCGGTTCCCCAGGCTCTTCGACGACCATGTCGCGCCGGCGGGCGCGGTGGCCCGCGATGGCGATGGCACCCAGACCCACGACGACGGCGGCCAGCGACACCAACCAGCCCAGGACGGGGACCAGCGCGACCGCCCGCAGGATGCCCCAGCCCACCAGGAAGGCGATGATCGGCGAGGCCCGACTGACGACGCGGCGACCGAGGATCCACGCCCCGGCGGTGTACCCGACGCCGTAGATCAGCCCGAGGGCGAGCAGCAAGCCGATCCCGAGGGGGAGCCCGACGAGGGTGACGATGGCAATGGCGGCGACGATGGGCAGGCCGATCAAGAGGACCAGTCCCCACAGGATCACCGGCCCGAAGCCGCGGGCGGCGGCGGCGTCGACCGCGGCAGCGGCGCGGGGCGCGAGCAGGCCCAGCAGGAGGCCTAGAAGAAGGCTCGAGACGGTGAACGCCAGCCACACGGCGAGCCAGCCCACCACTGACGCCGCATTGCTCCACGCCCGCGGGTTCCAGCGCTCCCACGACCCGTCGAGGCGGCCATCGCCCTGCACGACCGGCCGATGCCGGGACACGACATCGCCCTCGACCCGCCCGCCGTCGGCAACGGTCACCGTGCCGTCGGCGGCGACGACATCCTCACGAGCGGTACCTCGTATGAGGACGTCGCCGTTGAAGGCCACGAGCGCATCGTTCACCGTGCCGTCGACCACCACGGGACCGTCGAAAATGATGACGTTGTCGACCGTCTCGCCCGCTCTGACGTCGGCCCGACCGGTCAGCACGACGATGTTGTCGGGCTCCTCTTCGGCCTGCGCACTAGCAGCCGGCGCTGCCGCCGTGAGGGCCAGTAGCGCGAGGAGCAGGGTAATGAACGCACGGACGAAGGAGCGCATGGGTCACCTCCTCCCGAGCATGATCGCGGACCCAGAGGCCCAGGAGAAGCGACGCGGGGGCGCGGCGGCGCGGAAGCGCTGTGGTGGTTAGAGCGCCCTTGAGCGGGTAGGGACGCGTCAATTGCTGATAGGAGGTCGCAGATGACGCCTGACCTGCTCGATCTCTATGACCGTGCGAGCTCATGGGCCACCGAGAAGGTCTCCGGTGCCACTGAGAAGCTCGACGCCGATACGCCGTGCGACGACTGGGATGTGCGCACTCTGCTGAATCACGTCCTCGAGACCCAGCGGTACTTCCTGAGCTCCGCCCGGGGCGAGGAGGCGTCACCCCCGAGCCCCCAGCCGCCTGCGACGCTCAGCGATGACCCCGTGGCCGACTTCGAGGCGGTGCGACGCGACATGCTGGCCACGTACGCGGAACCTGGGGCCGTCGAGAAGGGCGGCCCGGCGCTCGGGGTGGCGTTCAGCGACCTCCTGGTGCACGGCTGGGATATAGCGCGTGCGACAAGCCAGGACGAGGCGATGCCCGACGGCCTGGCCGCGGCCGCGTACGAGACGGTGCACGGGAAGTTCACCGACGAGCAGCGCAAGGGCATCTTCAAGCCGGAGGTCCCGATCGGCGACGATGCGTCGCCCCAGGACCGGCTGCTGGCCTACACCGGCCGAGACCCCCGCTCAACCTGACCCGCTGTTAACTCGCGACGCCGGCCGTATTCGGCTCGAGCGTCGTTGGGTGGTCAGCTGCGTCGGGTGCCCGTGACGAGCCACGCGGCGCCTTGAAGCACGACGCCGTAGGGTCCGGCGTAGGGCCGGAGCGCCTCGCGTACGGCTTCCCAGGCTACGGCCGCGGCCGCGTCGCTGACGTCGGCCATCAGCGTGTCCGCCATGTCGGTGCTCTGCATGAACGACACGGTGTCCTCGACCGTCGAACCCATGCGCATGGGGCAGCGAACGTCGTCAACGTTCACATCCGTAAAACCAGCACCCGCCAGAATCGAACGAATCCGGTCGGGTTCTGCCAGGGAGAATGGCCCCGGCCGGCCGGCTTCCCCGAGCTCAGGCATCGGCACGTGGGCCAGCGCCGCGCCCACCGGCACCATGAGCCATTCGTTCGCCAGCACGTTCTGCCAGCACGTGAACACGGTCCGCCCTCCGGGGCGCAACGATCGTGCAAGGTTCGCGAACGCGGCGTCGGGATCGTCGAAGAACATCACCCCGAAGCGGCTCACCAGCGCGTCGAAGGATGCGGCCTCTGGTCGGTAGGTCTGGGCGTCGCCGTGCTCGAAGATCGCGTTGCTCACCCGCGCGGCGCGGGCACGCTGCGCGGCCACAGCGAGCATCGGGCCCGAGATATCCAGGCCAAGCACGAGGCCCGTGGGTGCCACCAGCGGCGCGATGGCGAGGCTCAGCGCACCGTTGCCACATCCCACATCCAGCACCCGCTCCCCGGGCTGCGGGGCGAGCGCTGCGACGAGGCGGGCACCGAACTCGGCGTTGATCTCGTCGTACCGGACCTGTTCCGCAACCCAGTGCTCGCCACCGGAGCCAGCCCAGTAGTCCATCTGCTCCAGGTTCGGCATCGCCGTCACCGTATGACCTTGTTGCCGCCCGAAGCGCGCATCAACGTGTGCCGAGGTGCGCGTGCTTCCGAGTTCGCGCACCGACCTACGGCATGGGCCTCCGAGGCAACGCGCCTGTGAGCACGAGCTCGACGACCGAACCTGCCGCCGCTGGTGTGATTGGCGCACCGCTTACCAGGAGGCGAAACCACAGGGGCCCGAGCAAAAGGTCGAGCAGAAGCTCCTGGTCCGCCTCTGGCGGCATCTCACCGCGGGCGATGGCGCGGTTGAGGATGGTGACGTACATGCGTCGACGGGCATAGAGGATGGAACGGACGAGTTCGGTCAGCTCGCGGTCCCGGCCGGACTGACGCACCAGCTTTTCGAGGACCCGACCGTCACCGTCGGCCATGACCCGATAGGTCTCGGTGAGCAGGGTGGTGAGGTCCTGAGCCAGCGAGCCCGCATCGGGGACCTCGACCCGGTCCAGGTAGAGGCTGGAGACGGCGCCGGCGACGACGGCCGCCTTCGACGGCCAACGCCGGTAGATCGTGGTCCGGGAGACCCCGGCACGTGCGGCCAGGGTCTCGACGGTGATCTCGCTGTAGTCGCGGCTGGAGAGGAGCTCGAGCGTGGCGTCGAAGACGGCCTCCTCGACGCCCGGTCGCCGCGGGCGGCCAGCCCCGATCCTGGCGCCGCCTCTCCGCACCAGCCGATTGGATGTCGAATTTGGGACGCTCAGTTCCACAACAGCTCACCCATCTCATCCCCTAACCACCCCGTCGAACAAGAGAAAACGGGACTATGCATTGTGTATTCAGTGAGGGACACGGTAGCTTCCGTGGTCTTCGCCGCAGGCGATGCCACGGCGGCGGAGGCCAGATCGGCGGCGGACATCCGTCCGATCCAGAAGGGAGATCAGCGATGGCCCAGACTTCTTCGACGCGCGTCACCGGGCGGGCCGGCTCGATGGACGCATCGCGGCGCAGGACCTTGCGTGCCGCATGGTCTGACGAGCGAGCTGCGGCGCGTTCGGCCCGTGCTCGTGGGGACGTGGCGGGCGAGTGGAAGCACCTGGAGAGGGCACACATCCTGAGCCAGCCGGTGGCGGGCGACCACGTCCGCACCCACCTCGCGATGCTGGCGTACGGAATCCGGCGGCGCGCCGCTCGCGAGATCGTCGGCCAGCTGGCGCGGCTCGTTGTGGCGGGCCCTGGTTCCTGGACCGGGCGCTATCCGGTCGGCAACACGGGCGGCGCTGATGTGAGCGCGTTCCGGCCCATGCCCATTCCCGAGGACCTTCGCAGCATCCTCGAGCCGTCGCGGTAGGCACCGATGCCCAAGGAGGGTTCAGTGAACGACGAGACGCAGAACGGGTCGGTGACCGGGTCCGCCTTTTCGACGGACACGTCGAACCTGGAGCAGTGCGTCGCTCCGGCGCTCGTTGAGCTGGTCGACGGCGACACCTTCGAGCTGCGCATCGCGCCGGTCGCCAAGCAGCTCGGTGGCGACAGGGTCAGGATGCTGGCCTACAACGGCTCCATCCCTGGTCCGACGCTTCGGGTTCGCGAGGGCTCCGAGGTCAACGTGCACGTCCGCAACGACGCCGACGTCGAGGCCACCGTTCATTGGCACGGGCTGCGCCTCGACAACGCATACGACGGCGTGCCCTACGAAACTCAGGCGCCGATCCCGGTCGGCGGCGAGTTCACCTATCGGATCCGCTTCCCGGACGCTGGCCTCTACTGGTACCACCCCCACATCCGTGAGGACTACGGGCTGGACATGGGCCTGTACGGCAATCTCGTGGTGGTCCCGGCCGATGAGGACTATTGGCCACCGGTGAACCGGGAGGTTGTCGTCACCCTCGACGACGTCCTCATCGAGAACGGTCGGATCGTGGCGTTCCATCACGCCGGCCCCACCCATGTGGCCATGGGCCGCTTCGGCAACGTCATGCTGACGGGTGGTGAGACGGACTGGCGGCTCGAGGCCCGTGTCGGCGAGGTCGTGCGTCTTTACTTGACCAATACGGCGAATACTCGGATCTTCAACATCGCCCTACCGGGCGCCCGCATGAAGCTGGTGGGTGGTGACAGTGGACGCTACGAGCAGGAGACCTTCGTCGAGGAGGTCCTGCTCTCGCCGTCTGAGCGAGCCATCGTCGACGTGCTGTTCGAGACGCCAGGGTCGGTCACGGTCGAGCACCGCACGCCAGGCCACATCTATGACCTTGGGACCGTCGTCGTCCGCGACGAGCCGATCGGTGGATCGCTCGGACGCCACTTCGAGCTGCTTCGGACGAGCGCCGAGCTGACGGCCGAACGCGCCAGGATGGAGGCCGCTCGCGATCGCCTACCCGACAAGACGCTGGCATTCGAGTCGCTGATGCCGCTCTTGTACGGCGACCAGAGCCCCCCGGCGTCCGCTTGGACCTGTCCGATGCATCCCGACGTCGTCGCCGCGGAGCCCGGCACCTGCCCCACGTGCGGGATGAAGCTCATCCCCCAGGACCCGTCGTCGTGGACCTGTCCCATGCATCCCGACGTCGTCGCGGCCGAGCCCGGCACGTGCCCCACGTGCGGGATGAAGCTCACTCCCCAGGTGGCTGACGCGGCGGCCCCGGCCGGTCACTCCCATTCCCACGACACGGCCGACGGGATCGAGTGGGAGGACCTGATGCCGGAGATCAACCGGGCGTCGGACCCCAGCAACATGATCTGGAAGCTCGTCGACCGCGACACCGGCAAGGAGAACTGGGAGATCGAGTGGGGGTTCCGCGTCGGCGATCGGGTGAAGATCCGGTTGGTCAACGACATGGAGCAGGACCACCCGATGCACCATCCGTTCCACATCCACGGCGCCGGGCGCTTCCTCGTCATGTCCCGCGACGGCGGGGCCGAGCCCAACCTGGTGTGGAAGGACACCGTGCTCGTGCGCGCCGGTGAGACTGTCGACATCCTCCTCGATGTCACCAACCCCGGCCTCTGGATGGCGCACTGCCACATCGCCGAACACAACCAGAGCGGGATGATGTTCCACTTCGTCGTCTCGGACACCGAAGAGGCGTAGCCATGCAGATAGCCCTGGCCCTCTACCCGAAGTTCACCGCGCTCGACATCATCGGGCCGTTCCAGGTGCTCGCGGACGTACCCGGCCACGACGTGCTGTTCGTGGCGGGCGAGGCCGGGCCGGTCGTCGACCACACGGGGCGCTGCCCGCTCATCGCAACCGCGACGTTCGCCGACGTGACCGCTCCCGACATCGTCGTGGTGCCGGGCGAGCTGTTCGCCGACCGGGACGACCGGCTCGTACGTTGGCTCCGCCAGGTCCACCCGACCACCTCGTGGACCACCAGCGTGTGCACCGGCTCGCTCTACCTGGCCGCCGCGGGGATCCTCGACGGCGTCGACGCGACCACGCACTGGGCACGGAAGGAGCAGCTCGAACGGCTCGGCGCCCGCTACACCGGTCAGCGCGTGGTCGAGCGGGGGAAGGTGATCACTGCTGCCGGGGTTTCGAGTGGTACCGACATGGCCCTCACTCTGCTGGACCGTCTGTACGGTCCCGCCGTGGCCCAGAGTGTGCAGCTGGCCATCGAATACGACCCACAACCGCCCTTCGACGCCGGCTCGCCATCGAAGGCGTCCGCCGCCATCGTCGAGCTCGCGCGGGCGGCACTCGAGAGCCCCACCACGGCGTCGGACGCAACCTGACCCGCACGCGGTCGGAGGGGTGCGATCGGCGGCTCATAGTCTGAGTTCGTGAGCGAGACCGTTGACGTGGAGTCTCTGTCAGATCTGGCGACCCCGTGGTTCATTCGGGTCGCGGTGACGCTGCGCTTGCCGGAGTTGATCAACGATGGCGTGGATGACGTCGAGCGTCTCGCCGACAGGACCGGCGCAACCACGGACGGGGTCTGGGCGGTGCTCGTCCATCTGAGTGAGCACGGCGTGTTCTCCCAAGTCGAGCCCGGTTGCTTCGCGATGAACGACCCCGCCCGGGCACTGCTCGACACCGGGCAGCGGCTCTGGCTCGACCTCAACGGCATCGGCGGGCGCTTCGCCGGCGCCTGGGCGGGGCTCGTGGACCTCGTCCGCACCGGTCGCCCGGGCTATGAACGCCTCTTCGGGCGCAGCTTCTGGGACGACATCACCGGACACCGGCACCTCGGCACGAGCTTTGACGCGCTCATGAGCGCGGGGCACGGCGACCCCGACCGCATCCCGCCGCTCGAGGGCGGCTGGACGGCAGTCCGCGAGGTGGTCGATGTCGGCGGCGGCCTCGGCCACGTGCTCGCCAACCTCCTCGCCGCCAATCCGCGCTTGCGGGGCACGCTCGTCGACCTGCCCGCCACGGCCGAGCGGGCCCACGCCGCCCTGACCGCTCGCGGCGTGGCCGACCGCGTCACCATCGTCGGCCAAAGCTTCTTCGAGCGGCTTCCGCCTGGAGGCGACGTCTACCTGCTGAGGAGTGTGCTCAACGACTGGCCCGACGAGGAGGCGCGACGCATCCTCGCTCGTTGCGCCGAAGCGGCCGGCCCGGGAGGGCGCATCCTCGTGGCCGGCGGGGTCCGAGCCGACGATGCACCGCCACGCATCGAGATCGACAAGCTCGTCACCGGCGGCCGAGATCGCCCGCTACGCGAGTTCCGCGCGATGACGAACGCGGTCGGAGCTGATGTTTCTGCCAGCCGCGCCGGCGCGGTCGAGTGCGTCGTCCGCGATGCCCGGCCCGCTGTGTGAACTGGCCAGACGACCCAGTCCGCGTCAGGCGCTCCGGCAAACCGTGTCCCTGCCCCCCAGCTCCTCGAGGGGGATGCGATGGTACGTCCCGTCGGGGCAAGTGATCCGCGGGTTGAGCTCCGTGAACGTGCCATCGGGGGACTCGTAGCCAGGCACGTTCCACACGTGGACCATGTAGCCCGTATTGGCGACCCACGCCCCGCCCACGTCGGCGCACATCTCAGCGGTCACGCCCTGGAGGTCGGCGCCGAAGGGCGTGTCGATGGTGCCGCCGGGACCCATCTTGATACACACGTGTTCGTGGTAGTGCCACACGTCGTTGGGTCCGGCGAAGCCCTCGGGCGGGGTGTCGCCGTACGCCAAGTACATGAAGCCCGCCAGCGGTGCGTCGGGGCCCAGGCCGTCGAACACCAGCATCGGCGCCCGCAGGTCCTCGGGATCCATGTCGCCGTCGGTGTTCAGGACAATGTTCGGCCCCATGTAGTGCGTGCCGAGCCCCGGCGAGAACGGCCCGGCACGGTGCCAGCCGGCGGCCTCGGCGGCGGCGATAGTGGGGTACCGCTCCACCAGGTCCGCGGTGGCCGCAAGCTGCCGCGAGAGCTCCACGGTTTCGGCCGGCGTCAGCGGTTCGTCGGTGTGGGCGTGCTGGTGGCCGTTCGACAGGGCCGAGAACCCGAGGTCGTCGCCTCCGGCACCGGGGTCGCCGTGGGCATGGCTGGCAGCCGCTTCGGTCTCGTGGGTGCCGTGGCTGTGGGCGGCGTGGTCGCGGGCCGCAGGGGAGGCCACAGCACCGGTGGTGAATGCCAGCGCCCCCAGGGCGCCGACGATGGCGACGCCCCGCGAGCGCAGCAGCCCCGAGGCGAGCCCAGCGAGCGTGGCCGCGGCGACCAGCGCCGCGACGGCCTCCAAGCCGACGCAGACACCATCGACGACCGAGACCGATTCGGCGTGGCCGGCGTGGGCCCCGAGTGGCAAGCCGGCGGTGCGGCTGACCAGCCACACGGCGATCAGCACCACACTGGTGCCCGCCACCGCGAGGAGCAGCCGCCGGCTCGGCGCGCGCAGCAGCACGGCCGCGCCCAGCGCCAGCTGCACCCACGCCGCGGCCAGGAAGCCGGCACCTTCGAGGGCCGACTCGCCGAGGTGCGACGGGGCCATGGCGACGTGAATCGCTCCGGCGCCCAGGAGCAGTGCGGCGAGGAGCCATTGGTCCGTTGCGGCCCGCCATTGCGGCGATACCGGTGCGGTGTCGCGATCCGGCGGCAGCGCGGCCCGGTGGTCGATCGAACCCGGCCGATCGAGAACGTCCGTCATCTGTCTCCGGCGGGCTTCCTAGCCGCCGCCACCGCCATCGTGTGAGACGGTGTCGCGCGAGTCAACGCACGGATCAGGCATGTCTCGCGCGACGCAGCTGGTCGACGGCGATTCGGGCGGCCGTGCCGATGACGGCTTCGGCGACGGGATTGATCAGGGCCGTGGTGCTCGATCGCGTGAACACCGCTGCGGCGTAACGATGTCCGTCGGGGAGCTCGACGACCCCGATCTCCCCTCGCAGGTTGAGCAGGCTCCCGGACTTGCCGGCGACGCGCACGTCGTCGCTCGGGAACCCGCTGCCGAGGCGATGGCGACAGACCTGCAGTCTGAGCACCCGGCGCATGTCATCGCACGCCGGGGCGCTGGCCGCCTCGTCCCGCCAGATGCGGGCGAGGAGGGTGGTCATGTCCCGCGGCGTGCTGTGGTTGGCCGTCGCAGAATCCAGGACCCGGAAGCACTGCACGACCTCGGGATCGGCCAATGCCTGCGCCAGGCTGAGTCCGGCGCGGGCGAGGTCATCGACGAGGGCGTCGTACTGGTCGCGGCACGACGCCACCACCTCAGTGCCGGTTAGCCCGCAGTCGTCGAGTGCCCGCCGGACAGCCTCGAAGCCGACCGTCTGCAGCAGGGCGTCGGCCGCGGCGTTGTCGCTGATCGTGATCATGAGCAACGCCAGATCGCGCAGCGACAGCTCGGCTTCGTCGTGCATGGCCCCCAGTCCCGCAACGCCGGTGGTGCGGTCGCTGGTGAGCTTCACGCGATCGGCCAGGTCGAGCGTGCCGGCGTCGGCGGACCGGTAGAGCGCGACCAGCAAGGGCACCTTGAACACCGAGGCGATGGCGACGGGCTCGTCGGACCCGACGCCGATCTCGTCACCGTCGTCGATGTCGATGACGTGCAGCCACCCCTTGACTCCGGCACGCGCAAACGCTTGCCCGATGGCGTCGCTGCGGAACGTGCCATCGGCCAGTCCCTTGGCTCGCGTGTCGAGCGCGTCCACCGCCGCCAGCACCTCGCGCGCCTGGCCGAGGAGCTCACGGCCCGCCGGCGTGAGCGTGACCTGGCGGGATGAGCGATCGAACAGGCGCACCCCCAGCTCGCGTTCGAGGCGTTGGATGCGCTGTGAGAGCGGTGGCTGGGCCATGTGCAGTCTCGTGGCCGCACGCCCGAAGTGGAGCTCGTCGGCTACCACCACGAAGTAGCGCAGATGCCGCGTCAGGTCGATCCGCCAACGATAGCCATTCCGATATCGATGGCGGCCCCGGATCGGTCTTGGACAACCGCAGCAGGTCCTGTTCTCCTGCCCGCATGGACATTTCTGGCGGAGCCCGGCCGGTCGAGGCCCGATCGAGTGGCCGGTCCCGCGTGGTCATGGTCGCGGCAGCGGCCGCCGGCGTCCTGCTGGCCGGCGCCGCAGGCTGTCGTGACGACGGGGTCGGCAATGGAGCCCCAGGGCTGACCGACGCCGCATCGACCACCGCGGCCACCACCGCCGGCGAGCCAGGATGCGAGGACGAAACGCTCGACGACCGGCGCTACGTCCTGTGCATCGCCGATGGCAGATCCGACCAGGGCTTGGTCGTTGCCCTGCATGGCCGGGGCTCGTCGGCCGAAGAGATGCGCACCGTCACCCAGCTCGACCGGCACGCGGCCGACGCGGGGCTGGCGGTGGTGTATCCCGACGCCCTCGACGGTGGCTGGGGTGACGACACCTTCCCCTCACCCCAGCGCCCTCTCGGCGACGAAGACGTCGTCTTCCTCGATGCTCTCGTTCGCGGCCTACGGGCCGATCCACGCATCGACGACGAGCCGATCGGTGTGGTCGGCTTCTCGAACGGCGCCAGCATGGCCCTGCGCTTCGCCTCGGAGCACCCGGATGACGTGCGCGCGGTGGTGTCGATCGCCGGTCAGCTGCCACGGGATCCGGCGATCCGGCCGTCGGGACGCGTGCCGCTGCTGGAGGTCTACGGGACCGAGGATCCGGTCCGGCCCTACGACATCGGGATCCAGGAGACGCCAGGGCGCGAACCCGGCGATCCGACCCCCACCCTCCCGACACGCGACACGGTCGCCGCGTTCGCCGCGGCCGGTCTGGATGCGAGGGGCGACGCTGCGAAGGTGGTGACGGATCTCGATTCCACCGACGGGACCCGGGTGCGTACCGAGCGTTGGACCGACCGCGACGGCACGCTGGTGGTCCTCCGGTCGATCATCGGCGGTGGCCACACGTGGCCATCGTCCAATGGCGAGTTCGCCGGCGGGGAGAACTTCGGCACGATGTCCCGAGAGATCGACGCCAGCGCCGAGGCCACAGCGTTCATCCTCGACCCCGACCACGAAGCGCAGGCCGGCGCCCGTTGATGATCACGATGCCACCACCAGCGCCTGCGGCGCCGCGGCCTTCATGCGGGTGCGTATCCAGGCGAGCTGCATCGCGGTGTCGTGTTCGCAAGCGTTGACGGTGTCGAACAGGTCGGTGTCGCGTGCGCCCTGGGCTGCCTGGCCGATCATGGTCCAGCTGATGTCGGATTGGCTGGCCATCAGGTAGAGGTCGTGCAGGTCCCGCAGCAGCCCGAGGCCGCCGCTGCGGGTCCCTTGGAACAGGTCCGAGTGGAGCTTGTCGGGCTCGCCGGGTGCGTCCTCGCCGTAGCGATCGACGAACGGGCGGAGCTGGTCGACGTGGCCGGCGCACTCGTGCGCCATGCGCTCGCACTCCCGGAAGACGTCGGGCTCGTCGCTGTGCGCCGCACCGACTTCGCGGAAGGCTCGAGCCAGGTTGTCCTCTGCCTTGTGGAGCAGGCCGAGATAGTGGGCGAGATGCATCGTCAGGCCTCCGGTGCCGCCGTCGCCTCGGCGGCCGACCCACCAACCGTCGGCGGGACTGCGGACGGATCGAGCGGTGCCGGTGCGCCGACGGTGGGCGCCGGTGACGGCGAGCCGCCGCCCGCCGCGACCTTCGTCACCCGCACGGCGGCAACCTTGAAGAGAGGCTGCTTCGACACCGGGTCCCAGGCGGTGATCGTCACCTCGTTCGCAGCACGGCGGTGGCCCTCGCCGTCGCCCGGTCCGGTGTCCGGGGCGAGGTCCCAGTACCCGTAGTGGAATGGCACGAAGACGACGCCTGGCCGCACGCCGCTGATGCGCGCGCGTCCTTCGAGGGCACCGCGCCGCGACTCCACGCGTACGATGTCGCCCTCGGTCACGCCGACCGTGGCGGCGTCCTTGTCGCTGAGCTCCACCCACGAACCGGGGGCGGCGTCGTTCAGCTGGCGTGCCCGTCCGGTCTTGGTGCGGGTGTGGAACTGGTAGACGGTCCGGCCGGTGGTCAGCAGGAGCGGGAACTCGTCGTCGGTCGCCTCGGGTGGCGGCTCATAGTCGGCGGCGTGGAGGAAGGCCCGCCCGCGGGGCTCCTTCGCCCGGTACTCCTGCTCGGTGAACGCCGCACCCGTGGCGAGGTCGTGCCCGTACGTCTCCGCGAAGTCCGGGTCGGTGTTGAACGTCCCGTTCGTGTAGAGCCGTTCCGCACCCTCGGTCCTGCCCTCCGGGCAGGGCCACTGGATGCCGCTGCCGGCCCGCAGGCGCTGATAGGTGATGGCCGAGTAGTCGCACGGGCGCCCCTTCGAGCACGCCTTCCACGCCTCGAACGCCGACTCGGGATCATGCCAGCCGATCAGCGGAGCGCCGTCCTTGTCCCGGAAGTCCATGCGCCGGGCGTAGTCGAGGAAGATGTCGAGGTCCGACCGCGCGTCGCCGGGTGGATCGATGGCGCTGTCGGAGATGTGGACGGTGCGGTCGGCGTTGGTGAAGGTCCCGGTCTTCTCGGCCCATGTCGCGGCCGGGAGCACGACGTCCGCCAGCCGGGCCGTCTCGGTCAGGAAAATGTCCTGGACGACCACGAACAGGTCCTCCTGCGCCAGGATGCGGCGAACCCTGGCGAGCTCCGGCAGCGACACGGCCGGATTGGTCGCCGAGATCCACAGCAGCTTGATCGACCCTTGCTCGGCGTAGCGGAAGATCTGCATGGCGTGGGTTGGCTCGGCCCAATGAGGGATCGTCATCTCGTCGACGTTCCAGAGTTCGGCGAGCTGCCGAATGTGCTCGGTGTTGCTCCAGTTCCGCATGCCGGGCAGGTCGCCGTCGGCTCCGGTTTCGCGGGTGTTCTGGGCGGTGGGCTGGCCGTTCATCTGGAACACGCCGGCGCCGGGCCGGCCGAGCATGCCGCGCAGGACATGGATGTTGTTCACCTGGCACGCGGCGGCCGTTGCCTGGTTGGACTGGTAGAAGCCCTGCAGGACCGTGGACACCAGGCGGTCGCACGTGCCCACCAACTCCGCCGCGGCTTCCACCTGCCCCGCGGGCACGTCGCAGATCTCCGCTACCCGTTCGGGTGGGTAGCCGGCGGTGACCTGCTCCAGCCGGTCGACGCCGATCGCGTGGCGGCGGACGTAGCGCTCGTCGATCCAGCCGTGTGCGAACAGCGCGCGGATGATGCCGTTCATCAGGGCCTGGTTCGTGCCGCTCCGCACCGCCAGGTGGACGTCGGCCTCGCGGGCCGGCGGCGTGGGCCGGGGATCGACGACCAGCAACGCCGGCGGGTCGGGCCCGTGGCGCCGATCGAGCATCCGCATCCACAGCACCGTCTGGGTCTCCGCCACGTTGTGGCCCCACAATGCCAGCGCGTCGCAGTGGTCGACGTCGGTGTACGAGCCGGGTTGCCCGTCGGTGCCGAAGCTGGCCTTCAGCGCGGCCGCCGATGTGGCCGTGCACAGCCGGGTGTTGCCGTCCATGTGGGGCGTGCCGATTCCCGCTTTCCCGATCACCGCCAGCGTGTAGTACTCCTCGAGGAACAGCTGGCCGCTCGTGTAGAAGCCGAAGTGGCCCGAGCCGCCGGGTCCGTCGAGCAACGCTCGTGACCGGTCCACGATGCGTCCCATCGCCGCGTCCCAGTCGCTCTCGACGAGCCGGTCACCCTCGCGCACGAGAGGGGTCGTCAGCCGGTCCGGCGACGCATTGGCCTGCCAGCCGAAGAGGTCCTTTGGATCGACGCGGCCGTGGTTGACACGGTCCACCGCCCGACCGCGGACGCCGACGATCCGCCCGTCCTTGACCGCAACGTCGAGGGCGTCGCCGTTGGAGTGCAGGACGGATGCGCTCTGGACCCACCGGTCCACGTCCGCCTCCGTCAGCCCTGGCTCCAGGTAGGCGTCCACGCGCACCGGCCAGGGGCTTCGGCTCACCCCGGCGGGCAAGCGCGCCCGGACGGGTGATGGAAAGCGCGCCGTGATCCGGCGAGCCCACGCCGGACGGCCGTACGGGGTGCGGGGACCCCACGGATCGGCGATGCGGTCGGGCATGTGCGCCTCGCTCGAGGGTCCGAAGGTGGTCATGCGCCGTCTACCCCACGTGCCCGCCTGGCAACCCGGTACGGGGACGTTCTGGCTTTGACCTCGCCGAGGGTGATTGACGACTGCGGTCTGGGGTAGTTCGCCAACGTCACATGGCGGCAGCCAGTACCACTGCGACGAGGTGCGTATGACGTCCTTCGGCTACACGTTGTCGAGCGAGGAACATCCGCCGGGCGACCTGGTCCGTCAGGCGCGTCGAGCGGAGGAGGCAGGATTCGAGTTCGTATCGATTTCGGACCACTTCCACCCATGGGTGAGCGCTCAGGGGCACAGCCCGTTCGTGTGGTCGGTGCTCGGCGCCGTCGCCGCGTCGACGAGCGAGATCGGCATCGGCGTGGGCGTGACGTGCCCGATCATCCGCATCCACCCGGCGATCCTCGCTCACGCAACCGCGACCACCTCGCTGTTGTCGGACGGCCGGTTATTCTTCGGCGTCGGCAGCGGGGAGGCGCTCAACGAACACATCCTGGGTGATCGCTGGCCACCGACCGATGTGCGGCTGGCAATGCTCGAGGAGGCAGTCGGCGTCATCCGCAGCCTGTGGGAGGGGGAGACCGTCGACCATCGGGGCGACTTCTACACCGTCGAGAACGCCAGGCTGTTCGACCCGCCGACCGAGGCACCGCCGGTGATCGTCTCGGGTTTCGGTCCCAAGGCCGTGGAGCTGGCCGCAAGGATCGGCGACGGCTACTGGGGTGTCGCGCCTGATGCCAACGCGCTCGGTCGCTACCGCGATGCCGGTGGCACCGGTCCCCGGTATGCACAGTTGCATGTCTGCTGGGCGGAGGACGCGGCCGACGCGCGCAAGACCGTGCACCACGTCTGGCCCAACTCAGGTATCCATGGCCAGCTCTCCCAAGATCTGCCCACGTGGACCCACTTCGAGGAGGCGGCGACCATGGTCACGGAAGAGGAGGCGACCCGATCGATCCCGTGCGGACCCGAGGTCGGGCGCTTCGTCGAGTCGGTTCGCGAGTACGTGGCTGCGGGTTACGACCACCTCTACTTCCACCAGATTGGTCCCGACCAGGACGGCTTTTTCCGCTTCTGGTCCGAACACCTACGACCTGCACTGGTTGAGCACGAGATCACGAATGGAGGATCAGATGCCTGACAAGCGCCCCAGCGTGAAAAACGAGAAGCAATACGAAGCCCTCAAGGACAAGGGCATGTCCAAGCAGCGAGCCGCGAGGATCGCCAATTCCCCTGGTGCCTCCAGCCGCGGCGGCAAGCAGAGCGGCAAGGGTGGATCCTCCAAGCAGGGTGGCACCACTGCGCAGAAGAAGGAAGCCGGCCGCAAGGGCGGGAAGGCGACTGCCCGCAAGTCCTGATCAGCGCAGTCGCGGCCGCCCATCGAGACGAGGGCGCGCCCTAAGGTCCCTGCGCCGGCGTTCACCGTGGTGGGCACCGTCGCCGGTGTTGCGACGGGTTGGCGAGATGACTGGTTCCAAGCTCCTGCCTCGGGAGTAACGCGCAGCGATCCCGGCCCGCCTTCGGGCCGCTGCCTCGCGTCCCCCAAATGCAGGGTGATTGAAAGATTTGTGGTTTGACCGGGTGTGCCGTGGCTAGAGGGGTCGCGTGGTGAAGGACGTCGAGCCTTTCCCCGGCGAGTCGCTGAACGTTGCCACAACGAGCAAGGGCAGCGAAACGTCCATCGTCGTCGATGGGGAGCTGGACGCTGGCGGTACGGAGTCGTTCGCTGCCTGCGTGAGCGCAGTGCTGAAGAAGCGCCCTGGGTTGATGGCCATCGATGCTCGAGGTGTGTCGTTCATGGACTCGTCTGGACTGCGGTCGCTGCTGCTCGCTCGTGCCGCCGCGGACGAGGCGGGAGTGACCTTCCGTATCGATGATCCATCGCCGGAGCTTCGCCGATTCATCGAGCGAACCGGACTCGAGGCCCTGCTCCTCAACGGGTGAGATCAGACACCCAGGACGATGAGTGGCGGCTTCAGCGCGGCGGATGCCGGGAAGCAGGTGACCTCGGCTCACCGAGCCGACCCGGCGGTGGCGGCTTTCCGCTGCGTCACCCGGCGTTCCCGAGGTGGGGGACCGGTCAGCTCGTCCGGATCTTGGTGCGGTGAACCTTTCCCGCCATCAACAAGATAACGCGATCGAGGGGGCTTGCCGCAAGCGACCAAAACGTGCTGATCATGACTCGTCAGCCGACCCGGATAAGGGTCAGAAAGTGTGACATCAGGAGTTGTGGAATGCGTGAGTTGCCTTCGGTATATGGGTCGAACGGGAACGCTGAAAATGCGGTGGTGATCGCCGGAGGCGGCCCGACCGGGCTGATGTTGGCGGGCGAGCTTGCGTTGGCGGGGATCGACGTCGTCATCGTCGAACGGCGCACCAGTCAGGATCTCGACGGGTCACGAGCCGGGGGTCTCCACTCCCGCACCATCGAGGTGCTCGACCAGCGTGGCATCGCCGAACGGTTCCTGTCGGCGGGGCAGGAACATCCGAGCGTGGGCTATGCGTACATCCGCCTGGGCATCGGCGACTTCCCCACGCGCCACAACTACCTGCTCGCGCTCTGGCAGGGCCGCTTCGAGCAGATCCTGGCTGGCTGGGTCGACGAGCTCGGGGTTCCGATCCTCCGTGGCCGCGAGGTGGTGGGCTTGGCCCAGGACGACGTCGGCGTCGACGTCGAGCTGTCCGGCGACACGTCGCTCCGAGCGCAGTACCTCGTCGGCTGCGACGGAGGGCGCAGCGTGGTCCGCAAGGCAGCCGGCATCGACTTCCCCGGGGTGGATCCCTCGACCAGTTGGATGATCGCCGAGGTCGAGATGGACGAGCAGCCGGAGATCGGCATGCGCCCCGAGGGCGGTGGCATCGGTCCCGTCAATCGGGCGGACGGTGGCGGGCCGTACCGGGTGGTGCTGAAGGAGCGGGAGGTCGAGCACACCGGCGAACCCGCCTTGCAGGACCTCAGCGAGGCACTCGTCGTCGCCTACGGGACCGACTTCGGAGTGCACGCCCCGAACTGGATCTCCCGGTTCACGGATATGTCGCGGCAGGCAGCCTCCTACCGTGCGGGACGTGTGCTGCTGGCCGGGGACGCCGCACACGTGCATCCCCCGCAAGGCGGCCAGGGCCTCAACGTCGGCGTGCAGGATGCCGTGAACCTGGGATGGAAGCTGGCCCAGGTGGTCGACGAGACATCGCCCGAGAGCCTCCTCGACACGTACCACGCCGAACGGCATCCGGTTGGTGCCCGGGTGTTGCACAACACCATGGCGCAGGTCGCGCTCAGCACCCCCGACGCCCGTCACCAGGCGCTCCACGACACCATGACCGAACTGCTCGGCATGGACGAGCCGCGCCGGCGCTTCGCCGGGATGCTCTCAGGTCTCGACATCCACTACGACCTCGGAGAGGGACATCCGCTCCTCGGGCGGCGCATGCCCGACCTCGACGTGCACACCGCCGACGGTCCCACGCGTGTCTTCAACCTGCTGCACGACGCCCGGCCCGTGCTCCTCAACCTCGGTGAACCCGCCGGTTACGACCTTTCGCCCTGGCCGAATCGGGTCCGGTTGGTCGACGCCGAGCACGGCGGCGTGTGGGAGCTCCCGGTGCTCGGCGAGGTCGCGGCGCCGCGGGCCGTGTTGATTCGACCCGACGGGCATGTCGCCTGGGCAGGCGACCTCACGGACCCGCAGCTGCCTGAAGCACTTGCGACCTGGTTCGGAGCGGCCACCCCGGCTCATTAGAACGCGATGGCCGAGCGCCATCACGCCAAGCGGGTTGGGCCCGGGTCGGGCAGTATGCGCATGTGCGTTGGGGGATGACGCGATGGTGTCTGTCGCTACCGCTGCTGCTCTTCGTGGGATGCGGGGATGACGATGGCGGCGAAGCGGTCGATGTCACCGCCGCATGCGATCGTCTGGAAGCGCTTGCCAACGCGATCCTCGGCGCCGCAGACGCGAACTCCGCATATGACGTGCGGGACGCCGTGCAGGCCCCGCTCAATGCGTTCACGGCTGCCGCAGCGGCCAGCGGCGACGACAGGCTCGCGGAGCTTGCCCGGACAGCCGACGAGTCGTTTGACGACTACCTGGCCGGTAACGGCATCGACGCTCGCGAGGCCGGGAACGAGGCTGACATAGCCCTCGACCGGTCAGCGGAGCGCTGCGGCCAGCTTGGCGCGACGAACTCGTTCCCAACGCAGCCATGAGGGCGCAGCGACTCCCGCACCCTCAGTGGAACTGGGACGGGAACTGGCCGATGAGGCCCGAGCTCAACGTGTCCGCCAAGGCCAGAATGTGGAGGTGCACCTCTTCGTAGTCGGCCACGCTGGCTGTGTAGTCACCGGCCAGCTCGTCGGCGGCCTCGGTCAGGGTCTGGTCCAGGTGCGTCTTCATGTCCGCCCGCATCGTGGCATTCGGCCAGAACCGCGGGTTGGCGGCGGACAGGAAGTCCGCGATGTCGTTGGCGTTCGCGTACCACCTATCGGTCGCATCGTTGAACGCGTTCGTGTCACCGGCCTTGGCCGCCTGAAGGATCTCGACGGCGATGGTGATGTGTTCGTGCAGCAGTGCGGTCAGCTGTACGCCGGCCTCGTCGCCGTAGAAAGGCTTGATCGCGTCACCGATGTCGACCTGGTTCTGCAGCAATCGCGCCGCGGTCGCCTGGAAGCCGGCGGAGCCGTCGGCGAACGTGACGATGGCCAGGCGCGTCCACGTCACGTGGTCCTCCCACAGTTTGCGCATGGCGTCGTGGAACGCGACCTGGGCCGCGTTGTGCGGGGTGGAGAACGGACCAGCGCCCTTGGCGGCAGCGGCGGGCATGCCGCCAAGGCCGACGGTCAGGGCTGCGGGCGCCAGGGCGAGAACGGATCGACGCGTCAACGTGGGCACGTGGTTCATCTGGTGGTCCTTCCGGTGACTGTGGGCGGATTGACCGGGGTATGCGTGGCCTCTGTGACGTTCGCGTCAGGACGGCCAAGCTTCTTACCCGGTGCGGTAGGGCTTCGCACACGGAGCATCGGACCGGGCGATGCAAAGTTCGTCCGACCGTCACGCACTCCGGATCGGGTCGCACGGATCCTGTCGCCGATCGCCGCGACCCAGGCATGAATCCGGTTCGGCCGCTCCATCACGCGGAGCCCGACGTGGGACGAGCAAACGTAAGGGCCGAGCCTCGTGACTGGTTGGCCGACTTGGCGGCACCGGGCCGTGACCGGGACCGGGCGCTACGCGACCTGCACGGGCTCATGATCCGGGCCGCTCGTCACCAGGTTTGGCGCATGAGGCCGATGCTCGCAGGCGCCGGCCACGACACGTTTGAGGAGCTGGCCAACCAGGCGGCAGACGACGCGCTGGCCCGCCTGCTCGCCAAGGTGCACACCTTTGGGGGCCGCAGCCGCTTCACCACGTGGGCGTACAAGTTCGCGATCCTGCAGGCCGCCACCGAGGTGCGGCGGCACGCGTGGCGCAACCGCGAGGTTCGGTTGGATGACGCTGGGGTCTGGCCGGACAAGCACGCCGGTCCCGAACAGCATGCCGAGGCAATCGACCTGGCCACCGCCTTGGGTCAGGCCATGGCCGTTGCGCTGACCGGCTACCAGCGCCGGATCGCCGTCGCCCTCCTCGTCGACGGGGTGCCGGTCGACGTCCTCGCCGACCGTCTGGGTACCACGCGCGGTGCCCTGTACAAGACGCTCCACGAAGCGCGCACCCGCCTTCGCCGGCACCTCGCCGGCACTGGGCACCTGCCGGGCGCGACCGAAGTGGGAACACAATGACCGCGAGCTCTCACCGACTCAGCCCGGCGGCCGTGCAGCGGCTTCTGACGTCGACCGAGCCGTGGCTCTCGTGCGAGGACTGCTTCGAGCTGCTCGACGAATATGTCGAGGCGCGGCTCGCGGACGCCTCGGCGGCGGCGCCCGCGATGGACGTGCACCTGGCGGCGTGCCCGGCCTGCGCCGAGGAGGCAGCGTCGTTGACTGTCCTCGTGGCCGGGGACGACGACATCGATCCGGAACCTGCCTTGCGACGCATGAGGAGCAACGCCTCGGAGCGATAGTGGGCACGGTGAGGGCGTGAGGTCGAGCTACGACGCTGGCTTGACACGTAGGACGTAGCCGGCGATGTCGTAGTCGCGCGCGACCACGTCGATCGTGTAGGCGCCGGTTTCGTCGGCCCGGAAGACGTCACGGGCGTCGGAGTCGAAGAGCCCACCGCCGTCGTCGTCGGAGAAGGAGGCGTCGGCAAGCCTCTCGCCCGGTGCGCGGACGTAGAAGGACATGTCCACCGACGGCGACCCGACAAAGATCTCGACCGCCTCTCCGGCGTCGAGGTAGATCATGTAGCTGTCGCCGCGGTCCAGGACGTCGATCACACCTTCGACGATGTCGCCGGCAACGATGTACTTGTGGTCATCGTTCTCGATGGCGACAACCGGGGCGGTGGCGCTGAACGCGACATCCGCGCCGTTCGCGACGCGCGCGCCGACAAAGGCGATCGCCGGTGCATCCTCGGGTACGTCGAACTCGAACACTCCCGGTGCGACGGGCTCGCGGGCGTAGACACCGAGGCTGGACGGGTCCACATCCCGGAACTCGGCGATGATGTCCACGGCTGCCTGGTTAATGAACAGCACGTCGCCGGACAGCGAAACCACGTCGATGGCTGGCTGGCGATCGGGGGGAAGCGTCAAGCGGATCGTGCGGTCCTCGGGCGCGGCGGGGATCGCGAAGACCTGGACGGAGTCGCGATCGGCCAGCTTGAATGAACCCTGCGTGACACCTCCAGTGGTTGGGAACGGCCGGTAGCGGGGTGACTCGCCCGACCGGATGCGTTCCAGCACAAGCTTGACATCGTCGGCCGAGAGAGCCAGGGCGAACCTCTCAGCGAAGCTCAGCCCCGAAAGCCCGATCACCCGTCCCCTCTCGTCGATGAGGGCGCCACCGCTCTGCCCGCCACCGATTGCGGCGTCGGTCTGCAGGTAGGTCTGGCCGAACTCCTGGGCCCGACGGCGCCGTGACAAGATCCCACGCGAGATCGTGGGCTTTGGGTTCACGTTCGATTCGCCCGGGAAGCCCACGAGGAACACGTCCACGCCCTGCTCGACGTCGTCTGCGGTGCCGAGCTTTGTGCCGGGCAACTCGGTGTCGATCGGGCCGATCAGTGCGACGTCGCTGAGCGGGTCCACACCCGCCACGGGGATTCCCTCGTGCCGTTCGCCGCCCTGCAGCACGACATCGACTTCCGCAAACGGGTGGACAACGTGCTCGTTGGTGACCGCCATGCCGTCGGCCAGCAGAATGGCGCTGCCGTGGCCGAGCGGCGTCTCCACGAATGCCAGGGCGGGGCCGAGGCACTCGAGCAACGCCCTGGGCAGGGGGGCCTCTGCGGCACGGCAATCGCCGCCGAGCGCCGACCGGTCATCGTCGGGGCGGTCGCTGTCGCCGACCTCGACGAGCAGCGCAGCGGCAACGAACACGCCAAGTACGACGAAACACGCAAGCAGCCACAAGACGGCTGGATCGCGTCGCCTCCCCATGTGACCCAAAGGCTACGGCACAGCGCCGACAGGCTCCGGCGGCGGTCACGTTCAGTGCGCTCTACCGAGGGCGTCAGGGGGATTGTCCCTTGCTCTTTAGATTCAGGTCCACCGCTTCTCGAACGAGGTTCTTGAGAGCATCTTCATCGATCGTGTCGCTCTCTTTGATGTCGATCGCCCGCCTGACATTGCCGCCGAGGCTGGAATTGAACAGGCCCGACGGATCGTCCAACGCAGCGCCCTTGAAGAATGTCAGCTTGACGACGCTCTTGTAGGTCTCACCGGTACAGATATCACCACCGTGGGACCACACGGGCGTTCCGGGGCTCGTGGCCTTTGCCCACTTCCACTGCTCGACGACATCGGGGTCCGCTTCCATGATGAGTTCTCGGACCTTGCTGAGCGTCTCGCCGCGCCAGTCGCCCAGCTCCCTGATCCTCGCATCTATCAGCTTGGACGGATCCGTCTTGTCATCTGCCATTTGCATCCCTCCACGCTTGAAACAGCTCACTCGTCGACCTAGGCGCGACACCGTTGTGGGTTGGCCTCGACCGGCAGTGTCGCGCGAGACCGCGAGATCCGGCGTGGACGGGTCCTCCCGCGTGGCGACGCCCGGCGTGCAGCTCCCTGAAGGCCTGTGACCCGGTCGCCGGGCAGCCCCAACCAGCGTCTCGCACGATTCGAGCTATCTTCGACCTCGGCGCACGGATCACCATCACCGCACCCGCCGACGCCGTGGAGGTGACCGGAAAGTGACCACCAGGCGTGCTCGGCAGTGCCGGCCGAGCAGTCGCGCGGTCTAGATCCGCTTGATCGTGGCGCACCAGGCCGGTGCGCCGCCGTCGTGGAATCTCGTCAGAAGCCGGTCCGGTTCGACGGCGGCGACGTTCCATCCATCGGCCGGGTTGAACGCTGCCAGCAGCTCTTGCCGACCGACGGGGTGCGGGCCGGCGTCCGGACCATCGTCACTGAAACACAGCACGTACAGGGTCCCGCCGTGCTCGGTCACCGATGCGAGGCTCGCCACGTATCCGGGTCGCTCGTCGCCGTCGAGGCTGTGGAACAGCCCGCAGTCCAGCACCGTGTCGAACGTGCGCCCCAGACGTTCCAGCCGGAACGCGTCCGCCGCCACGAACTCGACCTCGATCCCACGGTCGGCAGCCTTCGCTCGGGCCATCGCGAGTGCCGTCTCGGCCACGTCAATGCCCAGGACCGGCAGTCCCAGCGACGCCACGTGAAGAGCGTTCTCGCCGGTCCCGCAGCCCGCATCGAGCACCGCTCCGGCGAATCCGCCCTCGGACGCCAACCGCACCACCGGCGGCTGCGGCCGGCCGACATCCCAGGGCGCACGGCGGTCCTGGTACGACGCGTCCCAGGGCAGCCCCGTCAGCCGTTCGTGACTGGTTGGCTGCCGACCACCGAACGGATCGCCTGCGAGGTTTCCTGATCGCTCGGACAACGCGGTTCCTTTACGAGCTGTGCGGACTGGCACACCATCCTGGCTCATCCGCTCGGCCTCTCACTCCTCCTCGCCGGTGCCACGGTGCAGGTGGGGGGAGCGGCGGCTGGCGTGTTCGCCGACGGCAAGGAGCACCGCGGCGGCGGCGAGCGGCAGGGGGGCGGGAGCCGACCACCAGTGTCGGGGCAGCTCGACAAGCCCGTGCTGTAGCCCGAGGGTCGCCAACGCGGTGGCGACGATGCCGACCGCACACAATCCCGCGGCGACGGTGCGCATCAACACGCGTGAGGTGAGCATCGGAAGCCTCCGTGCGCTCTCGTCGGACCAGACCGGCCCGAGGGCAATCAGCAGGTCGAGCCGGTCACGAGCTGGGCGCCTGCTGTGACCGAGGTGATCGGCGATCTCGTCGCCGTACCGTGCCCTCCACGACCGAGGGAACAGGCGCATGAGGGGTCTCATCGGGCGGCCCGCAGCTCGAGCCGACGACTCGCCTCGGCGGCGAGCGCGGCGAGGCGCCGTGCCTCGCCCTGGACGAAGCGGAGCCCGTCGGGGGTGATCCGGTACGGGCGGCGGCGCCGGTCGCCGGGCAGGGCCTCGACGAGGCCGGCGGCCTCGAGTCGGGACAGCGCCCCGTACAGCGTGCCCGGGCCGGGTCGCTGACCGGTGAGCGCCTCGACGTCGTCGCTGATGGCATAGCCGTGGCGGTCGCCCGCGGTCAGCGAGGTCAGGATCAGCAGCGCGGGTTCGCTGTAGCGGCCGAGCTGTGTCGTCACGACTCCGACTATATTACGTCCGGCGTTATATCGCTAGACGGAATAGTCCGCAGCTTATTGCTTCGGCGGCCGCACCCGAACGCCGTACGGTGACGACCGTGGAGCTCAGGCCGTTCCTCCTCGACCAGTGGCTCAGCAAGCATCAGTTCGCCTCGCCTCCCATCGAGTATGACCTCGCCTCGAGCACCGGGCCCCGGTGGACCGTCCGCGAGCTCCTGGCGCTCGTCGACGACGAGGCACGGGAGCGGCTGTTCGACCGGCCGCTGTACTACGGACCGCCGGAGGGTGACGCCGAGCTTCGCGAGGCCCTTGCCGCCGTGGCCGGCGTCACCGCCGACGACGTCCGCATCACGACGGGTGCGTCGGAGGCGCTGTGGATCTTGTTCATCCATGCCGCCGAGGCCGGCGCCAACGTGGTGTTGCCACACCCCGGGTTTCCCACCTTCGACGAGGCAGCGCAGGTGCTCGGTCTCGAGGCCCGCCACTACCACCTCCGCGGGGAGGCAGGGTTCCGGATCGACCTCGACGAGATCCGCTCGCTCACCGACGGGCGGACGAAGCTGGTCCTGGTCAACTCGCCCCACAATCCGACGGGTGCGGTGATCGGCAGCGCCGAGCTCGACGAGCTGCACGACTTCACCGGCCAGCAAGGCGTCCAACTCGTCGTCGACGAGGTGTACCACCCCATCTACCACGGCCCTGCGGCACCCTCGGCCAGCCGGCACCCGGGCGTGACCGTGCTCGGAGACTTCTCGAAGGCGCTGTGCCTCAGCGGCCTGCGGCTGGGGTGGATCGTCGAGCGGGACCCGGCGCGCCGCGCGCGGTACGAGAACGCTCGCGGCTACCTCACGGTGTCCGGCTCGTCACCCCTCGGCGAGGCACTGGGCGTCATCGGTGTGCGGAACCGCGAGCTGATCCTCGAACGGACGCAACGGGTGGCCAGCGCCAACCTTCGAACCATCGAACCGTTCTTCGCAGAGCACGCCGAGCGGTTCGGATGGATTCCACCCGGTGGGGGGCTGACGGCGTGGCCGTGGCTGCGCTCCGGTGAGTCGAGCCGGCCCTTCTGCGAGGGGGCGGCCGCCCGTGGCGTGCTGCTGGCACCGGGCGACTGCTTCGGCGTGCCCAGCCACTTTCGCGTCGGCTTCGGCGCCGGCGGCGACGACGTCTCCAAGGCCGTCGACCGCCTGTCCGGGCTCCTCTGAGCCGGCCTGTCAGCCGCCCGCCTGGGCTCGGCCGCGCGCCATGATCGACCGGCGCCGAGCCTCGATCGTGTCCGCGGTTCCGCCACCGGTCCGCAGCCATTCGCGGCCGGCGGCGGCCTCCACGTCCCACGCACGGGCGCCGTCGACGAGCTGCTGCTCGGCGTACGTGCGCAGGATCCGCCGGACGCCGCCCTGGTCGCTGGAGACGACGTCGGCGGCAAGCCGCAGGCAGAATGGCATGAGCTCGTCGTGGGGAACGACGTGGTTCACGAGGCCCCAGGCCTGAGCCGTGGGCGCGTCGAGGAAGTTGCCGGTGATCGAGAGCTCCCGTGCTCGGCGCACGCCGACGGCTTCGGCGAGCAGGACGGTGAGGCCCCAGCCGGGCTGGATGCCGACCCGGCAGTGGGTGTCCGCGAACCGCGCCCGCTCGGAGGCGACGAGGAACGAGCAGTGCAGCGCCAGCTCGAAGCCGCCGGTGATGGCGGCGCCGTTGATGGCCCCGATGACCGGCTTGGTCATCGACGGGATCGGGCCGCGAACACCGCCGGCCGGTTCGCCTGACCTCGCGCCGCGAGCCACATCGTGCTCGCCGGAGCCGAGCTCCTTGAGATCGAGGCCGGCGCAGAAAGCGGGATCGGCGCCCGTCAGGATCACGGCATCCACGTCGGCGTCGTCGTCCGCCCGCCCCATGGCCCGTGGCAGCTCGCGGCGCACCTCCGCGGACAGCGCGTTCCGTGCCTCGGGTCGGTTGAGCGTCACGACGGCGACGCGGTCGGTCACCTCGTAGAGGACGACGGCCATGCGATCGGTCTAGCCGAGCGTCTCACGGCCCGCCGAATGCGTCACGGTGTGGACTCCTGCTTGGCCGTCCGGACACGGGACCTCCGGACCGCGTCCGTAGGATGCGTTGACCATCGACGGGGGAGTGGGCTCGTGACCGCAGTGGCCGAAGTGTTCGCACCTGCCCGGCTGGGGCCGGTGACGCTGCGCAACCCGATCATCAAGGCCGCGACGTTCGAGGGAATGGCGCGGCGCGGCCTGGTCACCGATGCGCTGGTCGACTACCACGAGGCCGTGGCCCGCGGCGGCGTGGGGATGACGACGCTGGCCTATTGCGCGGTGTCCGACGACGGTCGGGGCGCTCCAGGCGAGATCGTGGTGACGGACGACGCGGTGCCGGGCCTGGCGCGGCTGGTCGACGCGGTGCACGGCCACGGTGCCGCCGCGAGCATCCAGCTCGGCCACGCCGGCCCGGTGGCGGCAGGCACCGGCCACCGGGGGCTCGCCCCGTCCCGCATCTTCTCGCCGCGGGCGATGCGTTTCACGCAGGCCGCCAGCGATGACGACCTCGCGAGGGTCGTGCGCGCGTTCGTGGACGCGGCCCGGCGCTCGGTGGATGCCGGCTTCGATGCGCTGGAGTTGCACTTCGGGCACGGCTACCTCGTCAGTGCGTTCCTGAGCCCCAAGCTCAACCGGCGCACCGACCGCTGGGGCGGCTCGGTCGAGAATCGAGCCCGCCTGGCCCGCCAGGTCGCGTCCGAGGTGCGGGAGGCGGTTGACGGCCGGGTGGCAGTCGTCGCCAAGTTCAACATGGCCGACGGGGTGCGCGGCGGGCTCTGGCTGGACGAGAGCCTGGTGGTCGCCCGGCTGCTGGCGGCGGACGGCACGCTCGACGCGCTCGAGCTCACCGGGGGCAGCTCGTTCGAGAACCCGATGTACCTGTTTCGGGGTGAGGCACCGATCGCCGAGATGGCGGAGGTGTTTCCCCGGGCGCTGCGCGCCGGGTTCAAGCTCACCGCCAAGCGGTTCATGGTGGAGTACCCGTTCGAGGAGGCGTACTTCCTCCCGTACGCCCGGCAGTTCAGGGACACCCTCGACCTTCCCCTCATCCTGCTGGGCGGGATCAACCGGCTCGACACCGTGCGCCGGGCCCTCGACGAGGGCTTCCCGCTGGTGGCGATGGGCCGCGCCCTGTTGCGGGAGCCCGACCTCGTGCGGCGCTGGCAGTCCGGTGACGCTGGCGAAGGCCTGTGCGTCCACTGCAACAAGTGCATGCCCACCATCTACCGAGGCACCCACTGCGTCCTCGTCCCCGCGGACGAGCGACCGGGCACCCGCCTCGGTGGGCGTGCGGGCGGGGCCGGCACGCCCGTTGACGACACGAGCATGGAGCAGGAGAGATGAGGGACTCACTTGCGCAAGGGGTGGCGCTCGAGCGCACCTACACGGTCACCGAGGACATGGCGCCGGCGCACCTCCCGGTCAAGGTGCTCTCCACCCCATCGATGGTGCAGCTGATCGAGGCGACGTGCCTGAGCGCGGCCCAGCCCCACCTCGACGAGAACGAGGTCACGGTGGGCACGCACATCTGCGTCAGTCACCGCGGCGCAGCGCTGGCCGGCGAGGAGATCACGGTGGCGTGCGCGCTCCAGGCCGTCGACAAGCGCCGCCTCACGTTCGACGTGAAGGTGACCGGCTCCAACGGGGATATCAGCGAAGGCACGCACCAGCGGGCGGTCGTGGACGCGCACCGGTTCGGCTGAGTGGCCGACCGCGAGCGCCCACTAGGCCGGCCAACCGTTCCCGCCAGCGTCGCTGCGGTTCGCCGGCCCCGGCGAGCTCATTCCTGGGGCAGCGCCTCCTTCGCCTCCTCGTACGAGCCGGCCGGCGGGCTCGGGTCGGGCGTGTACACGAGGTACAGGACTCCGGTGCTGAACGGCTGCGCGGAGGCCAGCTTGAGGTGCCGAGGCGGTCCACCCTCCTCGAACAGCCTGAGGCCCGACCCCGCAGTGGCCGGGTGGACGAAAAGATGCAGCTCGTCGAGCAGACCGGCGTCGAGCACCTGGCGCACGACCGACACCGACCCGCTCAGTGCGATCCGTCGGACGCCCGGGTCGTTCTTCAGCGCCGTGACCGCGTCGACGAGATCGCCCTGGAGCTGCTCCGAGTTGCGCCAGGTGAACTCCCGTGGGCTGCGTGAAGCCACGATCTTGCGCATGTCGCCCAGCCGCTTGGCCATTGCGGCGTCCTCCTCTCCCGCCTCCTCCCGTTCGGGCCAGGCACCCGCGAAGCTGTCGTAGGTGACGCGGCCGAACAGCATGACGTCGGCGTCGTGCGTCACATCCACGGCCTTGCCCATCTCCTCGTTGAAGTATGGGAAGTGCCAATTGCCGACACCGGGGTCGACGACGCCGTCGAGTGCGATGAACATGCTGGCGCTGATGGGGGCCATGGATTCTCCTGTCATGTGGGTTCGGGCTTGCGGATCCTGTGGTAGGACGCAATTGGGGCGCTGAGCTCATCGACGCGGGTGGCCGACCGGATCGCCTTGGTGCCGCCAATCGCGTTGGGACGGCAGGGCGCATGTGACAGTGTTCCGGTCCATGCGATTCGGACTCGACGTTGCGCAGCAGCGAATGCCGTGGGACGAGCTGGTGCGCCGTGTGATGCTTGCGGAGGAGCTGGGCTTCGACGGCGCCTGGGGCTTCGACCACCTCCAGCCGATGTACGGCGAGGGGCCGGGCGAGACGTTCGAAGGCATGACGACGTTGGCCGCCCTCGCCGCACTGACCACGCGCATCCGCCTCGGTTTGCTCGTGACGGGCGTGACCTACCGGCACCCGTCGGTGTTCGCGGCGCAGGCGCTCACCGTCGACCACGCCTCGCACGGCCGCCTGGATCTGGCGCTCGGCGCGGCGTGGTTCGACAAGGAGCACCGCGAGCTCGGCATCCCGTTCCCCCCGACCGGCGAGCGGTTCGCGTTGCTCGAGGACACGCTCGAGATCGTGGCGCGCCTGTTCACCGGCGACGTCGTCTCGTACCAGGGAAACGTCGTGTCGCTGCGTGACGCGCAGCTGCGGCCGGCCCCGGTGCAGCGCCCGCGCCCACCCATCTGGATCGGCGGGAGTGGGCCTCGCCGCACGCTTCCACTGGTCGCCAGGTACGCCGACGCCTGGCACTCGTTCGGCACGCCGAACTCGCTGCGCCCGGTGTACGAGCGCATCGACCAGCTCGCGATCGAGGCGGGCCGCGACCCCTCGGACATCCTCCGCGCCGGCTCGTTGTCGCTCGACGACATCGAGACTGCCCGCAAGCACGCGGGGAAGTGGCGCGACGCCGGCTACGGCTACCTCGTGTGTGGCTGGCCCGGGGCCGGCGCCGCCCAGGTGGAGCGGTTCGTGCGCGACGTCATGCCCGCGTTCACCGGCTGACGCCGCCGGGCGTGGCTAGGGGGCGGCCCCACTAGTCCGTGACGAACGTGGCCAGCCGGCGGTGGAACCGCCACCTGCCGTCGCAGTGGTGGAGGGTGTCGTCGTACCGGCCGACGAGCTGGATCGCCCACCCCGCGTCGCCTTTGAGGATGAAGATCACGTCGCTGGTCGCCGTCGCGGTGTGGTCGTCCCAGTCTGTGACGAGCGTGTTGACGACGAGGTGGCGCTGCGGTCGCTCCGGCGTCCACTCGGCGTAGGCCTCGCGGAGGGCGTCGTGGCCCTCGTGGGTGCCCATGCCCGGGATCTCGCAGACGCCGTCGCGGCAGAAGGTGGCGACGACATCGTCGGTCCGACCGTCGTCGAGCGCCTGCGTGTACGCAGCGATGGCGGTGCGGACGCCCTCGACCACCTGTGCGTATGTCGCTTGTTCGCGGATGCGTACGGCCTGACCGAGACGGTCTCCGGTGACACGTTCCTCGACCGGAACAGCATCGTCACCAAGGTCGGCAGCGTCGGCCGTCCCTGCCTCTACCTGGAGCTCGACATCTGGGACGAGCACGGGAGGTCGGTGCCCGCGGGGGAGCGTGGGGAGATCGTGCTGCGTGGTCCCAAGGTGTTCAAGGGGTACTGGCGGAATCCCGACGCGACAGCCGCGGCATTCGCCGGCGGCTGGTTCCACACCGGCGACATCGGCGTCCGCGACGACGACGGCTATCTCTACATCGTCGATCGGCTCAAGGACATGATCGTGTCGGGCGGCGAGAACATCGCGGGCTCGGAGGTCGAGCGCGTGCTCTACGAGCACGAGGCGGTGCTCGAGGCGGCCGTGGTGGGCCGCCCCGACGATCGCTGGGGTGAGGTCCCGGTCGCGTTCGTCGTGGTGCGCCCGGGCGCGACCGCCAGCGCCGCTGCGCTCGTCGAGCACTGCCGCGCCCGGCTGGCGCGCTTCAAGGTGCCCGAGGAGATCACGTTCCTGGACGCACTCCCGCGCAACCCGTCCGGCAAGGTGCTCAAGCGCGAGCTCCGCGGTGGGTAAGCGCGGGCCGGCACGCTCAGCGCTGAACCAGCCCCTTCGGCAGCGGCAGCGGGAGGTCGGTGTAGGTCACGATGCCCGGCGGCGCCGCCACCACGTAGGGGATGGCGTTGATGGCCGGCATCGCCGTCATGATCATCCCGAGCACCATGAAGTCGGCGAAGGTCGTCGCCTCGAAGTCGGGAGGCGGGAGGTACTCGAGCCTCACCCGGACGGTCGGCCGACCGTCGATCTCGATGACGTGGCCCTCCTGGATCGTCCAGTCCGGATCGAGGGTCTGACCTTTCCTCCACCGGACGTTGAGCTCGACCACGCTGCGGCCGCCGATCCTCCCCTGCCAGCTCGCAGCGACCCCGGCGACGCAGCCGGCCGGGATGGTCCACGAATCCATCACGACGTCCTCGGTCGTCTGGGCGTACTCGGCCTCGCAGACGATCTCGTCGAGCTCGACGCCGAGGGCGTCGGCGACCAGGGCGACCGCCTCGCCGAACACCGCCGTTCCCCTGGCCGCCATCCCCGGCAGCTCGGGATCGTCGATCGGCCGGCCGAAGCCCGCGGGCCGCTCGGTCTCGGGGGAGTCGTAGAGGGTCGTGTCGGAGCCCTCGTCGATGGTGACCTTGTCGATCCGGTCGCAGATGCTCGCGGCGGCGATGCCGATCAGCTCGACGAAGCCGGGGCTGATGCCGGTCCCGAACATCGACGATCCGCCGCGCTCGCAGGCCTGCAGGATGCGTTCGCGGTCCGCGCCCAGGCCGCGCCCGTTGATGAACGCGGCCGTGCTGACGACGTTGGCGCCGGCCTCGAGGATGCGAGCGACCTCGTCGGTGTCGGGCCACATGGGGTTGTAGACGATGCAGTCGGGCTTCAGCCCGAGGAGGAGGTCGACGTCGTCGGTGGCGGTGACGCCGACGGGATCGGTGCCGCAGAGCTCGCCGACGTCGCGTCCGACCTTGTCGCCCGACCAGGCGTAGCACCCGACCAGCTCGAGGTCGGGGTGCGCGACGACGGCGCGGACCGAGCGCTTGCCGACGTTGCCCGTGGTCCACTGCACCACTCGCAAGGCCATGGACTACTCCTACTTCGCCCGGCCCCGGCGGCGCGGCGCCCGCGGGCGACGGGCACGGTCGGGCCCGCGATCGGTGCTCGGGGCGGCCTCGAGCTCGGCGAGGGTCCGCTCGACGAACGCAATGGTGGTCTCGTGCCCGGCGGTGACACCGAGCGCGTCCTCGAGCGCCAGCACCTGCGACAGTCCGGTCATCAGCAGCAGGGCGACGGTCGGCGGCAGCTGCGCCTCGGGGATCCCCTGGTCAGCCAGGGCCGCGGTAACGGCGTCGATTTGCGCGGCGCGGAATTGCTCCGCGTAGCGAGCGATCTCGGCGCGGATCGCCTTGCGGTGGTTGGCGAGGGCGACGAACTCGATCGTGAAGGCAGCGCCGCGCGGGTCGGCGTTGAGTCGCCAGAGGTTCCGTAGCGAACCGTCCGCGGCGATCGCCTGCTCGAACTGGGCCAGGTTGTGGTCGGCCTGCCGGCGGAGGACCTCGAGATAGAGGTCGTCCATCGTGCGGAAGTAATAGTGGACGAGCTGCGGCTTCAGGCCGGCCTTCGCTGCGACCCGTCGCGAGGTGACCGCCGCGTAACCCTCGTCGAGCAGCAACGCTTCGGCGGCGTCGACCAGCTGGGCCCGGGTCTTCGAGTCCGGGGCACCGATGCGGCGCGACGAGGAGGCCTCCACGCCCACACCTTGCCACGCGTAGCCTCGGATGCTAGGCAACTGCTCAACGCTGAGCGACTGCACAGCGTCTCGGCCGGCCGCCGGAGGACACGGGTTGAGCGACTGGACGAAGATCAATTTCTTTGACGACGAGTCACTCGTCGAAGACCCCTATCCCTACTTCGACGAGCTGCGCGGTCGATGCCCCGTGCTGCCGCTCCCGCAGCTGGGGGTCGTGGCCGTGACCGGCTACGACGAAGCCAGCGACGTCTACCGGGACCCGGACTCCTTCTCTTCGTGCAACTCGGTGATCGGCCCGTACGCGACGTTTCCGGTGCCGCTCGAGGGCGATGACATCAGCGACGTCGTCGCCCGCTACCGCGACCAGCTGCCCATGCACGAGCACATGGTCACAATGGACCCGCCCGACCACACACGGGAGCGGGCGCTCCTCATGCGGCTGCTCACACCGCGGCGGCTCAAGCAGAACGAGGCGTTCATGTGGCGCCTGGCCGACCGGCAGCTCGACGAGTTCCTGGCCGACGGACGCTGCGAGTTCATCCGCGCGTACACGCAGCCCTTCGCCATGCTCGTGGTCGCGGACCTGCTCGGCGTGCCCGAGGGCGACCACGAGCGCTTCCGGGAGGGCTTCGGGCTGATGGGCGGCATCGGCAAGGTGGGCGCCGGCGACAGACGCGATGTCGGCGAGAACCCGCTCGCCTGGCTCGACGAGTGGTTCGCGGCCTACATCGAGGACCGTCGCCGCGAGCCGCGCAGGGACGTACTGACCGACCTGGCGCTGGCCACCTATCCGGACGGCACCACGCCACCGGTCAGCTCGGTCGTCCGAACGGCGACGTTCCTGTTCGCCGCCGGCCAGGAGACGACCGCACGCCTGCTCGCGGCGGCGCTGAAGCACCTGGCGGAGCACCCGGACCTCCAGGGCCAGCTGCGCGCCGACAAGGGCCTCATCCCGGACTTCGTCGACGAGGTACTGCGCGTCGAGAGCCCGGTGAAGGCCGACTTCCGGCTGGCTCGCCGCACCACGAGCGTCGGCGACGTCGAGATCCAGGCGGGGACGCCGGTCATGCTCCTCAACGGCGCGGCCAACCGCGACCCACGGCGCTTCGACTGCCCGCACGACTTCCGGCTCGAACGACCCAACGCCCAGGCCCACATCGCCTTCGGACGCGGCATCCACTCGTGCCCCGGCGGCCCGCTCGCCCGCGCCGAGGCGAAGGTGAGCCTCGACCGCATCCTCGATCGGATGCGCGGCATCCGGCTGTCCGACGAGCGCCACGGCCCGCCCGGTGCTCGCCGCTTCCGCTACGAGCCCACGTGGGTCCTCCGCGGCCTGAGCGAGTTGCACCTGGAGTTCGAGCCCGCGTAGCGGGCCCCCGCGCCCTAGTGGGGCCCGGAGGCCACGGCCGGCGCTCGGGCAAATCCCGCGACCGGCGCCCGGAAGATGACCAGGTGGCGCACCTGGCGCGCCTCCGGCGCCGGGTCCAACCCGGGCACGCTGCCGCCGCCACGTCCCGGGAGCTCCGACGCCGAGACGTTGCCCGCCGCCGCGGTGAGCGCCTCGTCGTGGGTGCCTGGGCCGGTCATGCCCTCACGGTAAGGAAATGGCGGCTCCTTGCCGATGGCGCCTGCCGGCGTCTGCAGGTGGGGTTGTCCCCACCGTCACGCGTCGTCGTCCGCGATCAGGCCGATCTGCTCGAAGGCCGCGAGCTCGTCCCAGTACTGGCGAAGCGAGCAGATGCGGTCGCCGCGGAACTCGGCGACGGTTGCGCCGTTCAGGGTGATCCGTGTCCCGGTCGGCTCCGCGACCTCGCCACCGGCGAGCACGAGCGGCCCGGTGTGCGTCATCGACACTGTCCACTCGGCGCAGGCGAAGTCGCCGCCCACGTCGAGCGGCGCAACGTCCAGGTCGATGTCCGAGAACGCGTGGTCGCGGCGCTCGAGCTCGGCCGCGAGCTCGGTGAACGAGCCGGCGGACAGGGCCGGCGTCCACGCCTTCACGTCCTCGGTGCAGAGGTCGCGGATCGTGCCGGTGTCGCCGTCGATGCCGGCGCGCAACGCCCGCATCAGCGTCGTGGCACGCTCCGCGTTGGACGTCATCTCGCGCTCTCGCCCAGCCCCAGGACCTTGGCCTTGGCTGCCGCGAACTCGGCATCGCTCAGCGCCCCCTCGTCGTGGAGCTGGGCGAGCTCGCGCAGCCGGGCCACCGGGTCCTCGGCTCCGGCGGCGCCGGGGGCTGCCGGCGTGTACGGGGCAACCTGGTGGGTCGCCGAATACGCCCGCTGCATGCGGAGGTTGTACCCGTCCTGGTCTGTGCGGGGCCTAGGTGGACGGAAGGGCATCCATGTCTGACGGGGCCGGTACAGGAACAGCATCGCCCTTGCCCCGCAGCGTCACGACGCGAGGATCTTGGCCTTCTGGGCCTCGAACTCGGCGTCGGTGAGTATGCCCTGCGCCCTGAGGTCGGCAAGCTCCTTGAGCTGCGTGACCACGTCGGTCGCGGGCGCCGGAGGCGGTGGCGGAGCGTATTGCTGTTGCTGCTGGGCGTACTGCTGTTGCTGGTACTGCTCCTCCTGGGCCGACCAGCGGTTGGCCTGCCGGCGGGAGACCCGGTTCGACACGGCGGTTGCCGTCCCCGCCACGACGGCGGTTCGAGCGACACCTCGTAGGAGTCCAGGCATTGTCCTCGTCCTTTCTCCTTGGTCAGTCGCCGGCTGCTTCGGCGGCATCGATCGACGCCGCGAGGGCGTCTTGAGGGATGTAGCCGGCGGCCACCAGTTCTGCGCCGCCGCGGCGCAGGGCCTGCGTGAACGACCGGGCCCACCGGTTCTCGAACAGGAGGATCGCCGCGGACGACCCGGGCTCGATCACCGACGCCGCATCCGCGAGGTCTTCCTCGTCGAGCAGGCCCGAGGACGCGCCCTCGAAGACGGCCACGTCGATCTGGCCGTCGGGTTCAACGTCGCTCAGCTCGACGGCACGCAACGACCCATCCTCGTCCCGCATGACGAACAGGAGATCGAGGATGCGGATCAGGCCCTGGTCGACCAGATCCACGAGGATCGGCAGGCCCTCGCCCGTCATCTTGTTGCCCGGGAACTCGACGATCAGGTAGCTGATCGGTCCCAGGCCGTCGTCGTCCGCCATCACCGGCCTCCCTTCGAGCTTCCCGCAGGGAAGCATCGCGCAGTCGTGAATCCGCGGTGGATGTGCATCACGCCCCGCACTCTCCGCCAGATCGCTCACTCTGTCTTCATCCGAAGCGGGTGATCTCAAATCCGAATCGCCGCCGAATCGCCGCCGGACGGTCAGCGCGTGCGCGCGAACCGTGCGACGGCCAGGCCGCTGAACACGGCGATGATGCCGAGGCACCACGCGAGGCTGAGGGCCGCCCAGTAGCCGGTGCTGTGGCCGACCCCGGCGGCGTCGGTTCCGCCCAGCATCAGGCTGCGCACGGCGTTGATGATCACGGACACGGGCTGGTTGGCGGCGAAGTCCTGGAGCCAGCCGGGCATCGAGTCGATCGGAACGAACGCGTTGGACACGAACGTCGGGGGCACGACGATGAGCGTGGCCATGGCCTGGGCGGCCTGCGCATTGCGGGCCACCAGGCCGAGGCTTATGAACACCCAGGTGAAGGCGTAGATCGCGGCCAGTATCAGCGCGAACGCCACGACGACGGACGCGGGGTCGGCATGGGTACGGAAACCCACGGCGACGCCGAGGAGCGCCGTGACGGTGATCGCCCAGGAGTTGAGCGCCGTGTCGGCGAGGGAGCGCCCGGCCATCGCGGCGGCGCGGGGGATCGGCAGGGACCGGAGCCGGTCGTAGACGCCGGACGCGGCGTCCTCGGCCACCCCGGCGGGGATGTTCATCGCCGTCCACAGGACCGTCTGGACCAGGAAGCCGGACACGAGGAAGTCCACGTAGTCGATGTCGGTGCCCGTGGAGATGGCGCCGCCGAAGATGTAGCGGAAGATGAACAGGAACAGCGCACCCAGGATCGGCGGCATGAGCAGCAGCTGCGGTGTGCGGAGGTACTGGAGCGCCGTGCGACGGGCCGTCTGCCCGGTCGCGGTGAGGAAGCCGGCCCCGCCGCCGCGGGCGGCCAGCGGCATGAGGGTGTCGGCAGCGGTCGAGGTGAGCGTGGTCATGGAGGCTCCAATCGTCAGGCGGCGTCGGACGTGGGGTCGGCCTGGGCCGTGGTGGCGGGCGCCGCCCCCCGTCCCGTGAGGGTCAGGAACACCTCGTCGAGCGACGGCCGCCGCACACCGACGTCGTCGACGGCGATGCCGCGCTCGTCGAGGAGGCGGACGACGACCGTGAGCTGGTCGGCCCCGCCATCGGACGCAACGGAGACCCGCGACGTGTCGAGATCGCAGCGCGGGGCCTCGGTGGCGACCGCCGTGAGGATGTCCTCGACGGCGGGGAGGTCCCCGGCCGCTCGAGGGCGGACCTCGATCACGTCTCGGCCGGCGCGGTCCTTCAGCTGGTCGGGCGTGCCGGCCGCGATCATGCGACCACGGTCGATGATGACGACGTCGCGGGCGAGCTTGTCGGCCTCCTCGAGGTACTGGGTGGTGAGCAGGACGTCGGTGCCGTCGGCCACCAGGTTGCGAATCGCCTCCCAGAGCTCGATGCGGCTGCGCGGGTCGAGGCCCGACGTCGGCTCGTCGAGCAGCAGCAGCTGGGGGCGCCCGACCAGGCTGGCGCCAAGGTCGAGGCGCCGGCGCATCCCGCCCGAGTACGTGCGTACGAGGCGGTTCGCGTCGTCGGTCAGGCCGATGCGATCGAGCACGGCCGCGGCCGCCGCGCGAGCCCCGCTGCGGTCGAGGCCGAACAGCCGGCCGACGAACTCGAGGTTCTCTCGACCGGTCATCGCCGGCTCGACTGACGCGAACTGACCCGCCAGGCCGATGACCCGGCGGACCCGCTGCGGATCGGACGTGACGTCGATGCCGGCCACCCGGAGCTGACCGCTGTCGGGCCGCAGCAGCGTTGCGACCGCGCTGATGAACGTCGTCTTTCCGGCCCCGTTCGGGCCGAGGAGGGCGGTGACGTGACCGGACTCGGCGGTGAGGTCGAGGCCCGCGAGGGCCTCGACCGTGCCAAAGCGCTTGGTGAGGCCTAGGGCCTCGACGATGGGGGTCATGGGGCGGCTCCAGGGGGGACGCTGGCGCGGCCGGGGTCTGCAGATGTCCCGGTGTCACACCGGCTCGATTTGGTTCGTCACTCGTATGACGGACGGCAGCGAAGGAATGTGACCGTGGATCAGCACACCTGGCTGGCGGAGCGATTCGAGGAGAACCGGGCCCACCTCCGGGCCGTGGCGTACCGGATGTTGGGCTCGCTGAGCGAGGCCGACGATGCCCTCCAGGAGGCCTGGGTCCGGCTTGCCCGGTCCGACCCCCGCAGGATCGAGTACCTGGGCGGATGGCTGACGACGGTCGTCGGTCGGGTGAGCCTGGACATGCTGCGGTCCCGCCGATCGCGGCACGAGCAACGCTTCGGACCGCGCCTGCCCGACCCGATCGTGAGCGCCGACGACCACAGAGACCTCGACCACAAGGCCCTGCTGGCCGACGCGATCGGGCTTGCCCTGCTCGTGGTGCTCGAAACCCTGGGCCCCGCCGAGCGCCTCGCGTTCGTGCTGCACGACATGTTCGCCGTGCCCTTCGACGAGATCGCCCCGATCGTGAGGCGTTCCCCGGCCGCCACGAGGCAGCTGGCGAGCCGCGCCCGGCGCCGGGTCCAGGGAGCTGCGGTCCCCGACACCGATCTCGGCGGCCAGCGCGAAGTGGGCGGCCGGCGTGCGCACCGTCCGTGGCACCGGTGACGAAGACCGTCGCGCGGGGAGCTACGAGGTCGCCGTCCGGCTTGCCCTCACGGCGGCGTGCCGGCGGCGATCCAGCGTTCGAAGACCTCGATGCGGTCCTGAGGCCACGCGCCGTCGCAGGGCATGGTGCCGGCCGTGAGTCGACCGAGGATGGCGTCGGCGTGCTCGCTCACGTCCTCATGGGACCAGAGGTCGAAGGCGAAGCGCATCGCCTCGTGGTCCTTGGTCCGGAACAGCGGCCTGATCTGAGCGGTGAAGCTCGGGTCCTGGTCGGGGTCGGGCGGCGGCATGGCCGCCTGATCGTCGCCCGCTTCGCGGTTGGGCGCAAGGGCGCACTGGCGCGGGCTGTCGCCGATACTCGGGGGAGCGCGCCGGGGTTCGCTGATATCAAGGGCCGTAGCTTCGAGAGAG
>JBKOUY010000008.1:0-82469 GCA_046723645.1 Actinomycetota bacterium | reverse complement strand
GCTGCAGACTGTTGCGGCCGTGGGCGGCAAAGTGTTCGCGGCCAGCAAGCACGCCGTGCTCGAAAATGCCCGGCGCGTACAAGAACCTCGACGACGTAACGAACAACCAGGCGGACCTCGTTCGCCCCACCCGGCGGTTCCGGCCCCTGGGCACCTACAAAAGAGCGGATGCCGCCGCGGCCGGCGAGGTCGGGCGCGCTCGCAGGTTGGCGGATAGGGGAGTGGGGCGAGCGGCTACCAGCGGTCGGTCACTGCCACGCACGCACGTAGTTGCCAGCAGCCATCCTGCATCTCCGCCCGCTACAGGCGAGCACCCTCCCGGCGCTTGTCGATCTCGTCTCGCACGCCGGCGAGGAAGCGCTCGATGTCGTCTGGCGTCTGCAGGGCGCCCGCGGCGAGCTCGTCCATGAACCGTTGCTTGAGCTTCAGCGCGGGCAGGATCTGCCGGAGCGTATTGTCGCCATGGTTGCGAAACAGCACGAAACGCTCGACGACCGACGGTTCGAGCAGGTCCTCGAGTGCGACGGTCGGCCGGAAGCCGAAGCAGTGACGCCACACGTCGCGTAGCTGCCGCACTTCGTCCACGGCGCGCAGGTAGCGGCGGATCTCGCCCACCTCCATGCGACGCGCGGCGAAGGGTTCGAGCGAGAAGTCACCGTCGAAGTCGACCGCGAACAGCAGCCACGAGTTCCTGAGCGAGACCGCCGGTCGGGGGTGGAAGGCCGCGGTGCGGCGATCGAGCACGGCCAGCCGCGCGAAGTGCGTGCCCGGCACGTAGCGGAACGGGCTGGAGTCGTCGGCGGGCAGCTCCTCAATCGACCGGCGGGTGCGCTCCTCGTGGCCGGGCAGGATCGGCGCCAGGGACACCATGTTGCTCATCCCTGTGGCGTTGGGCGGCCCGAAGGCCGCCTCCACCCGCAGCGCATCGTCGGGAACGCCGCCGAGCGAGTCCTGAACTCGGGTCAGGAACCGATCGAATGTCGGCCTCAGCGCGGGTTTGCCGGCCCCGCCACGGGTCGGCCACGACACGGCGAGCGCCTCGAGCTCTCGGGCCAGTCGGACAGCACCCCGCACATCGCCCGGCGCGACACCCGGATACGCCCGGAAGTAGTGCAGGGTGGGGGGCAGCCGGTATGAGATGTATTCCTCGAGGTCGTAGCGCGAGCCACGCCGGGGGAACGGCGGGAATCCGAGCGACGCGCCCCACATCGTGCGTATGCCCCGGCCCTGCACGTCGAGAAAGGCCTGCCGGTACGGATCCCACGGGCCGGCGAAGTTGCTGCAGAACAACACCCAGCGGAAGGTCTCGGGTGGACAGCCGCCAATAGCCGGAAACCGCCCGACACGGAGCCAGGTGGCCGTGTGCAGGATGTTCAGGCGCTTCAGGGTCATGCGCCCGGCTTCGCGCCCGGTGTACGCCCGGGCGATCCATTCGGGACGGCGGGTCGTCCAGAAGCGGAACCGCTGCAAGGTCCAGGCCCGCCAACTCCCGATGGCCGTGAAGATGTTGATCGGCCCGCCTGATGGTTGGCCCGGCGGCCTGCCCACGCCGGCAAGGTTACCTAGAAGAACGACAGTCAGCGCTGTACGGTCTACGGGGCGTGGCAGGGTTGGCTCGGTCTGACTGGCTGGGTCCGCGGTGGAGGCGGGCGGTGCTGCTCGCGCTCGCGGTCGGCGTCCCGGTGCTCGTCGAGCGGCCTCTCGGAGGGGTGTCGGTCTGGGGCGCGCTCGTCGTGGCGATCCTCGTCGGTGAGCTCGTAGCGACGGGGCTCTATCCCACAACGCCAACCGTGTTCGCACGGTCGATCGGCATTCTCGCCGGCGCCGCCGCGTTCGTGGCACTCGGCGCCGACGGGAGCTGGCGGTGGTTCGCCGCGGTGCCGATCGTGGTCGGCCTTGTCGTGCTGTTCGTCCGCTGGCGTGGCGTGCGGGAGGTCGACGCCGTCACCCGGGACCGAACGTTCGTCCCGTTCCTGTTCGACGAGGGCGACCGGCTCATCGACGCGCACGACGCCGTCTGGGGTTCGACACGTGAGGGTGGCCCGCGCCAAGGGCTGCGAGCGGCACACAGCCACGGCACGGTCGTCAAAGGCACCTGGACGCGCGACGACACGTGCGGGCGGCCGCCGGACGTGTCCCTGTTCAGGGACTACGAGACCGGCCCGGTAATCGCCCGGTTTTCGAACTTCTCCGGCGAGGTCACGCGCGCCGACAACCGCCGCATGGCACACGGGCTGGCCCTCCAGTTCCAGGCTCCGGACGCCGCGGGCTTCACGATGGTGATGATCGACGGCTCCCGGTTCCCCGTGGCGACCCGCGAGGACTTCGTGGACATCCTGCGTTGGTTCGGGTCGCGCGGCCTCGACAGGGTGAAGCGGTTGATCAACCTTCTCTTCACGGGGCGCACCACGATCCTCGCTCTGGCGACCGTGGCGCCCCTGCGACAGGTCCACAGCTACGCGGAGCGTACCTACCACGGGTTGAACGCCTTCTACTGCCGGTTCGACAACATCGACCAACCGCGAGGACGGGCTGTCGCGGACGGGTCCGCCAGAACCGAGGTTCCCGTCCGGTACCGGGTCAGCCCCGTCCCGCCCGCCGAACCGGTCGCCGTCCCGCCGTTCACGGCTGCCGTCCCGTCGACCAGGCTCGACACCGAGCTGCAGGCTCGCCTGCGCTCTGGCGTGCCGGCACGATTCACCGTCGAGCTAGTCCTGGGGCAGGGGTGGCGCGGCTTCAACCTCACCGACGATCGGGTGCGCGACCCCACCAAGCACTGGCGCTGGCGCAGCCCGACGCTGAAGCTCTGCACGATCACGCTCGATCGGTACGTGTCGTCCGACAACCCCGACGCGCGGTTGTTCCAGCCATTCGACGTACCCGACGGCATCCGGCCGTCCGACGACGAGATCCTCTCCGCCCGCCGGACGGCCTACGAGACGTCGTACCTGCGGCGCTGCCCGCTGTCCGCTGGCCGACGCGGTGGTCCGCGTCGCCCCGCGTCATCGGTACCGGCCGACGAGATGGCACCGTGAGAGGGATCAGCACGGTGCTGCTCGTCGACACGGTCGAGTCGACGGCCACCGTGGCCCGCCTCGGCCAGGAACGGGGCCAGCAGATCGCCTCCCGCGCCCTGGACGCGCTGCGAAGCGCGGCCGAGGCCCATGATGGCCGCGTGGTCAGGTCGCTGGGCGACGGCCTGCTCGTCACGTTCGCCACGGCGGCGGCCGCGCTCGATGCGGCGGCGGAGATGCATCGGGCGGTTGCCCAGCGCAACCGCCCCGGTCAGCTCGACGCCGCGGTCCAGGTACGCGTAACGATCGCCGCCAGCGACATCGTCATGGAGGATGACGAGATCACCGGCGGGCTCGCTCCCGTGCTGGCCGCCCGCCTGGAGGAGATGGCGGGGCCCGGCGAGACGCTGTGCACCGAGGCGGTGCGCCTGCTGGCGCAGGGCTGGGGGTCGCACCGGTTCGAGCCGCTCGAGCCGCTCGAGCTGCGGGGCCTCACCGAGCCGGTCCAGGCCTACCGGGTCGCCGTCCCCGTCGCCGACGTGCTCGGCATGCCGTCCGCTCTCGCGGCGCCCGCCCGCTACGAGTTCGTCGGCCGCGACGCCGAGCTGGCCACAATTCGACGGGCGTGGCATGCGGCCGTCGCCCATGACGGAGGGCTGGTGATCGTCACCGGCGAGCCGGGAGTGGGCAAGTCGCGGTGCTGCCGCGAGTTTGCCCACGCGGTGCGATCAGAGGGAGCCGTCGTGCTCCACGGCTCATGCGCCGAGCAGGCCGGGTTCGCGTTCCAACCGATCATCCAGGCACTGCGTCATTGCGTGGCGCGCGTCGCCGACCCGGCGACGGTCCTGGGACCCGGCGCGCCGCACCTGGCGCGCCTCGTTCCCGAGATCACGTCGCGCCAGCCAGGCATCGCCACGCCACCACCGACCGATGCCGAGACCGGCCGCCATCTGTTGTTCGAGGCGGTGCTCGGCTGGCTGGTCGAGCTCAGCCGCCACGCCCCCACGCTGTTCCTGGTCGACGACGTCTCGTGGGCCGACAACGCCACGCTCAGCCTGCTCCGTCATGCGGTGGCCGAGATCGCAGGCGAGCGGATCCTGATCGTCGCCACCTACCGGCCCGCCGACGCCACACCCGACGCACGCCGGTTTGTTCACGAGCACTCGGACGTCGTCACCGAAGTCCGGCTGGGCGGGTTGGACGGCGAGGAACCGGTCGACTTCGCCGAGCGACTCCTCGCCGGCAGGCTCGACGCGGCGGCGCGCGACCTCGTGGCGTCGGTGTCGGACCGCGTGGGCGGCAACCCGCTGTACCTCGGCGAGATGATCCCGCACCTCTCGGCCCGGGCCGAGCTCGAGCGCCGCGGTCCCGACGGTTGGACCGCCCGCGCCGACCACGATGCGTTGGCGGTGGCGACGGCGGTCGGCGACGTGATCAGTGACCGCATCGATCGGCTGGGCGACACGCCGCGGCGGGTGCTGTCGGTGGCGTCAGTCATCGGCCCGTCTTTCTGGCCCGAACTCGTGATCGACCTGACCGACGCCTCGCCGCTGACGGTCGTCACGGCCCTGGAGGAGGCGGAGGAGGCCGCGCTCGTACGGGCCGCCGACGCCAACGACCGCGAGGGTCGCTACGAGTTCGCCCACGCCATCTACCGCGACCTGCTGTACGCGAGCCTGCCGCCGTTGCGTCGTGCGGTGGAGCACCACCGCGTCGGCGAGGCGATCGAGCGTGTCTACGCCTCGCAGCCCGAACCGTGGCTGGAGCTGCTGGCCTACCAGTTCGAGCACGGGCGCGACGACCAGGACCGCCAGAAGGCGATCGGGTACCTGCGGGCGGCTGCGGCGCAAGCGCAGCAGAGGCTGGCGAACGACCAGGCCGCCGCGCTGTACCGACGGGCCCTCGACCTGGCCGATCAGGCCGAGCCGCGCGATCCGCACCAGCGTTGCGACCTGCTCATCGAGCTCGGCAACGCGGAGAGGCGGGCCGGCCTGCCGCGTGCCCGCCGCACGCTGCTCGAAGCCGTCGACTCGGCGATCACCCTGTCGGACGGCGCCAGCGCCGCTCGGGCCGCGTTCGGCGCCGGCCGCGGGGGCGTCTTCAACATGGCGGGGTCGATCGACACCGAGCGGGTCGAGGTCCTGCGCCGCACGCTCGACCTCGTCGGCCCCGACCCCACCCCCCAGCGGGCGCGGCTGCTCGCGGCTCTCAGCGCAGAGCTCCTCTTCGACGACGATCCGACCGCCGCCGAGCGGGCCAGCGACGAGGCCCTGCGGATCGCCCGCGAGCTGGGGGATGCTCCGACCTTGGTCACGGTCATGACCCTCCGCATGGTGGCGTTGTGGCGTCCGGACACGGTGGAGAAGCGACTCCACCTGGGTGCCGAGCTCGATGCCATCAGGGAAGCGGCGGGCGCGGATCGCTCCGGCCAGTTCCTGAGCGGCCTGACCCATTACTGCCAGGCGGCGATGGAAGGCGGCGAGTGGGAGCTCGCCGACCGGTTACTCACCTGGATCGACGAGACCGCGTCACGGCTGCGCCAACCGACGACGGTCGGCTACGCCAAGCTGCGCCTCGCCAGCCGCGCCTGCATCGCCGGCCACTTCGAGGCCGCCGAGATGCTGGCCCGTGAGGCGTACGAGCTGACCGCCCAGGCGGGACAGACCGATGCCGAGGCGTTCTACGTGGGCAACGTTTTCGGCATCCGGCTGCATCAGGGACGCCTGGACGAGGTGGTCGACGACATGGAGCGCTGCGCCAGGACGTTTCCCGGCGTCCGGGCCTTCCTCGGCGGGGCTGCGGCGGGCGCCGCCGAGATCGGCGATTTCGACAGGTGCCGGGTTCTGTTCGACGAGCTCGCTGCCGAGCTCGACAGCATCCGCTTCGATCTGAACTGGCTGACGACGATCGCCATGGCCGCCCAGGCCGCGACGGAGCTACACGATGTCGCCGGCGCCGCCCACATCCGGGGCCTGCTGCTGCCGTACCGCCACCAATTCGTCGACAACACGTCGACGTTCTTCGGCTCGGTGGAGCACTTCCTGGGGATGGTGTCGGCGGTGCTGGGCGACCCGGCTGGTGTCGACGACGCCTTCACGGCGGCAACCCGGGCCCATGAGGCGCTCGGATCACCACCGCTGCTCGCCCGCACGCAGCTCGAGTACGCCCGGGCGCTCTCGCATCGTGACCCCGTACCAGTCGCGCAGGTGGTGGCACTCGCCCGCGCCGCTCAAGCGTCAGCCGAGCGCCACGGGCTCGCCGGCATCGCTGCGCGCAGTGCCGGGCTGCTCGGACGCTTCGACGTCGCGCTTGCCTGACGCCGTAGCCGCGCGGCTGGCGAGCGCCCGCAGCCCAGGGATCGAGGGGACGAAGAAGTACTCGCCACCCGCGGTCGTCACGAACGACGGGAGGGGGGAGCGGACGAGGGGCGGCCGGCCACCGACGGCGATCGCGCGCGGCGGCTCGGGGTCCCAGCCGCCGCCGATCGGGTCGGGGATGTTGCCGAGCCCGAACGGGGACCCGTCGTTCAACCACTGCTGCTGGATGAACTCGAACTGCTCGCTGATGCGGACGTTGCACGCAATGAACAGCAGCCCGCGGTCTTCGCCCGGGGGCCCGTCGTCCCAGGGGGGACCGTAGGGCATGCCTCGCCGGATGATGCGTCGCCGGGCAGACAGGGTCGTCCCGAAGCCCATTGCGTCGCGGGGGTTCGCACGCCGGATGTGGGCGCCGAGGGGACAGAGCAGTCCCTCGGGGTCGTGGCCGTACGTGAATTCGTTGGCGGCGCCCATCGTTCCCGTGTCTCCGTCGGTCGCCGTCCCGTCGTGCCGGGGCGGCGAAATCAGGGGTGTGCCGTCGCTCGCCCGTCCGACGAGATGCGAGGCAAGCGAGCGGCGCGCACCACTGCGGCCGGCGTAGTTGCGGAAACCCTTGACGTCCTGCCGGAGCTTGCGGACCACGAGGAAGGTCCCGCCGAGGAACACCTCTGGCGGGCTCGGAACGGGGAAGATGTCGCCGGTCTCGTCGACCTGCCCGACGACGAACTCGCCGAGCGCGATCGGCTTCCACCGGTTGCGCGCCCGCGTGGGGTCCTCGCTGGTCGGGACGGACGAGCGGAGCTTGCCGACGCCGTGTACGTCCCGATCGTCACTCAGCCGGACGCCCTCGACCCACGGCTGGCTGACACCGTCAACGAACCCGAAGTGCTCTGTTCTCGCTTTGGGACGGCCCAGCACTGCGGTCTCCACCAGCACCTGCCTCCGCACCGACGGGAAGCGGCGGCGCACCTCCGCGTCTATCCATGCGAGCGTGATCTGGTCCTGTGCCTGGATCCAGAACGCCACATGCAGGCAGTCTGGGTCACGCCACTCGGCGTCCCAGCTGTCGGGTTTGCTCGGACCGACGTCGCCCAGAGCGCGGGCCCGTTCCCGCAACCCCTTGCCGAAAGCGTCCTCGACGAAGCGCGCACGCCAGCGGTAGCGGACCCCGAGCCTCTCGAGCCCGCGGGCGGTGACGGCAACCGTCACGGCCCGCTTGTCACCGTCGGCGGCAGTGGTGACGAGTCCGTCCTCCAGGGCGTTCCGGAGGTCGTCGCCGAACCCTCGAGGGTTATTGATCGTGCAGACGCGGAAGATGCCGACCCGGCCCCTGAATGGTGTCAATGTGTTGGGCTGGCACTCTGCCTGCGAGAACTCGGGCGAGGGGTCGTGCCAGTCCGGGCGCAGCACGTACCGGAGGCCGAGCACCAGCCACGATGCCAGCGCCAGCACCGCCGGCCATCCGGGCCGAACCAGAGTGCACGCCAGCATGACAACCCACCCATAGCCCACCATCCAGAGCAGGCGCTCGTACAGGCCGACCTGGGCCCGGTTCACCGACCCCCGCTCGCTGTCCTTGTTGCGACGTCGGATGCGCGACAGCAGTACGCCGAACAGCAGCGTGGCGGTGGCGCCGACGGCCAGGCTCACGGCGCGGAACAGGTCCACCTCGCTGCTGCGGTCGACCAGCGCGAACCAGGCCACGAACGGCGCCACGACGATGCCGATGGCAACACCGGCGGCGACGACGACATGGAGCGTGGACAGCCAACCGGGCGCGCAACCAGCGCGCAGCGGGTAGCGGCACCTGTTCTCGCAGGCCGTCACGCCGAAGATCAGCGATCCGCTCGCGGCCAGGATCAGCGCGATGGTGAGGGGCCACTCGTGGAACGCGTCGTGGACCGCCCAGGCGAGCACGCCCAGCAACGCCGCCACGACGAGATTGACCACGAGGAAGGCGGTCGCGACGGCATCGGTGCCGTCGCCCAGATCGGTCATGGTGTCGCGCCAGGGGTCGTAGCTCCGGCGCCGGCGTGCGCCGACCACCACGAACGTGCCGATCGTCAACGCCGCAAGCCAGCCGGCGATGGCGCCGGCCCACGCAAGCACGCCCGCCTCGGACACGACCCCAGCGTACGACCAGCGCACAGAGGCGAAAATGGTTCATCGCAGCAAGGGCGTGCACAGGGCACCCCGAACGGGCGCACGGACCTCGCGCCTCTGCAATGGGACGGGACGCGGTTGGCCGTCTCCCCGAATCCCCGGACATGACATGTTTGTTAGATTCCGCGCGTCATGCTCACGCGGCGGTCGCTTCATGCAGAGTGGAGCTTGCTGGCGGTGGCCCTGGCTGGGGGGTTGACCTGACCCACTTCGCATCAGACGCCGACCCCTCGCCGCCACCGGAACTGCCCCCGGTGCTGACGGGGCACGAGCGCGGGGTGCTGGAGGCGGCGACCGCCCGCCTGGTGCCGGGCCCCGACGACGACCCGGCCGAGGCGGGCCACCCCGGCGCCCGGGAGGCGCACGCGGCCGACTACATCGTGATGCTCCTCGGTGCGCTCCGGGAAGATCCCCCGAGGGTCTTCGCCGGCGGACCGTTCAGCGACCGCGGGGGCAGCGAGCGGGACGACATGGCGAACTTCCTTCCACTCAACGACGCCGTGAGGAAGCACTGGCGCGCCCGGCTCGACGATCTCGGCGCGGCCTACCGCGAGGGCCTGAGACAGCTGGATCTCCTGGCGGGCGGCGACTTCGCCGCAGCATCGCCAGCCGACCAGGATTCGGCGCTGGCACAGAACCCCCGGGTGCGACGCCTGCCCGCCGGGACCCGCGGGTTCACCGACCTGCTGTTCCAGCACACGATCGAGGGCTGCTACAGCGTGCCGGAGTATGGCGGCAACGCCGGCGGGGTGATGTGGCAGTCCATCGAGTTCCCCGGCGACGTGCAGCCCCGAGGTTACGGGGCCGAGGAGGTCACCAGCTCCGACGGACCGGATCCGGTGCCTGCGACCGGCATCGTTGCGGACCTGCTTCGGCTCATCACATCGACCGCGCCCGAGCCGCCGCCGCAGACCCCATCGGGCCCTGGCCCGACGTCGAGAGCGGGCTGAACTGGCCGGCCAAAAAGCGCTCGTGGTCGGGAGCGGTGCCGGCGGCGCGATCGCCGCGATGGTGCTGGCCGAGGCCGGCTACGACGTCGTCGTGCTCGAGAAGGGCGACAACTGGTTCGACGACGTCACCCACACCGCACCCCGGTCGCGATTCTCGAGCGACGAGCTCAAGGCCCGCCGCCACTTCGCCAAGCCCGATCCCGTCGCCGAGCCCCGTACATACCGATGGCACCAGAGCGACACAGAGCCGCGCCATGTTGGTGCCGTCCAGGACCTGCCCCAGACCGTCGGCGGGGCCAGCGTCCACTGGGACGCCAAGACCCCGCGCTTCTGGGACATCGACTTCCGCAAGCTCAGCCTCCTCGGCCCGATCGTCGGCGCCGACGTCGCCGACTGGCCGTTCTCCTACGCCGAGATCGCACCGCTGTACGACGAGGTCGAGGACCTGATCGGCGTGTCGGGCGACATCGATGCCCTCCCGGCGGAACCGACCCTGCGGCACGCCCCGCGGACCAGGCCACTGCCGATGCCTCCCGGTCCGCCGCAACTGGCGTCGCTGGTGGCGGCGGAGGGCTGCCGAAAGCTCGAGCCGGCGCTGCACCCGTTCCTGGCCCCGATGGCCATCAACAGCACCGAGTACGACGGGCGGCCAGCCTGCAACAACTGCGGGCAGTGCTCGAACCACGGTTGCCCGATCCTGGCCCGGGTGGGAGCGCTGGCGCCGCTGCGTCGCGCCGTGACCGCCGGGGCCGAGGTCCGGGAGCGGTCGTGGGTGGGGAGGGTCGAGACCTCGGGCCGGAAGGTGACGGGCGTGACCTGGATCGACGACCGGGGACGCGAGCACCACGAGTCCGGCGACCTGGTTGTGCTCGCCGGCCTGGCCATCGAGACGGTCCGGTTGGCCAAGCTGTCCGAGCTGCCTGACCCGCACGGCACCATCGGCACCCACTTCATGCAGCACTGGTTCACCGACGGCACCGGCATCTTCCTCGGCCAACGGTTGCACGCGCACCGGGGCCGGTCCACCACGCACGTGGCCGACGATTTCGCCGATCCCGGCTTTCCGGGAGCCCGGGCCGCGGCGCGGGCGGCGGGCCTTCCCTACCTTCGGGGCGGAACACTGGAGCTGGGCGGAACCCAGTTCCCCCTGGGTGAGGGCAACACCTACCGCTTCGTGCTCACCCTGTTGCGCCCGGACAAGCCCTTTGGCACCGAGTTCAAGGAGCTGATGCGTTCGAGCGTGCTGCGCGACCGCATGTGTGGCATCCAGATGATCGGCGAGGACCTGCCCTATCGCGGCAACACCGTCGACCTCGATCCGCGGGTAAGGGACTTCCGGGGCTACCCGGTCGCCCGGATCACGTACTCACCCGGCACCCACGAGCTGGCGGCCCAGGAGTTCTATCGGCCCTACGTGGCCGAGATCCTGCGGCGGGCGGGCGCCGACCACGTGACCGCCGTGCCCGACTTGACATCCGACGCCACCCCGCTGGCCGGCAACGACGTGCCGACCACCGCCCATGTCATGGGCGGGATGCGCATGGGCACCGATCCGGCCGTCAGCGCCACGGACGACGTGGGCCGCTTCCACCAGCTCGACAACCTCTTCGTCGCCGATGGCAGCGTCTTCCCGACGTCCGGCGCCCACAACCCCACGCTGACGATCATGGCGACCGCCCTCCGCAACGCCCGTCGTTGGGTCTCCTGAACGTCACTGAGCCCCATTTATTCAACCAGTTGATTGACAACGGGCGTGGGGCAGGCGTAGGTTCTTCTCAACCAATCGGTTGAGTAAGGAGAGTCTGTGGTCGACGACCAGCTGTCCCGAGTCTTCGCCGCCCTCGCCGATCCGACGAGGCGCGACATCGTCGCCCGCCTCGCCGTAGGCGACGCCACCGTTGGAGCGCTGGCGGAGCCCTACGACGTCTCGATCCAGGCGGTGTCCAAGCACATCAAGGTGCTTGCCGACGCCGGCCTGGTGAGCCAGGGCAGGGACGCCCAGCGGCGGCCGTGCCATCTCGAGGCGGAGGTCTTCGACCTGATGACGAAGTGGATCGAGCGATACCGCCAACAGGCCCAGGAGCGCTACGAGCGCCTGGACGCCGTCCTCGCTGAGATGCGGGGCGACGAACAGCCAACCCACCCTCGACAGCAGCAGCAAGGAGCAGCGTCATGAACGCCACCAGCAGCAGCAGCTACCAGGTCTCCATCGAGGCCGATCCGACCGTGCCGATCATCCGCATGACCCGTGACTTCGACGCCACACCGACCCAGCTGATGCGGGCCCACACCGACCCCGACCTGTTTGCCCGCTGGGTCGGTCCGAACGGGATGGAGACCAAGATCCTCGACTGGGACGCCACCACCGGCGGCCGCTGGCGCTACGTCGCCGAGCGAGACGGCGAGGAATACGGCTTCCACGGTTGCTTCCATGAGGTCGGCGAGGACCGCATCGTCCAGACCTTCACGTACGACGGCCAGCCTGACGGCGTTGCGCTCGAGACGCTGCGGTTCGAGGACCTCGGCGACGGCCGCACCCGGCTGCACGCCCAGTCGCTCGTCGACAGCTTCGAGGACCGTGACCAGTGGCTGGCCAGCGGCATGGAAACCGGCGTCGAGGAGGGCTACGCCAAGCTCGACACCCTCCTCGCAGAGCTCTGATGGGCGTCGCCGACGAGCATCGGCGCATCGCCGCCGAGTTCACGGCGACGGTCGAGGGCACAGCCCCGGCGGCGTGGGACTACCCCGCGCCGCCCGAGGGCTGGGTCGCCCGCGACGTCGTCCGCCACCTCGTCGAGTGGTTCCCCGCCTTCCTTCAGGGGGCGGCCGGGATCACGCTGGCCGCCGGTCCGTCGGTCGACGACGATCCGGTGGGCGCCTGGCGCACCCAGACCGACGCGGTGCAGGCGCTGCTCGACGACCCCGTCAGCGCCGGGCGCGAGCACGACCTCCCGCACCTCGGCAGGATGCCACTCGGCCAGGCCATCGACATGATCTACACGGGCGACGTCTTCCTCCACCGCTGGGACCTCGCCCGGGCCACCGGGCAGGACGAGACGCTGGACCCGGACAAGTGCGCCGAGATGCTGCAGGCCATGCTGCCGATGGACGAAGTGCTGCGCCAGAGCGGCCACTACGGGCCACGCGTCGACGTACCTGGCGACGCCGACGTCCAGACCAGGCTGCTGGCGTTCATCGGCCGCAACCCATAGGCGGCGCTACCGCATCAGGGCCGCGCCGAGGGCGGCGGTAAGACTCTCAGCCGGGCGCCGGGGCTCGGCGTGGGCGCGCCACGCGACGAACCCGTCCGGCCGGACCATGACGGCGCCCGTCCTCGAGACGCCGTACGCCTCGGTGAACGAGTCGTCTGGCGCCGGGAGCTCGGCGCCACCGACGCGGTAGGCGGCAAGCCGGACTCCCGGCACGGCCGCGGCCGGCGCGGCATCGCACCATGCCGCGCCGTCCGGGGCGGCGAGGAGCACGAAGTCGCGGCCGAAGAGATCGAGAGTCGAGCGTCGGCGGCGGTCGCCGTCCAGCCACAGGTGGGGCGCGCGTGAGCCCGGCACCGCGCGGGTGAGACGAGGGTCACCGTGGTCGGACTGGTCGCCGTCGCCGCCTTCGCCCGCGCCGCCCTCGTCCGCCAGGATCGCCGGGGAGCGATAGATGTAGCCCAGCTCGATCTCTAGGTCGGCCACGAAAGGCTGGAGATCGGTCGCCGTGAGGTACGGGGCGGTCCGGGTGACGTAGCGCGTGAAGGCCTGCTCGACGGTGAACTTGTCGACCGGTCGCCGCTCGGCGTCGTAGGTCGCGAGCAGCGCCGGCGGCGCGACCCCCTTGACGACGAGCGCGACCTTCCACGCGAGGTCGTACGCGTCCTGGACGCCGGTGTTGCCGCCGAAGCCACCGTTCGGCGGCATCACGTGGGCGGCATCGCCGGCGAGCACGACCCGCCCGTCGTGGTAGCGCCGGGCGGTGTCGGACGACGACCGCCAGCGGGCGACCCCGTCGATCCGCACGTCGAGGTCGGGGATGCCCGCGCCGGCACGGACGAACTCGATCATGCGCTCGGCGCTCGTGTCCTTCGCCGCGTTGGCGGCGTCGGGGTTGGTGCGGGGGTCGCCGACGGTGTTGACGACGAGGAACCCGGACTGGCAGTCCTTGGCGAGCCGGAAGAACCCACCGAACACGGGATTGTTCACGTACACGACGCTGAGCGGCTTGCCCAGCATCTGCGGGGCGAGGTCGGCCGTGAAGTAGATCGTCAGGCTGTTGGAGAAGACCCCCCGCCCGTCGAACGGGATCTGGAGCGCCTCCCGCACCGTGCTGTGCGCGCCGTCGGCCCCCACGAGGTAGCCGGTACGCAGCCGCTGCTCGGCGCCGCTGTCGACGTCCCTCACGACCACCGTCACCCCGTCGCCGTCCTGCTCGACGGCGGCGACCTCGCAGCCCTCCATCACCCTGGCCCCGGCCTCGGCCGCCCGGCGTCGCAGGATCGCCTCCAAGCCGGGCTGGGTGACGAACAGCCGGCGGCACGGGCTCAGCGTGTCGTCGACGCCGACGTTCAGGCTCGGAATGATGTCCGCCAGCTTCCGGCCGGCGAGCGAGTCCATGCTGACGATCGCACCCTCGGGAACGAACTCCAGCTCCGACTGGCGCTTGACGTCCTCCTCGACCCCGATCGCCCGCAGCAGCTCCAGGGTGCGCAGATGAAAGTGAGCCGCTCGCGGCAGCGGCGATTCGCCCCGCATGCGTTCCACGACCAGCGCGGCGACGCCATGCCAGGCGAGGAACGCGGCCGACGCCATCCCGACCAGCCCGCCTCCCGCGATCACAACCGGCGCGTCAACCCCGTTCCCCTCTCCCCGTGCCATGACAACAGCATCCCGCACTCCGGTCCTGGGAGCTGCGCCATTGCCTCCACGACTCCGGGTATCGAAGACCGGCGCCTGGGTACTGTTTTTCGGTGGTCGGCCCCACGGCCGTTCTTGACGGCTCGGTGAGCCCGGAGAGCTGGGCAGCCGCTGGCGGATGGGCAACGTCTGCGAAGCCCACGACGACCGTCGGCTCGCGGGCATTGTCGCGCCGCGGGCCCGTGCTGCCGTCCACCTCGACTAGCCGGACATGTCGCCGCCCTAGACGGGCTTCGGACGATGTCGCGGCTTCCGAAAGGAGGGGGGTTGGCATGCATCGCCCGAGAAGCAAGGTCATCGCGTTAGGTACGTCCGTGGCTGTTCTGGCCGTGGTCGGCTCCGTTCCGGCCACGGCCGACACCTCCACGACGGGCCCGCTGGTCACTGTGTCCGGAGCCAGTCCGATCGCTGCGTGTGAAGGTGACACCGGATTCCGCGACGTGGGCGGCGTACCGGCCCGGCAGTTCGTCAACAGCGAGGTCGAGCCCCACGTCATGGTGGATCCGTCGGACCCGGACGTCATCATCGGGGCGTGGCAGCAGGATCGGTGGAACAACGGCGGATCGGAGGGCAACGTCAGCGCCACCAGCCTCGACGGCGGGGCGACGTGGACAACCAACGCGCTGACCAAGTCGTCGAACTGCACCGGGGGCACCGCGGCCAACGGGGGGAACTTCGAGCGGGCCTCCGACCCGTGGGTGGCCATCTCCCCGGACGGGACCGCGTACCTGATGAGCCTGTCCACCGACACCGCACCCGGCGGGTTCGACACGAACCCCGACGACATGCTGGTGTCGCGTTCGACCGATCACGGGGCGACGTGGGAGGACCCGGTCTCCCTCAACCGCGACGAGAGCCCGAACGCGTTCAACGACAAGAACGCCATCACCGCGGACCCGAACGACTCCGACTTCGCCTACGCGGTGTGGGACCTGGTGGTGTCGCCGCCGAGCGGCAACCAGAACCAGCAGGCGTTCGAGAACGCCATCGCCTTCGCCGGCGACCCCCTGTTCGCGCGGACCACCGACGGCGGCGAGACCTGGGAGCCCGCCAGCAGGATCTTCCGAGCCGGGGTCATCGCCCAGACGATCGGCAACCAGATCGCCGTGCTCCCGGACAACGACGAGTTCGACGGCGAGCTGATCAACGTCATGACGCTGGTCCGGGGAACCAGGAACGACCAGGGAACCCGGGGCACTCACATCGCCGTGATCCGGTCCTCGGACCACGGCGCGACCTGGGACAGGCAGGAGACCATCGTCGACAGGTTCTTCCGCGGGATCGTGATCGACCCGGACTCGCCGCTGCCCGCAGGCGTCGTGGCGAGCCACCGCACCGGCGACATCAACGCCGAGATCGCCGTCGACCGGACCACCGGCGCGGTGTATCTGGTGTGGCAGGACAGCCGGTTCGGCCCCCGGTCCAGCATCGCGTTCAGTCAGTCACTCGATGGGGGACTGACCTGGTCGGCCCCGATCAAGGTGAACCAGACGCCGGACCTGGCGAACGACCTGAACGAGCAGGCCTTCACGCCGATGGTTCACGTGCTGGACGACGGCACCGTGGGTGTTTCGTACTACGACTTCCGGAGCAACACGGCCGACAACGGCGCAACGACCCCCACCGAGGCGTTCGTCGCCCACTGCCACGCCGCATCCGAGGACTGCTCGGCGGCGGCGAGCTGGGACGACGAAGTCGCGGTGACGGACGCCCCGTTCGATAGTCGGAGGGCTCCGGTGGCCCGAGGGTTCTTCCTGGGCGACTACGAAGGCCTCGGGCAGAACGGGACCTCCTTCTTCCCGTTCTTCGCCGTCACCACGGCGACCGATCCCGCCAACATCGTCACTCGGGAGGTGAGTCAGTAGCCCCAGACGCGTCGGGAGGGGCCCGAGCACGACCTGGAGCCCCTCCCGTGCGTCGTCAGGCGCGCCGCCGGGCCCGATGAGTTCCCCGGCCGCCATTCGTCAAGGTGGTCATGAAGCGCGCCGTGGAGCTGTTCGCCGTGGAGGCCCGGTCGTCACGGTCGCCCCTGGTCGAGGAGACGTGGCAGGCCCGGAGCGAGCCCGAGGAGTCGTTCATCTCCGTGGCGGCGACCCACTGGGAGATGGTCGTCACGCGGCAGCGGGGCGCGGCCTGGCTGACAGTGCGGGGGCCTGAGACGAGGGCGACGATCGTGCCGATCCCGCAGGACGCCGAGTTCTTCGGCATCCAGTTCAGCCTGGGCACGTTCATGCCCGGCCTCCCGCCTGCCCGGCTGGTGGACCGAACCGTGACGTTGCCGGCGGTGACCGCCAGGACGTTCCGGCTCGACGGGTCCGCCTGGGAGCTCCCGCGCCCGGACACGGCCGAGGTCCTCGTCGGCAGGCTCGTCCGCGCGGGCCTGCTGGTGCGCGACCCGATCGTGGCCGAGGCCATGCGCGGGGACGTGGAGGGCTTCTCCACCCGGTCGCTGGAGCGGCGGGTGGCCCGGGCGACCGGGCTGAGCCGGGGGGCGATCGGCCGGATCCGGCGGGCGGAGAGGGCGGTCGAGCTGCTGTCCCGGGGCGTGCCGGCGTCCGAGGCGGCGCGCCGGACGGGGTACGCCGACCAGCCCCACCTGACGAGGTCGCTCAGGCGCTTCGTCGGGCAGACGCCCTCGCAGATCGGCAGCTCGGCGCCGGGCGCCTAGTTGTCGCTGGCGTTCAAGACAGCGGCACCCACGGGGCCTAGACCGCATCCGATGCGGCAACTGATCAACTCCACGTTCATCACGCTCGACGGCGTCATCGGGGACCCCCACCTGTGGCCCCCACTGAAGGCCGGGACCTCCGGCGAAGGCGACAGGATCCAGACCGACCTGCTGGAGACCTGCGACATCGTTCTGATGGGCCGCCGCACGTACGACTCCTTCGCCCCGGCGTGGTCGGCCCGCAGCGGCGACCCGTTCTCGGACCGCATCAACACGATGCGCAAGGTCGTCGCGTCCACCACGCTCGCCGATCCAGAGTGGGCGAACACCGAGGTGGTCGCCGGCGACGTCGTCGCCCGCGTCCGCGACCTCAAGGGCGAGAACGGCGGCCACATCGTGCAGTACGGCTTCGGTGACGTGTCGCGGTTGCTGCTCGAAGATGGCATGTTCGACGAGCTCCAGCTGTGGATCCATCCGCAGCTGGTCGGGCCGAGCGACGCCGCGAACCTGATGTCCCGCCCCGGCACGACGGCGGCGTTCGAGCTCGTGGACTCGAGGGTCCTGAGCAACGGGATCATCCTGGCCACGTACCGGCCCTGACCCCCGGCGGCCTGACCGGGCGCACAGCGCACTGACGGTTTCGAACGCGGGAATGGCCGCCCCAGCGGCCATTCCCGTTACGAAAAAGCGTTTGGCCGTCCGCGGCACGATGGCGGGGTCATGTCCACTCCCGACGAGCGCAGCGTCCGGGTTTCGACCCTCGAGCTCTTCTTCGACCTCGTCTTCGTCTTCACCATCACGCAGCTGACCGGGCTGCTCGTGGAGGGCGTGGACGGCACGGCCGTCCTCGAGGTCGCAGTGATGCTGCTGCTCATCTGGTGGATGTACGACGGCTACGCGTGGCTCACGAACGCCATCGCCACGGACCGGCTTCGCTTCCGGCTGCTGCTGATCGGTGGGATGGGCGGGTTCCTCGTGATCGCGCTGGCGATTCCCGAGGCGTATGACGGTGACGGGCTCGCCTTCGGCATCGGCTACCTGGTCGTGATTCTGCTGCACGCTGCGATGTACGTACGGGGGACGTCGGTCTCGGAGGTCCGGGCGATCCTCCGGATCGTGCCCTTCAACCTGATCGCCGCTGGCGTCGTGCTGGTCGGCGGCGCGCTGGGCGGCGACGCGCAGCAGGCCCTGTGGGCGTTCACGGCCGCCGTGCTCTGGGCTTCACCGTGGCTGACCACTCTCGAGGGCTTCATCGTGTCGGTGGCGCACTTCGTGGAGCGCCACGGTCTGGTCGTGATCATCGCCCTCGGAGAATCGATCGTCGCCGTCGGCGCGGCAGCGTCGGAACAGGACCTAGACGCCGGACTCGCGCTGGCCGCGCTGGTCTCGCTGGGCCTCAGCGCGGCCCTCTGGTGGGTCTATTTCAGCGACGAGGAGTCCGTCGAGGACGCCATGAGCGCCGCCAGCCCGGACCGCCGACCCCGCCTCGCCCTGGTGGGATTCGGGTACTGGCACTACGGCATCATCCTCGCCATCGTCGCGGTGGCGGCCGGGCTCGAGAAGGTGATCGAGCATCCCTACGACCCGTTGGATGGGTGGTCCGCCGCAGCACTGGCCGTCGGCGTGGCCGCCTTCGTCGCGTGCGAGGTCGGGTTCCGGCGGACCTTCGGGATCACGCGCAGCCAGATCAGGCTGGTCGCGGCGCTGGCGGTGCTGACGACGATCCCGCTTGGCAGCGAGGTCGGGGCGCTTGCACAGGTCGGCGCCCTGACGGCGATTATCCTCATCGCCCTCACGGCGGAGGGGTCGGTGGACCGCAGGGCTGATCAGGGATCCGGCACGGCGTGATGAGACGAGCCACGAGAGCTCCGGTCCGATGAGGTACGTCGCGCTCCTTCGGGGAATCGGGCCAATGAACCCGAACATGCGGAACGAGAAGCTACGGGGCGTCGTCGAGGGTCTCGGGTTTCACCACGTGCAGACCGTCGCCTCGAGCGGCAACGTCGTGTTCGAGTCGGACACGCGGGACCTCAGGAAGGTGGAGGCCCGGATCCAGACGCAGTGGCCCACCCAACTCGGCTTCCGGAGCACCACCATCATCCGCACTCGGGAGCAGATGCAGGACCTCGTCGCACGGGATCCCTTCGGCGATCGACTCGACACACGATCGACAAGCCTCCAGGTCACCTTCCTGAAACACGAGTCACAGGTGGACCTCGACCTTCCCTATCGCGCCGACGCCGGCGACTACACCGTCGTCGCATTCGATAACCGGGTGATCTGTTCTGTCGTGGATCTGACTGCCTCACGCACGCCGGGTCTCATGCGCTGGCTCGAGAGGAGGTTTGGCAACGAGATCACGACACGCAGCTGGAGAACCGTCAACCGCATCGTGACAAGGCTGTCGTAACCGCTAGAGGCCAACGCGCCGCGTCGCGAAGCACAGTCAGCGGCGAGGCGGCCGCCGACCTGCGATCCAGGCGGCGATCTGCGCCCGAGACGTGAAGCCCAGCTTGGTGAGGATGTGCGTGACGTGGCTGGACACGGTCGCCCTGCTCACGAACAGGCGGGCGGCGATCGCCGAGTTGGTGAGCCCCTCGGTGACCAGTTCGGCGACCTCGAGCTCCCGGGGCGAGAGCTGCTGGGGACCGGCTGGGGCTCGGCTCCCCGCCCGCCTTCCCAGGCTGTCGAGCACGGCGTCCGCCCGCTCGACGCCGCGGAGCGCCTCGATGGCATCGAACCGGTCCCGCGCCCGGGCGACCGCCCCGGCGTCAACGAGAAACTCGCCGCGCCAGCAGCCGACAAGCGCCTCCAACCAGGGCCACGGTGCGGCGGCCGCCGCCCGATCGGCGGCATCCGCAGCGTCGCCGGATGGCGCCAGGCGGAACCGCGCCGCAGCGACGGCGGCGACCGTGAAACGGTCCGGCTCGGGGTCGGCGGCCACGCATCCCTCGATCGCCTGCTGCGCCTCGGCGGCACGGTCCAGGCGCACGAGGGAATCGGTCTGGAGCGGCAGCATGAGTGGGCCGGTATCGATGATGTCGTAGCCGCCGCCCGCGAGGCAGCTCGCCGACGACTCGGCGAATGCGTCGGCGGCGTCGCCGAAATGTTGCTCTTCCCAAGCCAGCCACCCGCGGGCACCGGCGTGCCCGGACCGGAGCATCGGGATCAGCATCGCCTCGGGCGCGGCAGAGGGTCGATCGAGCAGCCCGCGCGCGTGATCCATCTCGCCGCGGTGCAGGAACAGGTGGGCCTCGGCGACGTCGACCGCGAGCCCAAGGGTCGGGATGCCGTGGCGGACCTCGGCCCCCGCCCGGGCCAACAGCGCCTCGGCCCGGTCGGGGCGGCCCTCGAGCACGTGGAGGAGCCCGTGGAGGACCTGGGCGAGCAGCGCATACCAGGTCCCGGCCGCGGCGCCGACGTCCTCCGCAGCCGCGAAGTCCGCGTCCCGGAGGGACATGTAGGCGGTGACGAACAGCGCGTTGGCCTCGCCGACCCCGAGCCCCGCCGACCGGGCGAGCGCGGCATTGTCTCGGAGATCCGCGATGGCGTGGCTGCGAGGGTGGCCGAGGCGGCGCCGCGCCAGGACGTGGACGAGCTGTGCCCGGGCGGTGGCCTCGGCATCGCCGGAGCTGCGGGCGACCGCGACGGCGCGCTCCGAGCGGTCTCGGGCGACGGCGAAGTCCCCGCTGAAGTAGGCGAGGAACGCCGCCTGCGCAAACAGCAGGCCGGCGCCGGACGAGTCGCCGGCCGTCTCGACGTAGGCGACCTCGTCGTCGGCGGTGGCCCTGGCCCGAGCGACCTCGCCGAGGAACAGGACGTCCATCACCGCGGCGTTGGCCAGCCAGGCCCGTGCCTCGGCCGGCATCGTGTGGCGCGTGGGCCAGAGCTCACTGACCAGCGGTTCCAGCTCGGTCCACCGGCCGGCGAGGAACAGGTCGTTGACGGCCAGCCGGGCCAGTTCGTTCACACGCTCGTGGAGCGGCGGGTGCCGGCGCGCGAGGTCCAGCGCAGTCCGGGCGAGGGATGCCGCCCGACCGACGTTGCCACCGATCGCCTTGCGCGCCACCAGCAGCGTCTCCAGCGCCGCGTCCGGGTCGTCGGCGAGCTCGTGGTGGCGGGCCAGGCTCTCCGGCTGCACCTGGGGGTCCTGGGCCTCAAGCGTGGCTGCGATCCTTGCATGCAGCTGCCGCCGGCGGGGGAGTGGTATGTCGTTGTAGACGGCTTCCCAGACGAGGGGATGCCAGAACGCCAGCACGTCGCCAGCGGGGTCATCGGCGGCCACCAGCAGCCCGCCGCCGGTCAGCTGCTCGCCGGCACGGGAGGGATCGATCGGGGCGGTCTTCAGCAACTGGTCGACGTCGAAGCGGGGCCCGAGCGCCGCTGCCGCCTCCAGCACGGTGCGGTCGTCGGCGGCGAGGCGCGCCGTCCGTTCCCGCACCGCAGCCCTGACGATGTCGGGGATGCCGGCCGAGAGGTCGCCTCCGAGGGCCAGTAGCTCCTCGACGAGCAGGGGGTTGCCGGCGCTCCGACCGGCGACCCGATCGATCGCGGGGGCCGGCAGCTCCGGAGCGATCGCCCCGACCATGGCCCGGGTGTCGGCGTCGTCGAGCCGCTCGAGCGCAAGAGCGAGCACCTCCGGGTCGCGGCTCAGCTGCAGGAGGCGGGCGTGGGTGTCGGCCGGCAGGTCCTCGTCGCGGGTGGTCACGACGAGGACCAGGGACATGTCTCCCACCCGCCGCGCGGCGTACTCGACGAATGCCAAGGTGGCGGGGTCGGCCCAGTGCAGGTCTTCCATGAACCAGACGGTTGCCCGGTCGACCGCCGCCTCCTCGACGACGTCGAGCAGTGCCTCGTACACCACCGGCCGGTCCACCAGCGCGCTCGCGACCGAGCCCTGCTGGGCGAGCTCGGGAACCACCGCCGCCAACGTCTCGGCCCGGCTACCCGCCGCCGCCCAGAAGGCTGCGCCCGACCGGCGTGCGGCACGGAGGGAATCCGCGAGCGCGGAGTAGGACATGCCGGCGTCGCCCGGACCGGCCCGGCCGGTGATCAGCTCGATGCCACGGCGGTCGAGACGCAGGCGGACCTCGTGGCACAGCCGGGTCTTGCCGATCCCGGCCTCGCCGTGGACGAGCACGACGCGCCCCCGTCCGTCGCGTGCCGCCGAGATGGCGTCCAGCGCCGCGTCGAGCTGCTGGGCGCGGCCCACCAGGGGCAGGAGCGTCTTGGGCTTCATGGCCGCGGCCCCAGCCATCCCCGGTGCCCGCACCCGCGGCGCGAGGCGCCACTCGAGCAGCAGGCCGTCATGCCGCTGAGGCTATGGCCTCGGGACGGCGCCGGCGCCCCGCCTTTCAGCCCCCTGATCATCCACTTGCACGATGCACGCGGACCGCAGCCGGGTGATTCTCGGCGTGATGCCCGATGCCGTGGCGTGTGCGCTGGAGCCCTACCGTCGGGAGCTGACAGGCCATTGCCGCCGCGTGCTGGGCTCGACCTTCGAGGCCGAGGACGCCGTGCAGGAGACGATGGTGCGGGCGTGGCGGCACATCGACGGCTTCGAGGGCCGCTCGTCGTTGCGGTCATGGCTGCATCGCATCGCCACCAACGTGTGCTTCGACATGCTGCGACGACCACAACGACGGGCTCGCCCGGTCGCCGACGTCGAGCCGCCCCCGGAGGAGAGCGATCCCGCCGATGCCGCCGCGTCTCGAGAGTCGGTCCGCCTGGCGTTCGCCGCCGCCGTGGCCCATCTGCCCGCCCGCCAGCGCGCCGTGCTGATCCTGCGCGACGTGCTCGGCTGGCGGGCCGGCGAGGTGGCCGAGCTGCTCGACACCACCCTGGCCTCGGTCGACAGCGCCCTGCAGCGGGCGCGGGCCCGGGTGGAGCACTGCGCCCCCGACGCACGCCTCGGGCCACTGGAGCAGGGACAGCGGGCGCTCGTGTCCCGCTACGCGTCCACCTTCGAGCGACACGACGTCCGTGCCCTGGTGGCCCTCTTGCGCGACGACGCCGCGATCGGCCGCTTCAGGAGCGCACCGGCTCGTAGTGCAGCGCGGTGATCCCGCACTCGAACGGCTGAGCGGTGACGAGGCGAAGCCGCTGGTGGGCATTCCGGCTCGGAAAGACGGGCATCCCGGCGCCGAGGGCCGCCGGGTTCACGAACAGGTGGAGCTCGTCGAGTAGGTCGTTGGCGATGAGGGCCGAGACCAGCGTGCCGCCCCCGTACGCGATCATGTCGCCGCCGGGCTGGCCCTTGAGCCCGTTGATGGTCTCGGCGAGGTCCCCGCCGGCGACGACGGCGTTCTCCCAAGGCGACTCGGTGAGGGTGTTCGAGATCACCACCTTCGGCGTGTTGTTCATCTTGTCGATCGAGGCCTGGTCCTCGCCTGGGGGGCCGGCCTTCCAGGCGGGGATGAAGCCCTCGGCGAGCTTGCGGCCCAACACGATGCAGTCGACCGGATCGTCGAGCGCCCCGATGTACGCGTTGATGTCGTCGGTCCACGGGAACGCCATCCAGTCCATCTCACCGTTCGGGCCGGCCATGTAGCCGTCGACGCTGGTCTGGACCTGGAGCTTGAACGTGCGCACGGGTGATTCCTTTCGGGTGTTGGCTGTGGTGGTGATGCCGCGGGCCCAGTCCTGGTCCCGGCGGGCGCGGGCGCCGGTCGGCCGCCCCGCCGGTCAGCCTGCGAGCAGCGCGTCCATCTGGCCGACCGCCTGCTGCAGGCCCTCGGGCGCCCCCAGGTCGACCACCCGCTGCATGTGCTCGCGGGAGTCGAAGATCGACCGCAGCACCATGCGGGTGCCGCCGTCGGTCTCGCTGAGGCGCACCTGCACCGTGGTGGTCGGCATGTCGGCGATCGGTGCCCCTTCCTCGTCCGCGAAACCGTCGACGAAGTCCAGCGACGTCGGCGGATGGACGGCCGTGACCCGCCACCAGCCGCGCGACTTCTGGCCCTCGGGTCCGGTCATGACGTAGGTGACCTGGCCGCCGGGGGTCAGGTCGTGCCGCTCCACAGTCGCGGGATAGGTCGGCGGTCCCCACCAGCGCTCCAGCCGCCGCGGGTCGGCCCACAGGCGCCAGACCCGCTCGATCGGTGCGTCGAAGTCGGCGACCAGCGTGAGGGTCAGGCTGTCGAAGTCCTTGTCGACGCTGGTGACGCTCATCGGACAATCCTCAGGGGTCGGGTGGTTGCCATTGGTTTGACAGGGCCTACGCGAGCAGGAGGAGCCCAGTTACAACCACATGGTTGTACGTTATCAGCAGCTGATGCGGCAAGCCGGCGCGCTCAGCGATCGTCTCACAGCACCCAACGCGCCTCGTAGAGGCGTTCGTACAGGGGCCGGCATTCCTCCGCCACTTCGGCCGCGTGGCCGTCCAGTCGCAGTTCCCGGGGCCGGTACTCGACGAACCCGGTCGATCGCCACACCGCGTCGTACCAGTACCGCCCCCATACACCGTCGGCCTCCCGACGGCCCGGCGGCCACGACAGCATCCGGGCGGTGAAGTCGACGCCGACGTGGTGGCACAGGGCGCGGAGGTAGGCCTCGGGTCGAAGCAGGAAGTCGCGCGCATCTATCACGGGCGGCACCGTCCCCGCAGCCGTGAGCTCGTCACTCAGCCGAACCTGCTGGCGGAGGCCGAGGTCGTCGGCGCTCACCTCCGCCCGCGAGCGTACGTAGGACGCCACCACCTGCCGCGGGTCGCGGATGAGCAGGACGTTGGCGAGGGCGGTGACCCAGGTTCGCTCGATGCCGGGAAGCAGGTGATGGGCCATGTGCTTCTGGTAGAAGACCCGGACCCCGCCGGGAACCGGGCCGAGAAGGGTCGCCACGACGCTCCGCCAGTCGGTCTCCCCGGTGGCGATGACCTCGTCGCGCCCGGGGTGGTCGAGGCCCGTGACCTCGAGGTAGTGGGGATACAGCGGCTCGTCGATTACCAGCGTGTCGCCGCGGTTCTCCCACGACCGCATCAGCGCGGTCGAGATGTTGCGCGGACCCGACCAGACGGCCAGCCGGATCACGGGGCGTCGGTTCCCATCGGCCGCCGCCGTCGGCGCCGAGCCGCCTCGGCGACGTCGTCCTCGATCGCGGCCTGATAGAGCCTCCGCAAGCGCAGCATGACGGGTCGGCCGGCGGCGTCGCCGATCACGCGTCCGTCCACCTCACGGACCGGCACGATCCCGGCGAACGTGCCGGTGACGAACGCCTCGTCGGCGCCGTAGACGTCGGTGAGGCTGAAATCTCGCTCGTGGGTGGGGATGCCGGCGTCCCGCGACAGCCGCAGCACCGTGGCGCGCGTGATGCCGCCGAGGCAGAAGGCGCCGGACGACGTCCACAGCTCGCCGCGGCGGACGATGAAGAAGTGGGTGGAGTTGCAGGTGGCCACGAAGCCGTGGGGATCCAGCATCAGCGCCTCGTCGGCGCCGGCGGTGTACGCCTGGATGCACGCCGTGATGTCGTTGAGCTTGCTGTGCGCGTTCAGCTTGGGGTCGAGCACGTCCGGGTAGGGGCGTCGGACGTGCACGGTGAACAGGCGGATCCCGGCGTCGAGGACGTCGCGCCTCGGCTGCTTGTACTCGGGGATGATCACGATCGTCGGCGGGCCCACGGTGATGCGAGGGTCCTGGTACGGCGTCCGCTTGACGCCCCGCGTCACCATCAGGCGCACGTGCACGCCCTCCGACATCTCGTTGGCGCGCAGCGCCCCGTAGATGGCGGCGCGCAGGTCGCTCCGGTCCAGACCGATGTCGAGTGCGATGGCCTTGGCGCCCTCGTAGAGGCGGTCGAGGTGCTCGGCCAGGAACACCGGATGCCCGGCATGGACGCGCAGGCCTTCCCAGACGCCATCTCCCAGCACGAATCCCGAGTCGAACACGGACACCACGGCCTCGGCCCTAGGCTTCAGCTCCCCGTTCACATAGACGAGGACAGCGTCGTTGCGCGGGTCGTCGTCGTACTCGTGCACCCCGTGGACCACCTGATCGGTCACCCGAACCCTCCTCGCCGCCGATTCTGCCCACCATGACTGACCACCACACGGGATCGACGCCACCCGAGGGAGCCGATCCCCGACGGTGGAGGATCCTGGCCGTCACGCAGGTCGCCGGGTTCATGAGCCTGCTCGACGTCAGCATCGTCAATGTCGCGCTGCCATCCATCCAGCGCGGCCTCGACACGACACCGGCGATGGCCCAGTGGGTCGTGTCGGGCTATGCCCTGACCCTCGGCCTGGCGCTGGTCCCGGCCGGCCGCCTCGGGGACACGTTCGGCCGCCGGCCCATGTTCATGATCGCCCTGGCAGGATTCGTGACGGCCAGTGCGCTGAGCGGGGCCGCTCCGACCATCGGGCTGCTCATCGTCGCCCGGGCCCTGCAGGGCATCGCCGGCGGGACACTGACCCCCCAGATCTCCGGCCTCATCCAGGACCTGTTCCGCGGCGCCGAGCGGGGCCGGGCGTTCGGCGTCCTCGGGGCCACCATCGGCCTGTCGACCGCAGTCGGACCGGTGGTCGGCGGCCTGATCCTGGCCGCCTTCGGGGAGCCGAATGGCTGGCGCTGGGTGTTCTACGTCAACGTTCCGATCGGGGTCTTCGCGCTCGTGCTCGCGGCCCGGCTGTTGCCCAGGCCGACGCGCGTGCGCACGCGTCCCGCCGACCTGGACCTCGTGGGCACGGTGCTGCTCGGGGGCGGCGTCCTGAGCCTCATGCTGCCGCTGGTACAGGCCGATGCCGGTGGCTCCACCAGCCTCTGGTTGCTCCTGGTGGTCGCCGCGTTGCTGCTCGGCGGATTCGCCCGGTGGGAGGCTGGCACCGTGCGCCGCGGCCGCCAGCCGCTGCTGGACCCCCGCCTGGGACACATACCGGGGTACGCCGCCGGACTGAGCATCGGCCTCATCTACTTCCTCGGATTCACCGGCATCTGGCTGGTGTTGGCCAGGTTCTTCCAGACCGGCCTGGGCTACTCGCCGTTGCGCTCCGGGTTGGCGGTCACCCCCTTCGCCCTGGGCGTGGCCGCCTCCGCGATCGTCGCCGGGCGGCTCGTGGCCCGCGTCGGCCGCTGGCTGACCGTGGCGGGCCTGACGGCGGTCGTGGTCGGCCTGGGCATGGCGGCCCTCGCGCTCCGGTACGTCGAGGGCGATGCCGCCGCCTGGGCGGTGGCGGGTCCCTTGCTGTTCGGTGGGATAGGCGGCGGCATGGTCACGTCGCCCAACATCACGCTGGCGCTGGAGTCGGTGCCGGTACGGATGGCCGGCGTGGCGGGTGGCGCACTGCAGACCGGCCAGCGGGTCGGCGGCGCCATCGGGACGACGATCCTCGTGGGCGTGTTCACCGTTGTGCTCACCGACAGCGGAGGGGACTACCCCGCGGCGGTGTCCGACTCGCTGCTGTGCGCCGCCGGGTTGATGCTGATCGGCCTCGGGATCGCGGTCGCCGAGCTGATCCGCCGCCGGTCCGTTGGCCAGGTGCCCGCACCCGCGCCCCGCCCCGAGCACCACCTCCACCACGTCTGAGGGATCCCCCGGCCGCGGCCCGCCGGGCAGCCGAGGGTTCCTCACGGGCGGGCGCGATTTCGTGCCACACTCCGTCCGCACCGCTCCGACGAACGGTTGCCGATGGGACATCGGCGCAGGAGGCCGCATGGAGTTACCGCTCTTCCCGACGATGCTGGTCGGCAGCTACGCCCAACCGGAGTGGCTCATCGATCGAGCGAAGCTCGCCGGACGGTTCCCGCCCCGGGTGCGGGCACGCGAGCTGTGGCGCGTCGAGCAGCCGTACCTGACGGAGGCGCAGGACGACGCGACCGTGCTGGCGATCAGGGCGCAGGAGGAGGCCGGCCTCGACGTCATCACCGACGGCGAGATGCGACGGGAGAGCTATTCGAATCGGTTCGCGACCGCGCTCGACGGTGTCGACATCGACAACCCGGGGACGGCCCTCGACCGCAGTGGCCATCCCAACCCGGTTCCGCGCATCGTGGGGCCGATTCGCAGGCAACGGCCCGTCGAGGTCGAGGACGTGCGCTTCCTGCGCGGCCATACCGATCGCCCGATCAAGATGACCGTTCCCGGACCCTTCACGATGACGCAGCAGGCGCAGAACGACCATTATCCCGACGAGGCGAGCGCGGCGCTGGCATATGCGGAGGCAGTGAACGAGGAGATCCGGGACCTGTTCGACGCCGGCGCCGACATGGTGCAGATCGACGAGCCGTACCTGCAGGCGCGTCCCGAGAAGGCGAGAGACTACGGGGTGGCGGCGCTCGAGCGAGCGCTCGACGGCGTCAGCGGCACGACCGCGGTGCACATCTGCTTCGGCTATGCCGCGATCATCCACGACCGCCCGTCGGGCTACTCGTTCCTGCCGGAGCTGGCGGGATGCTCGTGCGACGCCGTCTCGATCGAGACGGCCCAGTCGAAGCTCGACTGCTCCGTCCTCGCCGAGCTACCGGGCAAGAAGATCATCCTCGGCGTGATCGACCTCGGTGACCACACGGTCGAGGACGCCGAGGTCGTCGCGGATCGGATCCGCCGGGCGCTGGCCTACGTGCCGGCCGAGGACATCATCGTGGCGCCCGACTGCGGCATGAAGTACCTCCCGCGCGACTCCGCGTTCGGCAAGATGCGCGCCATGGCAGACGGCGCCCGGATCCTCCGAGAGGAGGTGGCGCACGGTTGACCGACGGCCACGCGGGCGCCCGCGAGTCAGCGCCAGTGGACGCGCACGAACAGGTGCCAACCGAGCCAGAGCCACCCGGCCAGCGCCGCGAACCGTGCCGGGCGATGCCGCATCACGAACGTCAGCGCGTCAGCGAACGTCCCGGATGCCCGTCGGCGAGCGGCGGCCGCCAGGCCGGCGGCGGCGACGGCCAGCAGTGCGTAGCCGACCAGGGTCACGTCGCGGCTCATCGCCGGGCGAGCGCCCTGGCCGCAGCGATCCACACGATGAACGCCACGGCTCGCGCCAGATGGGAGTCGAGCACCTCGTTGGTGAGCGAGCTGATCGTCGGATGGTCGGCCCGGGGATGCTGCAGGTAGGCCGCCAACTGCCACGCCGCCGCCGCCGCAGCGAGCACCGCCCACGTGGCGATGCCCGCCGGGGAGCCTCTGACCGCCGACCGGCGGGGCCGCCGTTCGCGCGCTCCGCTGGCCATGGCCGCGGCGCCGGCGAGGACCACGGCGGCCGTGGCCCCCGACGAGAACGGAGCGAGCGCGACGGCCCACCAGGCATATGCGGCCACGCCGGCCCCGGCCGCCACGCATGCGGCCAGGCGCCCGGCACGATTGCGGCCACCGGGGCCGGCGTCGACGCGCGCCGCCCAGCCGCGGGGACCAGGCCGCTCGCGTGCTTCGCCGTCGTGCTGCACGTCGACCAGTCTCGCCGCCGGGGCGCGTGACCGGGGATCGTCAGCCCGACGGGTTCAGCCCCCGGACCAGGTGCTCGAGGTCGTTGCCGAGCCCCATGCCATGCCGCAAGCTGGAACCGTGCACCTGCTCGCCCTCGGGGCATCCGACTGCGAGGCCTTGCGCGACGGCTGGTTGGCGCAGCCGGTCAACACCCTGTCGAGCGTCGCCTACGTCGTGGCCGGCGCGTACGTGCTGCGACGGGGCGGTCCACGGTTGCCCGCCGTGGCGCTCGCCGCCGTCGGTGTCGGCAGCGTGCTCTACCACGGCCCCATGACGCCGGGAGCCAGCCTCGCACATGACGGGACGATCGTGGCGTTGGCGGCCACGTTCCCGCTCGCCTGGCAGCGGCGTTCGCTTCGCTGGCCGTCAGCCGCCGCCGTCGTCGCGGGCGGAGCGGCGATCGCGGTGAACCTGCTCACGCGAACCGGGGCACCCCTGTGCCGGCCGGACAGCCTCCTCCAGGGGCACGCGGCGTGGCACGGCCTCACGGCCCTCGCGATCGCGTTGTGGCTCTCCCGGGGCGCCACGCCGGGTGCGGTCCCGGCGGACGTGCGGCGGACGCAGCCCCACCACGCACCCCCTCGAGCCGTACGATCGCAACCGTGAGCTACGACGAGGAGCTCGCCGGTCGAATCCGTGAGCTCGTGAGCGGCGAGGCGGGCCTTACCGAACAGAAGATGTTCGGCGGCCTCGCGTTCCTCATCGGGGGCAACATGGCCGTCTCGGCGAGCGGCCAGGGCGGACTGATGGTTCGCGTCGATCCGGCGACGTCCGACGACCTCGTGGCCACCACGCCCGCCCACCCGCTCGAGATGCGGGGACGGCCGATGGCGGGATGGCTGCGGGTCGGCACCGAGCACGTTCGCACCAAACGCGAGCTCGCGAAGTGGGTCGCGATGGGCACGACCTACGCGCGATCGCTCCCCCCGAAGCGGTAGAGCCTGGTCGTCCACGCTCAGGACCTGGTTCAGGGAGGCGCCAGGCCGCCTTCAGCGGGACTTCAACCCGCTGGGGGAGGATGGTCCCGACTGGGCGAGCGTGGGAGCTTCACCGGTGCTTCCCGGACGTTCGGTCACGGCGTGTCGCCGGCGAGCGAACGCTCGCCGGCGACCACCGAGGCTTGACCGACGGCTCCCAACGTCGACGAATCCCGACTCCATCGCAGGCGAGATGTTGTCCCGCACCCGATCATCGTCGTCCCGGACGGCACGGTTCCTCGCCGCGGCCGGTGTCGCGGTCGCGCTCGGCGCCGCGGCCGGCATGGTCCTCAGGGAGCCCTGGCATGGCCCCGTCATCCTGTCCTTGTCGACGGGCCATGGCATCCATGCCGGGAACCTCGCCGTCGTCCCGCTGGTCGCGCTGGCAGTCGTGCTGGGTGGCCGCCTGGCACGGCTCCCGGGTTCGGACGGACATCCGCTCCGTCGGGCCTTGTCCGGGCGGTGGGTCGCCCCGACCTCGGCCACCGTCCTCGGCCTGCTGCTCCTCGCCGCCGCCGCCATCGATCTCTCGGATCGTGGTCCGCTGGTCCCCACGGGTGGCGGGACGTTCGACGGCCGGGTGCAGTTCCTCGCCGCTCGGTCGGACGATCCGGTCGGCGTCTGGTCGTACGTCGCCGTGACCTACGACGGCTCGATGCTGCGCCTGTTCGTGAATGGGGACCAGGTGGCCAGCCAGCACACGACGGGGGCGGTCAAGCGCAGCGGGAACCCTTTGTGGCTCGGGGGCAACCACCCGTACGGGGAGTACTTCGACGGGCTGATCGACGAGGCGCGCGTCTACGACCGCGCCCTGACCGAGGCCGAGATCAGGGCCGACATGGGGACCCCCGTGACTGCGGGCGGCGCAGTCGGGGGACGGGCGAGCCCCGTCGCCGGGTCGGGCGCGGTGCGGTCGGCGGCCGCCCGCCCGGTGGCGGCGTACTCGTTCGACGAGGGGACCGGAAGCACGGTTGACGACCGATCGGGCAATGGCAACGCCGGCACGGTCGCCGGAGCCACATGGGCACAGGGGCGATTCGGATTCGCCCTGAGCTTCGACGGCGGCGACGACGTCGTGCGAGTCCCTCCGTCCACGTCGCTGGACATCGGTCCCGCGCTCACGTTGTCGGCCTGGATTCGGCCCACGACCTCCCAGAGCGGCTGGCGGACGGTCCTCCATCGGGAGCAGGACGCGTTCTTCCTGGATGCCGGCGGCGATCTGCACGGGGTCTCCGGCCGGGTCGACGACCTCCTCGCGGGGTCGGTGGTCGTGGCCGCCGCGTGGTTCGGCCTGGTGATGGTGGTGGCTCGCAGGCCCTGGCCGGGCCGCCGACGCAGCTCGTGGGCGGTGGCGGTGGGGGCCTTCCTGGTCGGCTGCATCGTGGACGCGGCCCTGGCGCCGTCGGTCACCTTGTTCGGCCCCGCGCTGTTGGCGGTCTGGCTCGCGCTGTCGGCCCGCGGCCGCGCCGAGGCGGGCGCCGGATGGCTACTCGCCGCCGCCTTCGCCGCACTCACCGCCGCCTCGCTCGCCGACATCGCCGGCGTCGGGATCGGGGCTCAGATCGAGCGGGGGGACGGAGGCCTGGTTCGTTCGGCCGGGCTCGGCGCGACGCTGCTGGCCATCGGCCTGGTCATGGGCCGCCGCGAGCCCGAGCGCTGCTGACACCGGACGGCCCGTCGGGCGTGTCTAGGGCCGCGCACCGTCCTCGGGGGTGGCGGCGAGGACGCTGCGGAGCGTCTGCGCCGCGCCGAGGAGACCGGCGCTCTCGAACGGGACGACGATCTTGGCGTTGTCGCTCTCGGCGAACTTGGCCAGCGCGTCGAGTTGCAGGATGGCCACCAGCGTGGGGTCGGGGTCACCCTTCTTGATGGCGGCATACACGGTCGAGATCGCCTGCGAGCGACCCTCGGCCTCGAGGATGGCGCTCTGCCGGGCCCCCTCGGCTCGGAGGATCGCGGCCTGCCGGTTGCCGTCGGCCTTGCGGACGGTCGCCTGCGCCTCGCCCTCGGCGACGTTGATCGCGGACTGCTTCTGCCCCTCGGACTGCAGGATGCGTGCCCGCTTCTCCTGGTCCGCCTGCTTCTCCAGTGCGAGTGCCTCGAGGATGTTCGGCGGCGGAGCGATGGCAAGGATCTCGATGCGGTTGATCCGGATGCCCCACTTGTCGGTGACGGCCTCCATCTGCTGCTGCACATCGGTGTTGATGCGCTCGCGTTCCGAGAGCGCCTGGTCGAGCGTCATCGTGCCGATGACCGACCGCAGGGCCGTGCGCGCCAGCGCATCGATCGCAACGTCGAAGCTCGCGATGCTGAACAGCGCCTGCCGGGCGTCGACGACCTGCGTGAAGATGGTCGCGTTGACGTTGACCACCACGTTGTCCTTGGTGATCACGTCCTGGCGGTCGCCCGGGCGAGGGATCTCCCGCATGTCCACACGCTGGAGGGACTCGATGAACGGTGCGATGATCACGAGCCCGGGCTCGTAGGTCTTGCGGTACTCGCCGAGATGCTTCACGACGCCGACCTCGCCCTGCTGGACGATGTTGACCATCTGCCGCAGCGCCAGGACCAACACCAACACCACGAGGGCCACGACGGCGAGGCCGACGAGACCGGCAACGCTGATGGCTGCGATCACGTCTGTTCCTCCTCTCCCTTCTCGAGGCGCGGGCCTTCGCCCGCCTCCGGCTGCCGCTCCAGCGGCAGCGAGCTGTCGATGGGCCACACGATGAGCGTGGTGCCCTGCACCGCCGTCACGAGGACCCGCGTATCCGGGGGGATGGGTACATCGTCGCCGCTGACGGCGCGCCAGCGCTCGCCGGCGAGCCGGACGTGGCCGACCCGGTCCAGACTCCCGACGACGTCGAGCGTCAGCACCTCCTGCCCGACGAGACCCCCGTGGACACCCCGCGTGCGGCCGACCTGGTGGTGATGCGCGAACGCAGCGCTCACACGCCCGCGGACGAGGAGGATGCCGAGCCCGGCGACCACGACGGCGGTGACGACCTGCAGGGCGATGGCGTCGGGAAGGACGGCGGACACGGCTGCGCCGGCGAAGCAGCCCAGGGCCGCGAACAGCGCGTAGAACGCGAGATTGTGCAGCTCCACGGCGACCAACACGACGCCAACGGCGATCCACGCGAGGGTCACTCGACCCCCTTCTCTTCTGTGCGGGACTCATCGATCCCACTGGCGGGTGCCGAGGCAACGGAGCGGTACCTAGCACCGACGAGCGGCGGAACGCGCCAGCTGCTTACGCCCCCGAGGATAACGACCCTCGGACGATCCTCACCCGTCGCGACGGCGGCCAGCCCCGGGGCCGACGTCCTCGCGATGGCCCGCAAGCTCGCTCCACTCGGGCCTGACAGGGATAATTGTCATTACGCGACTCGGTGGGCATCCGAAGGGAGCTACGCGTGGAGTTCAGGCTGCTGGGCAGCCTCGAGGTGATCATCGACGGCGAGCCCGTGGATGTCGGCGGAACCCAGCCGCGCACCGTGCTCGCGATGCTGCTCGTGGCGGGCGGCCGCATGGTGCCGGCCGAGTCGATGATCGAGGCGCTCTGGGGCAACCACCCGCCCGACTCGGCGGCCGGGACCCTCCAGAGCTACGTGTCACGCCTGCGCCGCGTCCTGGTGCCCGGTGGCGCCCGGAGCGAAGCCGCCAAGGTCCTGGCGTGGGACCCGCCCGGCTACAAGCTCGTCGTGGGGGCCAAGGCGCTCGACGCCCACCGCTTCGAGGCGTTGGCCGACCGGGGTCGGGGCCTCCTCCTCGCGGGCGATCCCGAGGGCGCCCGCGAGCTGCTCGCCGGGGCGCTGCGGTTGTGGCGGGGCCCGGCGCTCCTCGAGTTCGCGCACCTGGACTTCGCCTGGGGGTTCGCGGCGAAGCTCGAGGAGCGCCGGCTGGCCGCAACCGAGGATCGCATCGACGCCGACCTGCGGCTGGGGCGCCACGCCGCTGTGGTGGGGGAGCTGGGCGAGCTCGTGGCCGCGCACCCCCTCAGGGAGCAGCTCCGCCACCACCTCGCCCTGGCCCTGTACCGATCGGGCCGCCAGGCGGAGGCGCTGCGGGTGCTCGACGACGCTCGGCGGACTCTGCGCGACCAGCTGGGCATCGACCCGGGTCGCCCCCTCGTCGTGCTCGAGACCGCGATCCTCAACCACGACCCTGCCCTCGAGCTGGCCGGCGAGGTGCCGCCTGCGACGCCCCCGGCCGGGACGGACGCGATCGCCGGCCCGGCAGCGTTACCTCCACCGGCGGCCCCAGGGCTCGTCGGCCGCGACGTCGAGTTCGGCCAGGTGATGCTCGCGGTCGACGAGGCCCGGACATCCACTCGCGTGGTGCTCGTCGAGGGCGAGCCGGGCATCGGCAAGACCCGGCTGCTGGAGGAGGCCGCCAACCAGGCCGCGGCGCGGGGCGCGACTGTCCTGTGGGGGCGGGCCTTCGAGGGCGGGGCGGCGCCGGCGTTCTGGCCGTGGCTGCCGCCGCTGCGGAGCCTCGTGGACCGGCTCGACCCGGACGCCGAGCTCTCCCCGCAGCTCGCCAGCCTGGCCGCCGCGACCTCGCGTGTCGACGCCGGCAACGGCACCGATGCCGCCCCGGCGGTCACCGACCCCACGCGCTTCCAGCTCTTCGACGCCGTCACCGGGCTCATCGCGCAGACGTCGGCGGAGCAGCCGCTGATGCTCGTGCTCGACGACCTGCAGTGGGCCGACCCGGCATCGCTCCAGCTGCTCACGTTCGTCGCCGGTCAGCTGGTCGAGCCCCCGGTCCTGCTCGCCTGCACCGTTCGTGAGCTCGAGGTCGGTCGGAACGACGCGGTCGTCGAGGCGCTGGCGGCGCTGTCCCGGGGGCCCGGCAGCCGCCGCATCTCCCTGCGGGGACTGTCCAACACCGCCACGGCCGAGCTCGTCGAGGTCGCGTCCGGCCAGCCGGTCGACGCCGACGTCGCCGCCACCATCCAGGTGCGCGCCGAGGGCAACCCGTTCTTCGCGACCGAGCTGGCGCGGCTGGTCGTGGCCGAACGGGGAGCCGCCGAGCCGGCGGGCGCCGTGTCGCCGGGGGCCGACGTGCCGTCCGGGGTCCGAGACGTCGTCCGGCGCCGCATCGCCCTGCTTCCGGGTGCCACCGTCGCGTCGCTCCAGGTCGCGGCCGTCATCGGGCGCGACTTCGAGCTCGCCCTCCTCGCCGCGGCAGCGGGCGACGCCATCGACGGCGTGCTCGACGCGATCGAGCCGGCGGTCGTCCATCGCCTGGTGGCGCCGGTGCCCGACCGCCCCATCACCCTCCGGTTCTCGCACGCTCTAGTGCGCGAGGTGGTTGCGGACGACATGTCGGCCCTGCGGCGAGCCCGCATCCACCTGAGCGTGGCCGACGCCCTCGAGGCGACCGCCGGCGACCTCGACGACGCCGCCGAGATCATCGCCGAGCACCTGTGGGCAGCGGTGGCGATCGGCGTCGGCCAGCGGGCGGCCGAGGCGCTCGAGCGGGCGGCGGATGTGGCGGTGCGCCGCTACGCGTTCGAGGCTGCGGAGGGCATGCTCGAGCGGGTCCTCCAGCTGCGGCGCCGCGGCGGCGCGACGGCTTCCGATGTCGAGGCGGAACTCGTGGCCGCCGGCCGGCTGCTGTCGATCCAGCGGTCGATCCACGGCTACGCCAGCATCGCCAATTCGCCGCATCTGCGCCGGGCCAAGGAGCTGGCCGAGGGCGCCGGCAGGGCCGAGATCCTCGCCCGGCTCTTGTGGTCCGAGTGGGCCGCCTACGACACGCGCTGCGACTTCGATCGGTCGGACGCCATCGCCGAGCGGCTCCACGAGCTGGGTGGGCGGTCCGGCGAGCCCCTCGCCAGGATCACCGGGCTCGCCTCGCTGGGAATCAGCCGCTGGCACCGCGGCCGGGTGGGCGAGGCCAGCGAACTGCTGGACGACGCCTGCGCGGCAGCGGCGGACACGGTGCCGCCGAGCGCGTCGCTGGGACTCGGTCTCGAGGTGATGTTGCTGCCCTATCCGTTCGCCCGATATCTGCACGTGCTCACCGGCGACCTGGACGAGCGGGAGGGGGAGGCCGCGTTCGAGGCGTTGGCCGCCGCGGCGCCGGACCGCTACGCCGTGTCCCTGGTCGCGATGTTCTCGAGCGCAGGGGCGGTTGCCACCGGATGCGGTGAGTGGGCCGAACGGGCCGCCCGCCGCGGCATCGAGGCCGATCCCGAGGCCACGTTCAGCTTCTGGGGGCGGGGACTGCACGGTTACCTGGCGGCAGCGCTGATCCTGCAGGACCGCCTCGACGAGGGCCTGTCGACGATCGATGTCGCGATCGACCGGTTCATCGAGGCCGGCGGGCGGACGGGCGTCGTCGTCTTCAGGGCGGCACGGGCCGCAGGGCTGGCGGCCGCCGGCCGGATCGAGGCTGCCGTGGACGCTGTGGCCGCCGCCTACCACGAGCTCGAGACGTATGGCGAGCGATTCGCCGAGCCGCTCGTGCTCGAGGCCGACGCCCGGATGCGCCACGCCCGTGGGGACGACCCGACCGAGGTCGCCGCCGTGTTGGCGCACGCGATCGCGCTGGCCGGCGAACAGGGCTCGCACGGCATCGCCGGCCGGGTCGCCGCCGCGGCGCAGCGGCTCGGCCTCGACACGGCGAAGTGAGGCCTCCAAGTCGCGCCGGCGCCTGATTCGCCGGTGCCGGCCGCTGTTACGGTCCTCGACATGAAGGCCGACATCGGCGTGACGGGGCTGGCCGTCATGGGCAGCAACCTGGCCCGCAATTTCGCTCGCCACGGCTACACGGTGGCGCTCCACAACCGCACGCAGGCCCGCACCGACGCCCTGGTGGCCGCCCACGGCGACGAAGGCCACTTCGTCCCGTCGACGAGCACCGAGGAGCTCGTCGCTGCGCTGGAGCCGCCCCGGCGGGTGCTCGCCATGGTCCAGGCCGGGCCGGCCACCGACGCGGTCGTCGACGACCTCGCGGCTCACCTCGAGCCGGGAGACATGATCGTCGACGGCGGCAACGCCCACTTCGCGGACACGCGCCGGCGTGAGTCGGCGCTGCGCGGCCGGGGCATCCACTTCGTCGGGACCGGCATCTCCGGCGGCGAGGTGGGGGCCCTCGAAGGGCCGAGCATCATGCCCGGCGGGTCCGACGAGGCCTACGCATCGTTGGGGCCGATGCTCGAGACGATCGCCGCCCAGGTCGACGGCACGCCGTGCTGCACCCACGTGGGCCCCGACGGTGCCGGTCACTTCGTCAAGATGGTCCACAACGGCATCGAGTACTCCGACATGCAGCTCATCGCCGAGAGCTACGACCTGCTCCGCCAGGGGCTCGGTGCCACGCCGGCCGAGCTCGGCGCGGTGTTCCGCGACTGGAACGCCGGCGAGCTGGAGTCGTACCTGATCGGGATCACCGCCGAGGTGCTGGAACACGTCGACGCGGCCACGGGGCAGCCGTTCGTCGACGTCGTCGCCGACGAGGCCGAGCAGAAGGGCACCGGGCGGTGGGGCGTGCAGTCGGCGCTCGACCTCGGCGTGCCCGTCACCGGCATGGCCGAGGCGGTGTTCGCCCGTTCGCTGTCGGCCCACGCCGCGCAGCGACGCGCCGCGGCGACACTCCCGGGTCCCGGCGCGGACGGCCGGTTGGACCGGCCTGCCACGGACACCCTGGTCGAGGACGTCCGTCGTGCCCTGTATGCCTCGAAGATCGTGGCGTACGCGCAGGGGTTCGACCAGATCGCCGCCGGCAGCGACGAGTACAGCTGGAGCATCGACCCCGGTGCGATGGCCACGATCTGGCGGGGCGGCTGCATCATCCGGGCGCGGTTCCTCGATCGCATCCGCGCCGAGTACGACACCGACCCCGGCCTGCCGTCGTTGCTGCTCGCGCCGTCGTTCGTCGAGGCGCTGGCCGGCGCCCAGGAGGCGTGGCGACGCGTGGTCGCCACCGCTGCGTCGCTCGGGGTGTCGACGCCGGGCTTCTCGTCGGCGCTCGCCTACTACGACGCCTTGCGCTCTGAGCGGCTGCCGGCGGCCCTCCTGCAGGGGCTGCGCGACCTGTTCGGTGCCCACACGTACCACCGGGTGGACCGGGCCGGCACGTTCCACACCCGCTGGTCGGAGGACCGGTCTGAGGTCGAGGTGGGGCCCTAGCTGTCGGGCGGGCGGGCCTGCGGCGTCTTCTCCGGCCGATAGAACACCGGCAGCACGAACCAGGTGACGGCGAACAAGCCGGCCAGCACAGCCGCGACGATCCGGGGAAGGGTGCCCGGGTAGACAACGTCGGTGATCACATAGGTGACCGCGGCAATCGCAAACGCTAGGAGGACCAGACCGACGATCGCGAAGATGTTGGCGACGTGGAGCAGCTGTTCCTTGACGCCGGAGCGGAACCGCAACCGGTGATGCGCCGTGGGGGCGATGAGACAGATCGTCGTCGCCACGGTCGCGAGTACGGCCATGAAGTACACGCGGCGGTCGCCGGCGTCCAACTTGTCGTAGCCCTGCGAGAACGGAACGATGAGCAGGAACGCGAACAGGACCTGGACACCGGGAAGCGCCACCCGTAGCTCGTTCAGGAGCTCGATCAGCTCACGGTTGGCGCGTTCGGCCGCGCTCTCCCTGTCCTCGGCACCCTTGGCGGATTCGTCGTCCATCGACCCCTTCTACCCGGTTGCGGGGGTGACATGCCCCGCCGCCTCGATTCCGGGCGTCCGGGCACCGGGGTGATCATGGCCACCACATGCGTCAGAGGCTGACGACGACGCGGGTGTCGACCCCGCGTCCGAGCTCCGGATCGCCGCCCCGCACGAGAACCGAGTGCTCGGCGACCCTCGCCCGGTACAGCCGCAGCTCAGCGGGCGCACGGAGTTCGTCTGGCGCGAACTCGCGCAGCTCCGGGAAGCGGGAGCCGTAGGCCGCGGCGCACCGCTCGAGCTCGACATCTGGGACGATGTCCGCGCTGGCGACCATGTACACCGCCTCGGCGGCCCCGATCGGGACCTGCGAGTCGAAGATCACGATGCTCAGCTCGGGTCGTCCTGCCAGATTGCGTGAATGCACGGAATCGGGTGACGACGCCCAGTAGAAGACGTCGTACCCCTCTGGCGTGTAGTAGACGGGCGACGCCCATGGCATGCCCGCGTCATCGGCAGTCGCCAGCGTCATGTACTTGTTGGCGTCGATAACCCTCCGGGCCATCCGCTCCAACGTCGGGTGTGAACTCGCCGGTTCGGTCATGATCTGGCCTCCCCGCAGGCAGCGCGAACGCGAACGATACGGTACGGCGCCGCCGCGCCCGCATGGGCCGGCATCGGCCTTTAGCTGGTTCCTGGCGCCGAATTGGTTGTCCAGCAACCATTCCTGCGCCAGGAAGGCCGACGCCGCACCCTGCCTTCGGGCGTCGCGTGTCGCCGATGACTTTGGCCAGCCCATCCAGTCGTATCCATGTGTAGGCGCGGACACGCCGACCCACCCGCGAGCGTGAGGAGAGCGCGATGAGTCTTCCCAAGGTCGCAACACGGGACGAGTGGCTGGCTGCCCGGATGGAGCTGCTTGCCAAGGAGAAGGAGCAGACCAGGCGGCGAGACGCCCTCAGCACCGAGCGGCGCAACCTACCCATGGTCGAGATCGAGAAGGACTACGTCTTCGACGGCCCCGACGGCAAGGTGCGCCTCCTCGACATGTTCGAGGGGCGCCGGCAGCTGATCATCTACCACTTCATGTTCGATCCGGAGTGGGACGAGGGCTGCCCGAGCTGCACCGCCGGCACCGACGAGCTGTCACATGGCTTCCTCGACCACCTCCGCATGCGCGACACGACCTACGCCATGGTGTCGCGGGCGCCCCTCGACAAGCTCGAGCGGTGGAAGGCGAAGCGGCGCTGGGACATCCCCTGGTACTCGTCGTTCGGCACCGACTTCAACTACGACTTCGGCGTGACGGTCGACGAGTCGGTCGCCCCGGCCCAATACAACTTCCGCACCAAGGCGGAGTTCGAGGCCATGGGGTCGGACTTCTTCGAGGCCGACCAGCCCTTCGAGATGCCCGGCCGGAGCTGCTTCCTCCAGGTGGACGGCCGAGTGTTCCACACGTACTCCCAGTACGCGCGTGGGCTCGAGAGCACCGGCGGCTCGTACTACTTCCTCGACCTCACCGCCCTCGGGCGACAGGAGGACTGGGAGGAACCGAAGGGCCGCACCGACGCCGCGAGGTCGGCCACGCCGGACTTCGCGTCCTGACGGGCCTCCCCGATCTAGCTCCGGCGGGCGCGGCTGCGGCGCTTGCCCTCGTGCATGGCCTGCACCCGCGCCACCGGGATACCGTGGCCCTCCTCGATCAGGTCGGCTGGCAGCCGCTGTGGCGCCGGCATGTGCGTGGCCCAAGGGTCACGGTCGCCTAGCTGTTGAGGCGCGGTGTGCACGGTGAAGTCGGCGGGCGTGACGTCGTCGAGCTCGTCCCAGCCCACGGGGAAGGACACGGGCACGCCCGGTCGGACCCGCGGGCTGTAGGCCGAGATCACCGTGGCGCCGCCGACACGGGTGGAGTCGACGAACACCTTGCCGCCGCGGTCCTCCTTCATGAAGGCCGTGGTGGCGATCGACGGGTCGAGCCGTTCGGCTCGCGCCGCGATGGCCCGGGTGGCGGCGGCGGAGTCCTCCGGAGCCGGCTCGGCGTCGATCGGCACGAACACGTGCACCCCCTTTGCGCCGCTGGTCTTGACCGCACCTTCGAGGCCCAGCTCGGACAGCGCTTGGCGAACCAGGTGGGCCGTCCGGACGGCCATCGAGAACCCGTCGCCGCCGGGCGGGTCGAGGTCGAGCACGAGATGGGTGATGCGGTCGGGACGATCGGCGAGCGACAGGGCAGGGTGGTATTCGACGGCGCGTTGGTTGGCGAACCACAGGAGGGTGCGGCGGTCGTTGCACAGCGCGTAGGACACGTCCCGCTTCGAGGCCTCGGCCCACATCCGGACCGTCGGCACCCAGGACGGGGTGTACTTCGGGACGTTCTTCTGCATGAACGCCTCCTGGCCGCGGTGGACGCGGATCACCGACAGGGGCCGGTCCGCCAGCACCGGGATGATCCGGTCGCGCACCCCATCGAGGTAGTCCACCAGGTCCCGCTTGGTCGCTCCCGCCTCGTCGAACAACGGCTGGTCGAGGTTGGTCAATGACACGCCGTCCCGGGAGTCTTCGCCGCTCTTGCCGGTCATCGGGCAGACGGTACCGGCGTCCGCGGGCGGACTGTCCAATCTTTGGTGAGCGCGCGCTAGCCGTGGGTGTCGCCGGACAGGACAACCTGCCCCGACGAATCCTGGCCTCCGCCTTCCTGCTGCAGGGTGACCGTGAGCGTGGGGTAGCGGTCGAGCGGCACCCCGGACCACAGATCGACGTGGTCGTCGCCGCCGCGCATGTGGAACGTCCCCACCGTGACGAGTCCCTCGGGCCCCTTCACCCAGGCCTGGTAGTACGTGCCGGGCTCTGCCGGAGGCAGGCCGCTCACGTCGAGCTCGATGGCGACGCCCGAACCGGTTTCCTCAACGGTTGCGACGGCGGACGCGTCCGGCGCGAGCTCGGTGCCGGCAACGGCGAAGGTCCGGCTGGCGTCGTCGTCAGGGGATCGGACCAGGACGCCGACGACCCCCGCCAGGACGACGACCCCGGCAGCCACCGCCACGAGCATCAGACGGCGGCTCCGGCGCCGGGAATGCGCGGGACGAGCCGTCGCCGCGCCGGCAGCCGCTTCGGCCCGGGACTCCGCGTCGATGGCCGCCAGCAGGTCGTCGACGCCGGTGGGCGACGGCTCGGCCCACACCGCGTCGTCCGCGAGCAGGTCACGGAACCGAACGGCGGTGTCACGTGTCGACTCGTCACCCTGGCCCACGCCGCGGTGGCCGTCCTCGAGGAAGTCGGCGAACTCGTCCTCGTTCACACCAATGGCACCTGTTGTTCGAGGTTCGAAGGCAATGCCCAGTACGACATCGAACACCATTTGGTTCGCGAAAGCATGACGCACGTCACTCCGTCGCCCTGACCACGTGCGCCAGCAGTGCGGCCAATCGGCGATGGGCGCGGTTGGATCGGGACTTCACCGTTCCGATCGGCACGCCCAGATGCTCGGCGATCTCGGCGTGCGTCATGCCGACGAAGTGCGCCAGCCGGACGACCTCGCGTTCGTCGGGTGGAAGCTCGCCGAGGGCGGAACGCACCTCCCACGCCTCCCACGTGCGCTCGAACGACAAGGGGACCACGGCGACCTGGTCGTCGCTGAGCTCGCCGGGTTCGGCGGCACGCCTCTCGCGCCGGTAGATGTCGATGGCGACGCGCCGGGCGATGGCGTAGAGCCAGGGCGCGAGCTCACGCGACGGGTCGAACGACGCGGCCCCTCGCCAGGCCTTGAGCATCGTCGTCTGGACGGCCTCGTCGGCGAGCTCGCGCTTGGCCAGCGTGCCCATCGCCACGGTGAGGATGGGCCCGGCGTAGCGCGCGTAGATCGCTCGAACTGCGTCCTCGTCACCGGCTGCGAAGCGCTCGGCCAAGTCGCGTTCGTCGGGACCCGCCATGCGCCTCCATGTTGCCGCAGGCGGCCTGATCGCGGCGCGCGGATTCGAGCGCGGTCGGGGAATCCGCGAACCGGCGGACCGGTCGGGGGCGTAGAGGCGGGCGACCGCAAGACCGCCATCAAGGAGTACAAACCATGCGAAAGAACGCGATCAGAACCAGGGCGATCATCGGCGTCGGAGCAGCGGCGCTGGCGCTGGCCGCCTGTGGGGGTGGCTACGGCTCCGACCAATCGTCCGCCGCCGGTGACACCAGCGGCGGGGGAGCGACCTCCGAGGCAGCCGCGGATGCGGCGCCCGTCGGCCAGGCCGACACCGGCCTCGGCACGGTCCTAGTGGACGGCGAGGGGCTCACCCTCTACGGGCTCACCGACGACATCGGCGGCACGCCGACTTGCGACGGGGCGTGCGCAGACGCCTGGCCGCCGCTCACCGTCGACTCTCGCGACCTTCCTGCGGGCCTGGATCCCAGCGTCTTCAGCGTCGTCGAACGTTCTGACGGCACGTTCCAGCTCGCCGCCGGCGACTGGCCGCTGTACCGGTTCGCCGGTGACGCCGCGCCCGGCGACACCAATGGGCAGGGCTCCGGCGGCGTGTGGTTCGCCGTGGCCCCCGACGGAAGCCTCATCAGGGCCTGATCGGAGCCGGGCGTCGTCGCGGTCACAAAGCGGCGACGCCCGCCTAGAGTGCGGCGATGGTTCCGACCGGTCTGGTCACGCCGAAGCTGCGGGGACGCCTCCACCAGGTTGCCTTCTTCGTTTCGATCCCTGCCGGTCTCGCGCTCGTGGGGGTCGCTCGGGCGACCGCAGCCCGGGTGGCGGCCGTCATCTTCGCTGCGACCCTCACCGGCTTGTACGGCGTGAGCGCCGCCTATCACGTCGGTCAGTGGTCGGCCGGAGCCCGGCGGCTCATGAAGCACCTGGACCACTCGATGATCTTCGTGTTCATCGCCGGCACGTACACGCCGGTCGCGGTGCTGGCGCTCCGACCGGCCTGGGGGATCACGCTGCTCGTCCTGGCGTGGAGCGGCGCTGCCGTCGGCGTGCTGGTGACGGTCCTCCGGCTCGAGCGGTGGCACGCCCTGGGCTTCGTCATGTACCTCGTGCTCGGCTGGCTCGCCATCGTGGCGACACCCCAGCTGGTGCATGTGCTGTCGGCCCCGGAGCTGGCCCTGCTCGTCGTCGGCGGTGTCCTGTACACCGTCGGTGCCGTCGTGCTCGCCTGCAAGCGTCCCGACCCGCACCCTGCGATCTTCGGGTACCACGAGGTGTGGCACACGTTCGTGGTCGGCGCCAACGCCTGCCACTTCGCGCTCGTTGCGCTGCTGGTCCGCGCCTGACCGGTCACCCCTGCTGGAAGACGAACAGCGACAGCTCCAGGCGGCCCATCCTCGTGGGCGTGGAGCGGAGTCGGTTCAGGCCCTCGGCGACCTCCGCGTCGCTCAGGGCCGTGAGCATCGAGTCGGCGTGCCTCATCCGCTCCACCCAGTCGGCGGACTTGGCGAAGCTCTCGGTGCCCTCGAGCACCTCGACGGCGTCGACGAGGTCGAAGCCGTGGGGGCCGAGGATCTCGACGAGCTGCGGCTCCGTGTAGCACCGGGCCTCCCACTTGGCTCGGCCCGGGAACTGGTCCACCCAAGTGATCTCGGACCTGCCGGGCGCGAGGGTACGCACGAGCACACGCCCGTCGGGTGCGAGGACCCGGGCGAACTCCCGCGCCGCCTGGTCCACGTCGGCAAAGTGGTGGAGCGCCGTCGACACCCAGACGACGTCCACGCTGCCGTCGCGCACGGGCAGGGCCTCGGCCGTGGCCCGCACATAGCCGACGTCCCTGTCGTCCACACCCCCTGCTGCGGCCATCGCCGGGGCCGGTTCGACGGCCACCACGGATGCGTCCGTCCACCGCGGCCAGGCGGCCGCGAATATGCCGGTGCCGGCGCCCACGTCGGCGACCCGGATCGGTCCCGTGGCCAGGTAAGGCACGACCGCCTCGCGCCAGCGCTCGAGCACGTCCGCAGCCAGCGCGCGGCCTTGCTGGTAGCGCGCGGCGACGCGCTCGTAGTCGACGAAGTTCTGCGATCGCGACACGCGGTGCTCGTTGGTGCTCACGCCGAGTCGGCGGCTTGGTGACCGGCTCGACCTGAGCCGGTCACCAAACCGTGACGTCGATCAGGTGAGATCGAAGCGGTCGAGGTTCATGACCTTGTCCCACGCCGCCACGAAGTCACGCACGAACTTCTCCTTCGCGTCGTCCGCTGCGTAGACCTCCGCGAGGCCTCGGAGCAGGGAGTTCGAGCCAAAGACGAGGTCGACGGCGGTGCCGGTCCAGCGGACCTCGCCCGTCGCCCGATCGCGACCCTCGTACACGTTCTCCGACGACTCGGACGTCTTCCACTCCGTACTCATGTCGATCAGGTTCACGAAGAAGTCGTTGGTCAACGTCTCGGGCCGGTCGGTGAAGACCCCGTGCGCCGATTGCCCGAAGTTGGCATTAAGCGCACGCATGCCGCCGACAAGAACCGTCATCTCGGGAGCGCTCAGGTTCAACATGAACGCCCGTTCCACCAGCAGGGTCTCGGGCGACAACTTCTCTCCGGCCTGGAGGTAGTTGCGGAACCCGTCGGCGGTTGGTTCGAGCACGGCGAACGACTCCACGTCCGTCTGTTCCTGCGAGGCGTCCGTGCGCCCTGGCGCGAACGGGACCGTGATGTCGTACCCGGCGTCCTTTGCCGCCTTCTCAACGGCCGCACAGCCGCCCAGGACGATCAGGTCGGCGAGGGAGACCCTCTTGCCATCGGACTGCCCGTTGTTGAAGTCCTGCTGGATCTCCTCGAAGGTCTGCAGCACCTTGGCCAGCTCGGCCGGTTCGTTGATGTCCCAGTCCTTCTCGGGCGCCAGGCGGATCCGTGCCCCGTTCGCCCCGCCCCGCTTGTCGGTGCCACGGAAGCTCGCAGCCGACGCCCATGCGGTAGAGACCAGCTGGGAGATGGACAGCCCCGATGCGAGGACCTTGCGCTTGAGCGCGGCGATGTCCTCCTCGCCGATCAGCTCGTGATCGACCTCGGGGACGGGGTCCTGCCACAGCTGCGGCTCCGGAACCCAGGGGCCGAGGTAGCGCGAGACGGGCCCCATGTCGCGGTGCAGCAGCTTGTACCACGCCTTGGCGAACGCGTCCGCGAGCTGGTCGGGGTTCTCGTGGAAGCGCTTGGAGATCGGCCCGTAGACAGGGTCAAGCTTCAGCGCCAGGTCCGTCGTCAGCATCATCGGCGAGTGCCGCTTCGACGGATCGTGGGCGTCCGGCACGGTGCCCTGCGCCTCGGGGTTTGTCGGAGTCCACTGGTGCGCGCCGGCGGGGCTCGTCGTGAGCTCGTAGTCGTAGCGGAACAGGTTGTCCAGGTACCCGTTGTCCCACTTCGTCGGCTCGTTGGTCCACGCGCCCTCGATCCCGCTCGTGACCGCATGGGGACCCTTGCCGGTCTCGAAGGTGTTCTTCCAGCCGAGGCCTTGCTCCTCGATGGGGGCGCCCTCGGGTTCCGGACCGACGTACTCCGCGGGGGCGGCGCCGTGGCACTTGCCGACCGTGTGGCCTCCGACGATGAGCGCGACCGTCTCCTCGTCGTTCATCGCCATGCGGCCGAAGGTGTCCCGGATGTCCCGGGCGGCAGCCAGCGGGTCCGGGTTGCCGTTGGGGCCCTCCGGGTTCACGTAGATGAGGCCCATCTGGACGGCCCCGAACGGCGCGGCGAGCTCTCTGTCGCCGCTGTAGCGCTCGTCTCCGAGCCACGTGTCCTCGGACCCCCAGAAGATCTCGTCGGGCTCCCAGATGTCCTCTCGCCCGAAGCCGAAGCCGAACGTCTTGAAGCCCATCGACTCATAGGCGACGTTGCCGGCGAAGATCAGGAGATCTCCCCACGAGATCTTGCGGCCGTACTTCTTCTTGACTGGCCAGAGCAGTCGTCGGGCCTTGTCGAGGCTCGCGTTGTCGGGCCAGCTGTTGAGGGGAGCGAAGCGCTGAGCGCCCTCGCCGCCACCGCCCCGGCCATCGTGGATGCGGTACGTGCCGGCGGCGTGCCAGGTCATGCGGATCAGGAGTGGTCCGTAGTGGCCGTAGTCGGCCGGCCACCAGTCCTGCGACGTGGTCATCACCTCGATCAAGTCCCGCCTCAGCGCCTCGAGGTCGACGGTCTTGAACTCCTCTGCGTAGTTGAAGTCCTCGCCCAACACATTGGACAGGGGGGCGTGCCGGCGGAGGATGGACAGGTCCGGCTGGTTCGGCCACCAGTCCCGGTTCGACCTAGGGCGAGATGACGCCTTGGGCGTGGGGGGCGAGATTGCTGGGTTTTCGCTTTCACTGCCGCTGTCAGTCACGTCAGTCCCGCTCGGAGGTGCCTCTGGCGTGGGGGATGAGATTGCTGGGTTTTCGCTTTCACTGCCGCTGTCAGTCACGTCAGTCCTGCTCCTCTGTCGGTGTTTCCTTCTGGCTGGTTGCTCTCGATGTTGCTCGCCCTTGGCCGTCTGACGAGACGGACGTCGCCGCGACACACTCGGGACAGCGGCCCCAGTAGATGACCTCGGCCTCGTCCACCTCGTAGCCCCAGTCGTGGGCCGCCGTCAGGCACGGAGTCTCGCCGACCGCACAGTCGACGTCGACCATCCGGCTACATGTTCGGCAGATCAGGTGGTGGTGGTTGTCACCAACCCGATCCTCGTAGCGGGCCGGCGACCCGGCGGGCTGGATGCGCCGGAGGAGACCCTTGTCGGTGAAGACCGCGAGCGCGTCGTACACGGCCTGACGAGAGATGGCACCAAGCTCGGCCCGAATGACCTTGTCGATGTCGTCGGCAGTGCCGTGCGGTCGGTCGGACACCGCCCGCAGAACGGCCAGGCGCTGTGCCGTGACCTGCAGACCGTGCCGGCGGAGGAGCGCGTCGTTGTCTATGAATGTCTCCTCGGGCACGTTCGGAGCGTAGACCCGCATGCTGGAGCGAGTCTAGATCTGGCCCGATTCCAGTTTCCTGACCCGCTAGTCAAGAGGGCGATGGGCCGGATCGGGTGACGTCATTCAAGGAGCGGTAGCGGGGGTGCCCGGCCGGGGCCGGGTGGGTGGCTGGTGTGGACTCGGCCTCGGGGGTCAGTCACCTCGAGGGTGGCGTCGGGTCGGAGCTTGGCGTGCCAGCCGGGTTTGTGGAGGAGGTGGTGGTGCCGGGAGCACAGCAGGGCGAGGTTCGGGAGCTGTGTCGGTCCGCCGACGAGCCAGGGGCGGACGTGGTGGCCTTCGCACCAGGCGGCGGGCCGGTCACAGCCCGGGAAGCGGCAGCGCCGGTCGCGCACGACGAGGGCGTTGAACAGTGGGGCGGGGATGGTGCGGGTGGCGGTGCCGTAATCGACGATGGCGGAGCGGCCCCGGGGTGAGCACCCGGTGCAGGGCGGCGTCGCACAGGAACCGTTCGACGGTGGTGCGGTCGAGGCTGGTGCCGTCGACGCTGCTGGCCCCACCGCTCAACGCCCGGAAGCGCTCGATGTCGAGGACCAGGTTGATGTGGGGGCGGTGGCGGCCGCCGCGGCGGGTCTGTTGGTGGTCGAGGAAGTGCCGGCAGATGTCGGTGAGGGCGTTGGCCCTTCGGGTGGCCGCGCTACGGGCCGCTTCGTCCTCGGCGTCGGGGCTGTGGGCGAGACGCAGGGCGGTGGCGAGCAGTTCGCCGCCCTCGGGACCGAGGTTGGCGTCGAGCCGCCAGCGGCCGCCCAGTGTCCGGGACAGGTGCAGCGCGTGGGCGGGTTCGGGTTTGGGGTCGCGCTCGGCGGTGGCGCACTCCCGCCACGCCCCCATCGCCACCGCGACATCCCGGATCGACAGGTCGACCAGGGTGGGCACCATCACCGCTTCGTGCTCCGCGAACAGCCCCACCGTGTCGGGGTCGAGGTTGGCCGCGATCGCCTCGACCTGGCCGGTCGATAGCGTCCCGTCCCGCCACGCGGCGGCGGTGACCGGCAGCTGGGCGAGCTTGCGGGCCCGCACTGTCGTTGCCGCGGCGCGCGGGCGGGGCATGCGGGCGTGGTCGACGAGCCAGGCGGTCATCGACGTGGCGCCATCGCGCTCCCACAACCCGGCCCGGTCGCAGTCGGCAACGGCGTCGCTGATGGGGGCGTCGAGCTGGTCCCGCAAGGCCACCACGGCGGCCAGGGCGGCGCCGTCGGCGGGGATGTCAAGCCCCTCGATCGCGTCCCCCAGCTTCTCGAACACCCCGACATCGTACACCTGTTCGCATGCCCAAATCAAGCCAAAACCCCAGCTCACACCACATTTCGGGGGCGAACGACCACCGCCGCGCCGGGGTCAAGGGCGGCCGCAGGCCGGCGCAGCGAACCCTTGACGCCGGCGCGCCCAAACCCGTCCGAGCCCCATAATCGCCAAAGGCCCCGGCCCTCGGCCGGGGCCTGAACGCGAACAGGAGGTCCGACAGATGAAGCCCTGGTGGCTGGACGAGCGGGCACACGCAGGCCAGGAGCACCTCGACGCCGGCTACGTGGCCGGGTATGACCGCAAGGCAGGGTTCGATCCAACCGAGGACGTAGAGGTGCTCCGGCAGCGTGACCTCGGTCCCGACTCGCTGGTCGTCGACCTGGGGCGGGCACGGGGACCTTCGCCGTGGCGGTGGCGCCCTTCTGTCGTCAGGTCGTCGCGGTGGACGTCTCGAGCGCCATGACGGCGGCGATCCGCGCGCGGGTCGCGCACATCGGGCTCGACAACGTGACCGTTGTGGACGCCGGCTTTCTGTCCTACGTCCACGACCGCGAGCCGGCGGACGTGGTGTTCACGCGCAACGCGCTCCACCAGCTACCGGACTTCTGGAAGGGAATCGCGCTCGAGCGGGTCGCGTCGTTCCTCCGTCCCCACGGCACGCTGCGATTGCGTGATCTGATATTCGATTTTTCGCCCCACGAGGCCGAGGAACGCATCGAGGCGTGGCTGTCGGGCGCCGTGAGCGACCCGGCTGCCGGCTGGACGGCCGACGAGCTGGCCGAGCACGTGCGCGGTGAGTTCAGCACGTACAGCTGGCTGCTGGACTCGATGCTCGATCACACCGGGTTCGACATCGTCGAGCGCACGTTTCGCCGCTCGGCCTACGGCACGTACACCTGCACCCGCCGAGGCAGCTGACGGCGGGGGGCACCGCCACCGTCGCAGTGGCAGGATGCGGGCATGAGCGACGAGGCGACCGCCGAGACGACCGACGAGACAACGACCGACGACGCGACGATCGCCGAGGAGAAGGTCGAGCGGATGGAAGTGAAGCGCACCATCCCGGCCGATGCGGCGACGATCTTTCGGGTGCTGTGCGATCCGCAGGGTCACGTCGCCATCGACAGCTCCGGGATGCTGATGTCCGCGGAGGGGGAGCCCGTGTCCGCCGTCGGAGACAGCTTCGTGGTGCACATGGACCGCGAGGCGCTCAACGATTACCCGCTGGGCCGCTACGACGTCACGGTCGCGATCACGACCTTCGTTCCCGACCGCGAGATCGCGTGGACGATCCGCGGCAGGATCCGCCCCCAGATCGGCCACATCTACGGGTACAGGCTTGCGCCCGCCGACGAGGGGACGCTCGTGACCTCGTACTACGACTGGTCCGAGATCGACCCGGTGTGGAAGGAGGCCGACATCTTCCCGATCATCTCCGAGGGCGCACTGCGAGCCACCCTCGGGATCCTCGAGCGGACGATCACCCGGGGCGGCGTCGGCGCTCCGGCGCCGGCCTGACCGGCATGGCCTCCGACAGGGTGGATCGAGTGCCGGCCACCTACCACCTCGCGCAATGCAACATCGGTCGTGTGCTCGCGCCGCTCGACTCCCAGCAGCTCGCCGGGTTCGTGGCGGCGCTTGAGCCGGTCAATCAGATGGCCGACGAGGCACCGGGCTTCGTCTGGCGGCTCCAGACCGAGGCCGGCGACGCCACGGCGATCCGGGCGTTCGACGACGACATGCTGCTGGTGAACATGAGCGTCTGGGAGTCACTCGAGGAGCTGGCCGAGTTCACCTATCGCACGCCGCATCGCGACATGATGCGGCGCCGCCGCGAATGGTTCGAACGGCTCGCCGACGCATACCTGGTGCTGTGGTGGATTCCGGCCGGCACGCTTCCCACCGTGGTCGACGCCAAGGCGCGCCTCGAGGCGCTGCGCCGTCACGGCCCCTCGCCCGAGGCTTTCACCTTCCGCTCGCCCTTCCCCGCCCCCGACGGGCGCGGTGCCGATGCGGGCGCCGGCGTGGGCGAGGACTGGTTCTGCCCCACGTGACCTGATCCCGCTCGACCCGGCACGGCGGCGCGGCGTCGCTGGCAGTGAGGCGCCATAGCCGATGGCGGCGAGCGTGACGACGAACCCGGTGAGCTGCACAGGGGACAAGGACTGGCCGAGCACGGCCCATCCCAGTGCCGCCCCCGTGACGGGCGCCGCCAGGCCCAGGAGGGGCGGGGCGGCGGTTGGCAGGCGGCGGATGCCGTCGAACCAGAGGACGAACGCCAGTGCGGTGGCGGCCAGGCTGAGGTAGGTGAACCCCGCGACGGTGCGCACCGTCAGCGGCGGCGGCGCGCCCTCGACGATGGCGGCGAGCGGCACGAGGATCACCCCGCTCATGAGCAGCTGCCAGCCGGTGGCGGCGAGGCGGTTCGCAGGCGCCGGGAAGCGCTTCGTCAGGACCACGCCGACGGCGAACGACACGTTGGCGCCGATGGCCGCCAGCACCCCGACGGCGTCGAGGCCCGCCCCGGGCCGGATCACGACCAGGCCCACGCCCAGGGCCGCGACACCGCCAATCGCCAACTCCAGCGGGGCGGGCCGGCGCCGGGCGATCCGCCACGACAGGGCGGCAACGAGGAGGGGTTGCAGTCCGCCGGCTGCCGCCGCCACCCCGCCGGGCAGGCGGTAGACGGCCACGACGAGCAGCGGGAAGAAGATGCCGAAGTTGAACAGCGCCAGCGTGGCGGTGCGCCGCCATTCTGCGCCGTGGGGCCGCCAGCGCGACCGGGTCGCGGCGACGAGCAACAAGGCCAAGCCGGCGGGGACGACACGCACGGTCGCCACGAGCAGGGGGCGGCCATCGGGAAGGAGCTCCGTGATGGTGATGTAGGTGGTTCCCCACGAGACGGGCGCCAGCACGGTGGCGCCGGCCGTCGCCCACGCCGCTCCCGGCGCATTTAACTTCATGTTCGTTATCTTAATCTTGAGACTATTACCTTCCACCTTTCCGGCGGTACAGTCCTGCGGTGCCCCCGCGAGATCCCGATGCGGTCGATCGGATCACGGGCCAGTGGAACATGGTGCGGCCCGATGTGGACGTGTCGCCGATCCATGTGATCGGGCGGGTGTCGCGGCTGTCACGACTCGTGGACCGGCGCCTCGCCGAGAACTTCGCCCGCTACGGCATCGAGAGCTGGATGTACGACGTGCTGGCGACGCTTCGCCGATCGGGCGAGCCGTACGAGCTGACCGCCGGCGAGCTCGTCAGGCAGACCATGGTCACCACCGGCGCGGTCACCAACCGGATCGACCGCCTGGAGGAACGGGGCCTCGTCGAGCGCACGCGGACCCGTGATCGCCGCAAGGTCGTGGTGCGCCTCAGGCAGAAGGGCCTCGACCTGGTGGACGACGTGGTCCACAGCCACATGGCCACGGAACGCGAGATCCTCGCCGCCCTCTCGCCTCGCCAGCAGCTGGAGCTGACGGGGCTGCTCCGTACCATCCTCGTGAGCCTCGGCGACCGCACTGACCCCGACGGGCGGCCCTGACCCCGGCACGATCGGGCGGCGTGACCAACGACACGATGTAGAACGTTGACGTCTCGTTTCGAGACGCATACGTTTCGCAGAGAGACGAGAACGTCTCGGTCGTAGCGAAGATCCGTGGTCCCCCCCAAGGAGCTCTCGATGGCCTCTCCCACCACTGCCGCGCCGGCGATCCCGTTGCACGAACGGCCGGAGATCCACGCTCGACGCTGGTTCCTGCTGGCGATCATGTGCCTGTCGCTCGTGCTCGTGGTCATGTCGGTGTCCGGCCTCAACACCGCGCTGCCGACCATGCAGCGCGAACTGCAGGCGTCGGCATCCGAGCTGCAATGGATCGTCGACTCCTACGCGGTCGTGTTCGCGGGCCTCCTGCTGAGTGCCGGCGCGATCGGAGACCGCTTCGGGCGGCGGCGTGCATTGCTCGCCGGCCTCGCCGTGTTCGGCGTCGGCGCCCTCATGGGTGGGCTGGCGAGCGACGCGACACAGGTGATCGGCAGCCGGGCGGTGATGGGCATCGGCGCCGCGTTCATCATGCCGGCGACGCTGTCGATCATCACGTCGATCTTCCCGCCCGAGGAGCGGCCCCGGGCGATTGCGATCTGGGCCGGCTTCGCCGGCGCGGGGGCATCGATCGGGCCGATCGTGACCGGTGGGCTGCTGGAGGGGTTCTGGTGGGGCTCGACCCTGCTCGTCAACGTGCCCATCGTCGTCGGCATCATCGCGGCGGTCTGGCGCTTCGCACCCGACTCGCGAGACGACACGCAAACGCCGTTGGACCCGGTGGGTGCGTTGCTGTCGCTGGTCGGCCTGAGCTCATTGATCTTCGGGATCATCCAGGGCCCCGAGGACGGCTGGACCAGCCTCCCAGTGATCGGTGCCTTCGTAGCCGCCGGCGTCACCCTGTCGCTCTTCGTGAGGTGGGAGCGGCGCAGCGACCATCCGATGCTGCCGCTGACGCTCTTCCGGGATCGTCGCTTCAGCACGGGGAGCGGCGTCATCACCGTCGCCTTCTTCGTGATGTTCGGGTTCTTCTTCCTGATGACGCAGTACCTGCAGTTCGGCCGGGGGTACTCGCCCCTCGAGGCCGGCCTGGCCACGCTCCCCCTGGCCCTCTCCTTCCTGGTGTTCTCGCCCCGCAGCGCGGCACTGGCGGAGCGCTACGGCGCCAGCCGGGTGATGGCCCTCGGGCTCACGATCGTGGCCATCGGCTTCGGGGTCCTGACGATGCTGACGCCGGACACGCCGTACCTCGTCATCGCCCTTGCGTTCACGCTCCTCGGCGCCGGCATGAGCATCACCGCCGCCCCGGCGACCAGCGAGATCATGACGTCGGTGCCGCTCTCCAAGGCCGGCGTCGGATCGGCCGTGAACGACACCACCCGGGAGCTCGGGGGTGCGCTCGGCATCGCACTGCTCGGGAGCATCGCCAACACCGCGTACCGGTCCGGCATCGACCTGGAGCGGGTGCAGCTCCCGTCTGGTGCCCGTGCCGCGGCCGGCGAGTCCATCGGCGCCGCCAGCGCCATCGCGGAGCGGGTCCCGGCCGGCGGCGGCGAAGTGTTGACCCGGGCGGCCTCCGCCTTCACCGACGCCTTCACACTGGCCAACACGGTGGCCCTCGGCATCGCGCTCGCCGCCGCGGCTGCGGTCCTCGCCGTGTCGCGGCGTGCGGGCCGCGAGCCCGTCGAGGGCGACGCCGTCGAGGACGGTGCGCTCGACGACTACGAGCTCGAGCTGGTTCCGGTCGCGGCCGGCGAGATGAGAGAATGACGGCATGGTCGACGTGGGATCCGCAACCGGTGTGGTCGCGGAGCTGGATCCCCGCGTCGAGCGGTCACGCCGGGTCATCCTCGAGGCCGTCCTCGACGAACTCGGCGAGGTCGGCTACGGGGCGCTGACCATCGAAGCAGTAGCGGCCCGGGCCGGTGTCGGCAAGAGCACGATCTACCGGCACTGGCCCGGGAAGCTCGAGCTCGTGGAGGATGCGTTCCGGACCTTGAAGGCGTCGGTCGAGGTTCCGGACGAGGGGCCGCTGCGCGACCGTGTCGTCGCAGTCATCGAGCAGGTCGCGTGCCTCGTCGCGCAGTCGACCTACTCCGCGTGCATGCCCGCGCTCATCGACGCCGCGGAGCGCGACCCCAAGGTCCGCGAGTTTCACTGCCGGTTCAGCGCCGAGCGCCGCGCGGCCCTCGTGGACCTTCTGCGCGAGGCGATCGATGCGGGTGAGGTTGTGGCGACGGCCGACCCCGAGCTGCTGGCCGATGCGCTGGTGGGGCCGATCCTCCTGCGGCGCCTGATGCTCGGTCAGCCGGTCGGTCCCGAGGTGGCCCGCGAGCTCGTGGATCAGCTGCTGCCGGTCGCCGGCGACTGATCGCCGCGGCCGGACTGCAGGCCGGCCAGGGCCGCCAACTCGGTGCGATTGGACACATCGAGCTTGGCGTAGACGTGCGACAGATGGGTCTTGACCGTGGCCCGGCTGATGAACAGGCGCGCCCCGATCTCGGGGTTGGTCAGGCCCTCCGTGACCAGGCGGACCACGTCGAGCTCGGTCGGCGTGAGGCTCGCCCAGCCCGTCGAGGGTCGGGTGCGGGCCCCTCGCGCCCGGCGGGCGTACGCGACGACGTCGTCGAGCGACAGGTTTGCGCCCTCGGCCCAGGCATCCGAGAAGGCCTCCTCGCCCAGCGCGGAGCGCAGGCGAGCCACGGTGGCGTCGTGGCCGGGCCGGTCGATCCAGGGGCGCGGGTAGCCCATCGCGGCGCGGGCGGTATCGCTGGCCGCCAGGAGGCGAACCGCCTCCGCCGGGCTCTCTGCCCGGCATGCCAGCCCGGCGAGCGCATCGACGCTGTCCACGACGAACGTGCGCAGCCCGTGGTCCATCCGCAGGGCCAGGGCCTCATGGTGGAGGTTCTCGGCCGCGCCGGCGTCCTCGGCGGCGGTCAGCAGTCCCGATTGCTCGAGGGCGTCGGCCACGAGGTGCGGAACGTCCAGCTTGCGCGCCAGCGCCAGTGCCCGGTCCACGAGCGTGCGGGCCTCGTCGCGCCGACCGACATGGCGCAGGGCGGCAACCAGCCCCGGCAGCGAGCGGGCAACGATGAGGTTGTCGGGTGGCACCGGATCCGCCGTTCGCACGTCCCGCTCGAACCACCCGATCGCCCCCTCGGGATCGCCGCTCCAGAGGTGCAGCATGCCGAGGACGGAGCCCATCCGTGGGATGAACACGGCGTGATCCGCACCCTCGACGGAACGCACCACCGGCTCGACGACCCGCAGGGCGGCGTCGAGATCGCCGGCGAGTCCCTTGACGAAGGCCAGGTGGCACGTCGACAGGCCGACCGCGTAGTAGTCGCCCAACGGCCGGGCGATCTCCAACGCCCGCGTGGCGAGGCGCTCCGCCCGCGCCACGTCGCCCGTGCTCGCGGCGATGTCGTCCTGGTAGTTGAGCGCGAGTGCGGCGAAGGTGCGGTCGCCACGCCGCAGGCAACGCTCGCCGCCCTCCTGCAGTAGCGGCAGCGCAGCGTCGAAGCGGTTGCGCGTGGACGGGATCGAGCCCTGGACGACCAGCGCCGCGTCCGCGGTGAACGCGTCGCCGGCGGCCGCGGCGCAGGCCAGCGCCTGCGCGCACAGCTCCCAGGCGGCGTCGAGGTCGAGGTAGAACTGCACCACCGCCAGCAGGAACAGGCACCGGCCGCGGATCCGATCGTCGTGGTTGAGCGTGGCGACCTCGACGCCGCGCTGGGCATAGTCGACGATGAGCCGGAACTGGCCGCACACCTGGGCCAGCGCGGCCGCGCTCACCAGCAACTGTGCCTGGACGGTCGAGCGGTCGTCGGGCGCCCGGTCGATGGCTCGCTGGGTGAAGTCCAGGCCCTCGTCGCCGTGGCCGTGCTTGTACCAGAGCCAGACCAGGGACCCGGCCATGCGGCGGCCGCGGTCCGGGTCGGCCAGGACCAGGCCCCAGTCCAGTGCGGCCCGGAGGTTGTCGTGCTCCGTCTCGAGCCGGTCGAGGCTGGCGTCCTGATCGGGACCCTCGAGCTCGGGCTGGGTCGCCTCGGCCAAGGCGAGGAAGTGGTCGAGGTGGCGTTCGCTGGCGGCGTCCCGCTCGCCGGCGGCCACCAACTTGTCGACGGCGTACTGCCGGATCGTCTCCAGCAGCCGGTATCGAGCCTCGCCCGCCCGCTCGTCGACGACGACCAGGGACTTGTCGACCAGGCGTCCCAGGGCCGTGAGGACATCCGACTCGGCGACGGCGGCGCCCTGCCCGTCGGCGCACACGGCCCGGGCCGCGTCGAGGGTGAACCCACCCTTGAAGGCGCCCAGGCGGCGGAAAACGACGCGGTCGCACTCGTCGAGCAGGTCGTGGCTCCAGTCCATCGAGGCGGCGAGGGTCTGCTGGCGCCGGGCCGCGCTCCGCGGACCGCGCACCAGCAGCGCGAACCTGTCGTCAAGCCCGGCTGCGATCTGCGCCGGGGTGAGCGTGCGCAGCCACGCCGCCGCCAGCTCGACCGCGAGGGGGATCCCGTCCAGGCGCCGGCACAGCGTGCGGACGGCCGCCTCGTTGGTGGCGTCGAGCGTGAACCACGGACGCACGCGACTCGCCCGGTCGACGAACAAGGCCACCGCCTCCTCCTCCTGGAGGGACGGCACCCGCCACACCGTCTCGCCGGCCACGCCCAGCGGCTCCCGGCTGGTCGCCAGCACCGACACCTCGGTGCACGTGCGCAGCACCGTCTCCACCAGGTCGGCGCTGGACTCGATCAGGTGCTCGCAGTTGTCGAGGCACAGCAGCACGCGGCGATCCCGCAGCTGGAGTGACAGCGCCCGGCGCGGCCCGCCGACCGGCTCGACCATGACGCCGATGGTGGAGGCGGTCAACTCGGCAACCAAGGCCGGGTCGGCGACCGGGCCGAGGTCGACCCACCACACCCCGTCGGGCCAGTGCTCGGCCAGCTCGGCTGCGGCCTGAGCGGCCAGGCGCGTCTTGCCGGCACCGCCCGCCCCGGTGAGCGTCACCAGGCGGTCGCTGCGGATCAGGCGCTCCACGGCGGCCAGCTCGCCGGCGCGCCCCACGAAGCTCGTCAGCTGGATCGGCAGGTTGTGGGTGACTGCGTCCAGCGAGCGCAGCGGCGGGAACTCGCGGTCGAACCCGGTGGTGCGCAGCTCGCACACCCGGTCTGCGTGGGACAGGTCCCGAAGCCGGTGTATCCCGAGGTCGCGCAGCACGCCCCCCTCGGGCAGCGCGTCGGTGACCAGCGCCGCCGTGGCCGACGACAGCAGCGTTTGACCCTCGTAGGCGATGTCACGCAGCCGGGCGCAGCGCGTCAGGGCCGCGCCCGTGTAGTACCGCTCGTCGCGCAGGAGGGCCTCGCCGGTGTGCAACGCGGTCCGGGGCGCAGGTCCGCCGTGGTCGGGCGCGGGCTCGCCCAGGAGGTGGCGCTGCATGTCGACGGCGGTTGCGAGCCCGTCGGCCGCGTCGCCGAACACCGCGACGACGGCGCCATCGCCGACCGGGGCGCCCATGGCATCGGCTGGGAGGCCGTTGTGCGCGGCGACGGCGGCCGTCACGACGTCGGATCTTGAGGCGTCGCTGACGAGGAACGTCACCGTCCCGACCGGCAGTAGCGACGCCCGCTCGTCAGCGTTCATCGGGTGCGTCCAGGCATCGCACTGCGTGCCAGTCTGGCGCAGCGGCGAGTGCCCGGGGACCGATTAGCCACGTGGCCGATGTTCCGGGCCGACGTTGGTGCGAGCCTCGGTCGCCTGGAGAACTTCGACGACGTGCTGGCCGGGTGGATCGACGCCGAGGCGCGTGGCGACGCCACCGCCCTCGACGCGCTGCTGGACGACGATTTCCGGGGCGACGGGCCCCGTGGCTACGTGTTGACCAAGCAGCAGTGGCTCGACCGCTACCGCACCGGGGATCTGGCCAACGACGCGTTCGCCTGGGAGGGCACCCGCGTCCGCGTGCACGACGACGCCGCGGTGGCGATGGGCATCCAGGCCCAGACGGCCCGGTACCAGGGCCTCGACTGGAGCGGCCGCTTCCTCGGCACCCTGGTCGCGACGCGACGGAATGGGCGCTGGTTGATCGTCAACGTGCAGCTCAGCCCGGCCTCGGATCCTCCCGGTACGCAGGGGATCTCGGCCACCGCCGGCTCCTGAATCAGCCAGGTGGGCGATGTGTTGGCGACCTGGGCAGTGCGAGCGTGCCACGTGGAGGTGACCGCCCGATGCCCGTCCTCGAAGCGACCCGCGAGAACGCTGATTGCGCCCCGCCCCGGGGAGCGGCGACGCTCCAGACCGGGCTGGAGCAGCACCGGCGCGAGCTCACCGGGTACTGCCGGCGTGTGCTCGGATCGTCGTTCGAGGCCGAGGACGCCGTCCAGGAGACTCTGGTGCGGGCCTGGCGCAACTTCGACCGCTTCGAAGGCCGGGCGACGCTGCGGTCGTGGCTCTACCGCATCGCGACGAACGTGTGTGCCGACATGATGCGCAGGCCGCAGCGCCGCGCCCGTCCGATGGATCTCGGCCCGCTGACCCAGGGCGACGCACCCCCCGGAGCCGCGCAGGCGCCCGGCAGCGGCGCCGGGCTGGTGGCCGGCGACCCCGCCGAGCTGGCGGCGTCGCGGGAGACGATGCTGCTGGCGCTCACGGTCCTGCAGCAGTTGCCGTCCCGCCAGCGGGCCGTCCTGATCCTGCGCGAGGTCCTGCGCTGGAAGGCGGAGGAGGTCGCGGAGCTGTTCGGGGTGACGGTCGCCTCGGTGAACAGCGCGCTGCAGCGAGCCCGCTGCGCGCTCGCGGCCGCCGACGTCAGCGCAGACGACGCCCGGGCCGCGGTCGACGCCACCCGCCGCAAGCACCTGGCGGCATGCGTCGATGCCTTCGGACAGGTTCAGGTCGAGTCGCTCATGGCGCTGCTCCACCGTGACGCCACCGAGCCGCGTCGGAACAACCGACGAGTTCCGGGCACGACGTCCGTCGATAGCTCGCGGACGAGGGACTGAGCCCCGCGAGGCGCCGGTCGCGGTCGACCGCTCCGGTGCCGTCGGGGCCGGATCGACGCCGGACCCTGCCCGACCGCCCCCCGAACTTGCGGCGGTTACGGACCCCATGGGGGCTCCAACCGCCGCAAGTTCGGGTTGGCGGGGTGGGGCGCCACCGCCCGCGTTCGGTGACGTCCGCGGACCCCGAGGGAATTTCGGCCGGGGAGACCGTCACGCCCGGGGAATACTGGCCGGTCGTGGCGGAAGTTGTCCTCGAGGCGACCGGCCTCGTCAAGTCGTTCGGCCCGGTACGCGCCGTCGACGGGGTCGACCTCAGCGTGCGCGCCGGGGAGCGGGTGGGGCTGTTGGGCCCCAACGGAGCCGGGAAGACCACCACGCTCTTGATGCTGCTCGGCGCCATCACGCCCGACGCCGGGACCATCGAGATCGGGGGCCATCGCCTGCCCCGGCAGCGCTCCGCGGCCATGTGTCACGTCGGCTTTGCCGCCGGATACCTCCCGCTGCCCGACCGCCTCAAGGTTCGGGAGGCCCTGTCGGTGTTCGCCGGGCTCTACGGGCTCGATGGGCGCGCGGCCAGGGCCGCGATCGCGGATGCGCTCGAGCGCTTCAGGATCACCCAACTCGCCGACCGTCCCTGCGAGCAGCTGTCATCGGGCCAGCGGACGTTGGTCGGCATCGTCAAGGCGGTCCTGCACCGGCCGCGGCTGCTCGTGCTCGACGAGCCCACCGCCTCACTCGATCCCGACGTTGCCTACCGGGTCCGTCAGGGGCTGCTGGAGGAGACGGCGACCGACGGCACCGCGCTCATGGTCACCAGCCACAACATGGTCGAGGCCGAGCGGCTGTGCCAGCGGGTGGTGTTCATCTCCGCGGGCCGCGTCGTGGCCGACGGCGGTCCGGCCGAGGTGGCCGAGCGGTTCGGCCACGGCGACCTCGAGGGCGTGTTCCTGGAGCTGGCCGGCACCCTGGAGGACGGGCAGTGAACCTCAGCTGGCTGCGGATTCGAACCGTCGTCCGGCGCAACTTCGTGGTGCTCTGGCGCAGCCCCCACCGCTGGTTCGACCTGACGGTCTGGCCACTGGTCGACGTGGTCGTGTGGGGAGCCCTGGGCGCGTTCGTTGCGCAGGAGAACGACGCCAGCCGTGCCGGCACCCCCTACCTGCTGGCCGGGATCATGTTGTTCCACGTCCTTTACCAGAGCCAGATCGCGGTGACGACCGGGTTCATGGAGGAAACGTGGACCCGCAACCTCCTGAACATCATGACGACGCCGCTGCGCGAGGTGGAGTACGCCATCGGGCTCGGCCTCTACGGGCTCGCCAAGCTGGGCCTCGGCATGACGGCGGTGGTGATCACCGCGCTCGTCTTCTTCGGGTTCAACCTCGCCCAGGTGGGATGGGCACTGGTGCCGATCGCCCTGGTGCTGCTGATCGTTGCCTGGGCGGGCTCGCAGTTCGTGATCGGGCTCATGCTGCGGTTCGGGCAGAGCGCCGAGATCCTGGCGTGGGGCGTCTTGTTCGTGATCATGGCCCTGTCGGGCGTGTTCAACCCGGTCGAGGCGATACCGGGCCCGCTCCAGCCGATCGCGCGGGTGCTGCCGACGACCCACGCGTTCGCCGCCGCCCGGACGGTGCTCGACGGCGAGGCCCTCCCGTGGGGCGAGATCGCCGCCGGCCTTGCGGGCGCGGCCGTGGCGGCCGCCGCGGGCCTCGCCTACGTCGTCCGGATGCTGGCAGTGTTCCGCCGCCGCGGCTACGTCACCCGGTTCAGCTGAGGTCGGTGACTGTCACCTCGACGCGTATCGTTGCCGCGTGGCCACCGAGGACGACGTGCGGCAGATCGCCCTGTCGCTGCCGGAGACGATCGAGAAGCCTTGGTTCGGTACCCCGGGGTTCCGGGTGAAGGACAAGGGCTTCCTGCGCATCCGCTCCGAGGCGGAGGGCGGGCTAGTCGTGTGGGTCTCCGACCTGGGCGAGAAGGAGGCCCTCCTCGCGTCGGAGCCCGACAAGTTCTTCACGACCCCGCACTACGACGGCCATCCCACGGTGCTGGTCAACCTCCCCGCCATCGACGTCGACGAGCTGCGCGAGATGATCACGGAGTCGTGGCTCATCAGGGCGCCCACGCGGATCCGGCAGGCCTACGGGGACGAGATCGTGGGCGACGCCTAGGCGGCGCCTAAACGGCACCGATGGGCTCGGGCGACAGGTCCACGCGGCGCAGCAGCTGGGCGTTGAGCGCGACCACGATGGTGGATGCGCTCATCAAGATGGCGCCAACGGCCGGCGACAGGTTCACGCCCGCCCACGCCAGGACCCCGGCCGCCAGGGGGATGGCCAACACGTTGTACCCCGCGGCCCACGTCAGGTTCTCCACCATCTTCCTGTAGCTCGCCCGCGACAGCTTGATCACGCCGACCACTCCGCGCGGGTCGCTGCCGGCGAGGACGACGTCCGCCGATTCGATGGCGACGTCGGTCCCGGCGCCGATGGCGATGCCGACGTCGGCCCGGGCCAGCGCCGGCGCATCATTGACGCCGTCGCCCACCATCGCCACCGACAGGCCCCGGTCCTGGAGCTCGGCGGCGGCCCGGTCCTTGTCCTCGGGCAGCACTTCGGCGAACACCTCGTCGATCCCCAGATCGGCGGCCACGGCGTCGGCGACCTGCCGGGCGTCGCCGGTGATCATCACGACCTTGGTCCCCATCGCCCTCAGTGCGGCAACGGCCTCACGCGCCTCGGGCCGGACCTCGTCTTCCAGCGCGAACGACCCGACCACCTTGTCGCCGCGCACGAGGTGGAGCACGGCCGCGCCCCGGGCGTGCCAGGCCTCGATGGCGTCGTCGAGCTCGGGCGGGATCGTCACGCCCCGCTCGCGGAGCAGCGCCGGCCCGCCCACGGCATAGACCGTGCCCTCGATGGTCGCCTCGACGCCCCGGCCGGTGAGTGACCGAAAGCCGTCGGCGGTCGCGACACCGGCCCGCTCCTTGGCCGCGGCGACGATCGCCCGGGCCAGCGGGTGCTCGCTGTCGGACTCGACGCCGCTCGCGATCCGCAGCACCTCGTCCTCGCCGAGTCCCTCGGCGGCGGCGACGCCCCTGACCACATGGGCGCCCCGCGTCAGCGTGCCGGTCTTGTCGAACAGGACGGCGTCGATCGTGCGCATCCGCTCGAGGGCGAGACGGTCCTTGACCAGGATCCCGGCCCTGGCCGACACGGCGGTCGACAGCGAGATCACGAGCGGGATGGCCAACCCCAGGGCGTGGGGGCAGGCGATCACCAGCACCGTCACGGTGCGGACGATGGCATTGTCGGTGTCGCCCAGCGCCAGCCACAACAAGAACGTGACCACCCCGGCGGCGGCCGCGACGTAGAAGAGCATCGCCGCGAAGCGATCGGCCAGCGCCTGGGCGCGGCTGCGGCTTGCCTGCGCCTCGGCGACCAGCCGCTGGATGCCGGCCAGCGCCGTGTCATCGCCCACGGCGTCGACGCGCACCCTGATGGCCGAGTCCGTGGACACCGTGCCCGCGACGACCTTGTCGGCGGGTGACTTTGGCACCGGCCGCGATTCGCCCGTGATCATGGATTCGTCCAGCTCGGCGTCGCCGTCGACGATCTCGCCGTCGGCCGGGACCCGCGCTCCCGAGCGCACCAGCACGACGTCACCGGGCCGCAGATCGGCGAGGGCGACGATCGTCACCTGTCCGTCGGGCCCCACACGTTCGGCCTCGTCGGGCAGCAACTCGGCCAACGCGGCCAGGGCTCCCTGGGCCTGGCCGATGGCCTTCATCTCCTGCCAGTGGCCCAGCAGCATGATCGTGACCAGCGCCGCCAGCTCCCACCAGAACTCGAGGTCCAGCCAGTCGAGGCTCGAGGCCATCGATGCGCCGTAGGCGACGACGATCGCCATCGAGATGAGCAGCATCATCCCGGGCTGGCGTGCCCGGAGCTCCGCCACACCCCCGGCCAGGAAGGGCCAGCCGCCCCACCAGAACACGATCGAGCCCAGGATCGGCCCCAGCAGGTCCATCCCCCAGAAGTCGAGGGAGTAGCCGAACCAGTCCATGACCATCTCGCTGGTCACCACCAGCGGGATCGTCAGCGCGAGGCTCAGCCAGAAGCGCCGGCGGAACATCTCCGGGTCGTGCCCGGCGTGCCCGTCGTGCCCCTCATGGCCGTGATGCCCGGCCCGTCCGGCGCGGCCGGAATGGCTGGCGTGGCCGTGGTCCGCGTGGTCCTCGTGTGCGTCGGCCGAGACTGCGTGCACGTCGCTGGTCGCCGACCCGTGGTCGACCTGGTGTTCGGTGTGGCTGTCGGAGTGCGCCCGAGCGCCCGGCATGGCAGTACCTCCTCCATATACCCTAGGGGGGTACAGTTGCTCGTACAACCCGGGTCGGCGTCAGGTGCCGCTGCGGGCGCTCAGGGGCGACCTGGCCGGCGCGCGCTCCCCGGCGGGAGGGCGGTCGGGGAGGACCGGCTCATGTGGTGGAACTTCGTGGCCCGCACACGCAGCGAGATCGAGGAGTCCTGGAGAGAATGGGACGACGGCGCCGCCTGCTTCGGCCGGGTCGCGTCGGACCTGGAGCGCATCCTGGCGCCGCGCCCGACCTGGCTGCCGGGGCTGCCGGGGGGTGAGCGACCCCGCGGCGGCGGGTGTCGTCAGGGCAGGCGCCCGACGTTGCGGTGATCGGCTGCCACCGCGGGCGCGAGGTGGCTGAGCTGCCAGGCGACGTCCGCGTCGCAGACCAGGCATCGCGGCGCCACCGCCCCCGGGGCGAACTCACGCAGCGTGCCGTTGCCCGGGCAGTCGGCGTGGTCGACGATCTCCCATGTGCCGGCGCGCGGCAGCCGGTTACCGGTTTGGATCCGGGTTCCTACGGGCACGGGCTCGTGCTGGGCCTCGCCGGGCGTGTCCATGGGCAGGCTCATCTCTCACTCACCGCTTCCCCCAGGGTGACGTCGGAATGGGCGGCGGCGTGGGTGCCGGACCGGGGGGGACCGGCGGCTCGGGGGCCGGCGGTGGCGTCGGCATCGGCGGGTTGGGGTTTGGCGGCCGCTCAGGTCCCGGGTCGGGAGGGGGCATCGGAGTGGCGCGCGGTTCGATGACGGGCGGCGGCGACCGGAGAGTGATCATCATCGTTGCGGCCGCTACCCCCACGTCCCGCCTGCTAACCCACGTTGTGGTGCTCCGGACGTCAGGACACCAGGAGCGCGAGCGCCAGAGCGTCGGCGAGCGCCAGCGATGCCGCCAGCAGGGCCACGGTCCATGGCGCAGCCGCCCGCGGCACCGACTGCCGTCCGAGGGCGCGAATCCGCGCCAACGCCGCGGCCGCCCCGGGCAGGGCGACGACCAGGCCGAACAGCATCGCCTGGGCGAGCGACGCGCCGCCGCGGGCCAGCCGCGTGGCCAGTGCTGCGAGCGCGCCGGCGGCCAGTGCCGTGCGTACCCAGGCGAGCTGCGTGCGTTCGGCCTGGAGGCCGGTGGTGTCGACGTTCTGGTCGGCGCCCCCGGTCATCGCACCAGGAGGACCACGGCCACCGTGCCCGCCACCCCCGCGATCGCGGTGGCGAGGACCGGAACGGCCAGGGGATGGGGGAGTGGTTCGCCGCGGCGCATGGCTCGTTCGATCTGGCTCCACCGCACGTAGCTGGTCACCGCGAGGACCAGGCTGAGCAGCACCGCCAAGACCGCCAGCGTGGTGCGCACGTGCCGCACCCCGAACGAGGGCACCACCTGGCGGAGGGCGATGCCGCCGGCCAGGAGCGCCAACGACGTGCGCATCCAGGCCAGGAACGTCCGCTCGTTGGCGAGCGTGAAGCGGTAGTCGGGGAAGTCGGGATCGCGCTTGCCCTCGTCGCTGGGCACGGTCGTAGCCTGGCAGGCGGCCGGGGGCCGGCGGAGGATCCCGGCTCGCCGGGGTGTCAGCGCGGCGACGATCGGCCGGCCGAGCCCGTGGTCTCGGGACTGTGCCCGGGCGTCGGCAGCGGCGGCGCCGCCGGCTGATCGGCCCACTCCGCCGCCGGGCGATCGTCCGTGGGCGACGCGACGGCCGGCTCCGCCGGCGCCGGGGCAGCCGGAGCGGCTTGCATCTCCTCGGCGCGTCGCCGGGCGCCCAGCTCATCGAGGACGGCGAGTCCGAACACCGCGAACACGACCGCGAAGGCCGCGCCGCCGATCCCGTACACGGAATAACCAACAAGCACCACGACCCACGGCACCAGCAACCCGATGTGCACGCTGTACTGGGAGATGCGGCGGCGCACCACGTAGGAGTCGACGAGCTGGCACGCGACGACGACAACGGCGGCGATGATCGCCTCGATGTCGGACCGCAATGCCAGGATCAGCAGGATGAGCGGCAGGGTGCCCAGCACGATGCCGACGTGCGGCAGCATCGCGAGCACCCCGGCCGCAAACCCGACCGCCGCCGCCGACGGGATGTCGAGGAGGTACGCGACTCCGGTCACGATCAGTCCCACGAGGAGCCCCTCGGCGAGCATGAGCAGCACGGCTCGGCGTGACCGGTTGAGCGCCCGGGTGACGACGTCGGTGACGGCCTCGCGCTGGCTCGGTGACGGCAGCTGGTTTACGGCGGACCGGGCGGCCCGGGGTCCGTACGACATGAGGAACAGGGTCAATATCCCGCCCACGAGGTAAGTCGGCGCCGTTCCCGCGGTCGACACCAGCAACTCGTTCCCGCCGGTGACGCGTTCGTCGAGGGTGTCGACGAACTGGTTGACCCGGCGAGTGGTGTCGACGTCACGCGCGAGATCACCGACGCTGTCGTCACGGGCCTCCAGTTGAGCGGCGGCGTCTTCAGCGGTGCGACCCAGGCGGTCGAGGCCGTCGGCGAGGTCGTCGAACGCCATGTAGGTCGAGGCGAAGGCGGCCCCGCCGACGACCACCAGCGTCACGATGACTGCCGCCAGCCGGGGGATGTGGCGGTCGAGCAGGTCGACGATCGGGTCGATGAGGACGGCGACGACAACCGCCGCCGCGGCCCATGACAGGGGACGATGCGCCGCCACGAACACCCGCTGGGCCACGATCCCGGCCACCACCACGAGGACGCCGACCACCGCCGAGCGGGCGGTGATGCGCACCACGCGGTACTCGGTGGGGCGTCGACGGGGCTGCACCGAGGCGTACCGTACCGGTGTGGCCGAGGAGGTGACCGCCGAGCAGGCCCCGGGGCCGCCGAGTGATCGGCACGATCAACGCGATCCCTCGGGCGGGCGCGTCATCGTGGACATCGACCCCTGGTCGTTCGTGGCGATAGTCATGGCGGCCGTCGCGGCGCTGGCGTTGTTCGCCATCAGCGATCAGGCCGGCGACGTGCTCACGGGCATCGGCGTCGGCGTGTTGCTCGGCTTGGCGCTGAACCCGGTCGTCAACGCCGCGCAGCGCCGATGGCACACGTCCCGGGGCACCGCCGTGGTGATCGTGGGCGCCGGTCTGACGCTCGGCGTGGCCGCCATCGTGTTCCTCGTCGCACCGGCCGCGATCCGCCAGTCGCGCGAGTTCAGCGAGGAGCTGCCCACGACCGTGCGTGAGTTCTACAGCTGGCCGATCATCGGTCCCCGCCTCGAGGAGGCCGACGCCGCCGGCGACATCGAGGACTGGATCGACGAAGCACCGGCGAGGGTCGACGACCGGACACTGGCCAACTTGGGCGAGCGCCTGCTCGGCGGTGTGCTCAGTGCGGTCGTCGTGCTCATCACCGCGCTCGGGGTCATGGTCGACGGCGAGGGGGTCGTCCGCCGGTTCCGGGTCCTCGTCCCCGTCGGCCGCCTTGGGCAGGCCGACCGCTTTGGTCGGATCGTCTACTCCACGTTCGGGAGCTACTTCGCCGGCTCGATGTTCGTGGCCATCCTCGCCGGGTTGGTGACTCTGTCGACCGGCCTCCTGCTGGGCGTGCCGCTGGCACCGGTGGCGGGCCTCTGGACGACGTTCACCAACCTGATCCCGCAGATCGGCGGCCTCCTCGGTGGCGGATTCTTCGTGCTCCTGGCGGTCACGCAGGGACCGGCCGTGGCCGTGATCGCGCTGGCGGTTGTCATCGCCTATCAGAACCTCGAGAACCACGTGATCAGCCCCGCCATTGTCGGGCGCGCGGTCAACCTGTCGCCGCCGGCGACCATGCTGGCGGTCCTCGTGGGCGGGGCCGCCGCCGGGGTCCCCGGCGCGCTGGTGGCCACGCCCCTGTTCGCCGCGAGCAAGGCCGTCTATCTGGACACGCGGGGCGAGATGCCGGAACCCGAGACCCAGATCATGCGCAAGCGCCTGTCGGGCCTGCGCCGTCGGCTGCCCCGGCTCCGACGAGGCGGCGAGGCGGACGGCGAGCAGCCGGACGGCGAGCAGCCGGACGACGCCGGCCGGAGGCAATGACGAACGCCGCGCCCGGCCCCAGGCAATGAGCAACGAGGACCGTGCGCCCCCCGCCTCCGGCTCGACGGTCCGGTCGCTATTGGCTCGGCCCCGCGCGGACCCGCTGACCTACAGGGGCAGGTCGCCGGTGGCGGTCCGCGTCGAACCGTGGTCCTTGTAGGCGGCGATGGTGCGCTGTGCGATGCGCATCTGGTGGACCTCGTCGGCACCGTCGGCGAACCTCGCCCAGCGGGCGTGTTGGTACATGTTCGCCAGCGGCGTGTCCGTCGAGTAGCCGAGGGCCCCGTGCACCTGGATCGACCGGTCGATGATGCGGTTGAGCGCGTTGGCCACGAAGTGCTTGGCCATCGACACTTCGCTCTTGAAGTCCAGCTTTTGGTCGATCCGGTAGGCGGCGTGCAGCACCATGAGCTTGGCCTGGTACAGCTCCATGGCGGAGTCGGCGATCATCCACTGGATCCCCTGCTTCTCCGCCAGCAGCGAACCGTGGGCGAAGCGGTTGAGGGCGCGGTCGACCATCATGTCGAGCGCCGTCTCGGCCTGGGCGATCCATCGCATGCAGTGCGCGAGGCGGGCCGGGCCCAGGCGGTACTGGCCCAGCATGTGGCCCTGGCCCCGCCCGCCCAGCATGTGGTCGTCGGGCACCCGTAGATCCTCGATGCGGATCTCGGAGTGGCCGGTCGAGCCGTGCATGGTCTCGATCTGCCGGACCTCCGTCCATCCCTCGGACGGGATGTCGACGATGAACGCCGTGTTGGCGGCCTGCGGCAGCTCGGGGTCGTCCTCGGTGCGGGCGATGAGGATGGCGAAGCTGGCCCGGTGGGCGTTGGAGATGAACCACTTGTGGCCGCTGATCACCCACTCGTCGCCGTCCTGGTAGGCGTGGGTGCGGATCAGCGTCGGATCGGAGCCCGCGACCTCGGGCTCGGTCATGGCGAAGCAGCTCATGGCCCGCCCCTCGCACAGCGGGCGCAGGTAGCGCTGCTTCTGCTCCTCGGTGCCCCAGTGCAGCAGTGTGTGCATGTTGCCCTCGTCGGGTGCCTGGCAGTTGAAGACCCAGGGGCCGTAGGTCGACTTGGCGGCCTCGGCCTGGACCATCGCCAGCTCCACGTGGCCCAGACCCATCCCGCCCCACTCCTTGGGCATGTGGGGAAGCCACAGGCCGGCCTCCTGGGCGGCGGCCCGCATCTCCAGGAGGATCTTGATGTAGTCGGCGCGCTCGATCTCGTCGCGGCTGCCGATGCGCGCCTCGCCCGGCTTGACCACGTCGTCGACGAACGAGCGCACCCGCATGCGGATGTCCTCGAGCTCCGGTGTCAGGGTGAAGTCGATGGCCATGGCGCGTCAGCCTCCTATGGGGCGTACGTCGGGACGGACGTGGGATCGGGGCCGACGGCCCGGGCGCGTTCGGCGTCGAGGCGGCGGGTCTCGTCGGACAGGGGGGCGGCCAGCACCCCGGCGACCAGGTCGACGAGGTGGCTCACGAACAGGCGGTCGTCGGTGTGGGGTGCAGACCGCGCCCGGCGCGCCAGCTCGACGGCGGCGAAGCGCATGGCGACGAACCGCCGGTGCAGCCGGGTGGCGTCGTTGTCGAGCAGGCCGGCGACCAGCGTCCGCCAGCGGCAGATGCTGGACGCCGGATCGTCGAGCGCCGCGGGGTCGATCACGGGCCGGGGCCGGTTCATGAGGTCGGCCATGATCTGCAGGTAGGCGGGCCCGCCGTCGCCGTCGGCCAGCATGGCGGCGCTGGGCCGCACCAGCGCCCCGGCCAGCGCCCGCAGGTCGGCATTGCCGTCGGCTTCGTAGGCGTCGAGCATGGCGTGCCGGCGGGCCTCGACCGCATGGTGGTGCTTGGCGAGGACCGCCCGGAGGAGGCCGTCGCGGCCGCCGAAGTGGTACTGGAGCGCCGAGGAGTTGCGGGCGCCGGCGGCGCGGTTGATCTCCCGGAGGCTGACGCCGTCGATGCCGTGGGCGGCGAACAGAACCTCGGCAGCGTCGATGAGCCGGCCGGGCGTCGTGGCGGTGTCAGACATCTGCATTAGAGACTAGACCAGACGCATTGCCTCAGAACCGACGCGCTGATTGGGCTCGGGCGGCCGGAGGGGGGCCCGGCCGCGCGTAGCGTGACGGGCAATGGTCGTCCGGCTCCAGTTCGTGCCCGGCAACGAGCCGGGCGGGCTGCTCGACCTGCCGTGGAGCACCCCGCTCGAGTGCTGGGACGATCCCCGGCTGGTCGACATGGTGCATGGCACGAGCCGCCACGTCGTGCGCTTCGTGGCCGACGGCGGCCGGGTCTTCGCGCTCAAGGAGACTGCCGAGCCCGACGCCCGCCGCGAGTACGGCATGCTTCGGCGGCTCACCACCGAGGGGCTGCCCGCCGTGCAGCCCACGGGCGTGGTCACCGGGCGACGGGCGCCGGGCGGGGAGCCGCTGCCATCGGTGCTCATCAGTCGCTACCTGGACTTCTCGCTGCCATACCGCTACCTGTTCGCCCACGAGCGGCGCCCCGACCTATCGGGCCTCCTGATCGACGCCGGGGTGGTCCTCCTGGTGCAGTTGCATCTGGAGGGCTTCTTCTGGGGCGACTGCTCGCTGTCGAACCTGCTGTTCCGTCGCGATGCCGGCGCCCTGATGGCGTACCTGGTCGACGCCGAGACCGCCGAGCGCCGGGACGAGCTGCCCGACGGCATGCGGGCGAGCGACGTCGACATCGCCCGCGAGAACATCGCGGGCGGCCTGCTCGACCTGCAGGCGAGCGGCGACCTGGGCCCCGAGACCGACGTCGTGGAGGTGGCCGATCAGTTCGAGGGTCGCTACGAGGCCCTCTGGGGCGAGCTCACCGGCACACAGGAGCTGTCGCTCGACGACCGCCACCTCATCGACCGCCGCATCCGCCGCCTCAACGAGCTCGGCTTCGACGTCGATGAGCTCCTGGTCGAGCACGATCCGGAGGGCGACCGGCTGCGGGTGCGCCCGGTGCTGGTGGAAGAGGGGCATCACGCCCGGGATCTCCGGCGGTTGACAGGACTCGAGGTGCAGGAGAACCAGGCCCGGCGCCTGCTGAACGACATCGCGGCCTTCGGCGCGGCGATCAGCCGCGAAGCGGACACCGACGTGCCACAGGCGGTGGTCGCGTCCCGATGGCTTGCCGAGGTCTACGAGCCCGTGACGGCCCGGGTTCCCAGTGCCCTGCGCGGGCGCCTCGAGCCGGCCGAGCTGTTCCACGAGCTGCTGGAACACCGCTACTACGTGTCCGAGCGGGCCGGCAGCGAGGTCTCGGTGGACGAGGCGTTGCGCTCGTACCTCGACTCGGTGCTGACCCACCGCCGCGACGAGCAGGCGGTGCTGAGACTGGTGTGATCAAGCGGACCCTCAACCTCCACTGGAGGTGAGGGTCGCTTGGGTCGGGGTCGGGGGGCCTACTGCTCGGCGGCCAGCTTGTAGCGGGCGTACTCCTCGACGCGGGCGAGATGTGCCGGGCTGCGCAGGAACCGGTCGCTCAGGTCGACCAGGTCCTCGCCCTGATCGAGCCAGCGGAGCACCCGCCGTTCGATCGGGCGGAGGAGGTCGTGCGCGAGCGGCGGGTGACCGCTGCGGTCGAGGCCGGCAAGGAACCGCACCTGCGCCGCCCAGCGTTCGCTACGCCGGAAGCGATGGCCGATCTCCGCGTCACCCAAACCCGCCTCGGCCCATCGCAGGACCCGTCGCTCGATCGGCCGTAGGCGTTGGTTGTCGACCATGGGCTCCTCCTCGAACAGCTAGTGCCAGGTTATGCCGAACGGGCCACCGGCGCCCTTCGGCACCCGACCGAGGGCCCCGCTCGTCCCGCCGAGCCGACGGTAGGGTCGCTGATCGTGCTGCGCCGGAGGAAGGCATCGGACGATCCCCTCGCACGCATCGACCCGACGGCGGCGTCGCCTCGCTTCGCACCGGCGGTGGTCGAGGCGCTCGACGCCCGCCGCCGCTACCGCGAGCTGCTGGAGGGGCTCCGCCCCGGGCCGATCCGCGACCGGCTGTTCAGCACGGGCGAGGGCTTCGACGCCGGTGTGTTGGCCATCTGGGAGACGGCGTGGCGTGCCACCGACATCGAACGCACGCTGGCCGCCCTCGACCCGGATCGGGTGACGGCGGAGTACAAGCGGGCGAAGCGGGCCGGCGACGCCCCCGACGTGGAGGCTGCTCTCGGTCAGCGGTTCGTGTCGGTCCAGCGCCTGCTCAACACCCTCGACGACACCGACGAACGCCTCCGACTGCTCGACGCCCGCCTGGGCGCCGCAGTCGCCCAGGCGGCCGAGGTCGCGCTGGACGTCACCGGCCCGGCTGGCGCCGATGCGCTCGATGCCGAACTGGCGGGCGTTGTTGACGACCTTGCGGCGCTCCGCTCTGCGCTGGACGACCTGGGCTGACCGCCCCCTGGCGCACTAGTCGAACTCGAAGAGGTCCTCGAGGAACGACCGCCGCTTCCGCTTCTTGTGGTCCCGCTCCCGACCCCTGCGGTCGTCGTCGTAGCGGTCACGGTCGTCGTAGCGGTCACGGTCGTCGTAGCGGTCGCGATCGTCGTAGCGGGACTCGCGCCGCTCGTCGTAGGAGCCGGGATCGCGGCCCCCGACAGCGGTCGCGGGGGCCAGCGACGCCGCCGCACGCTCGATGACCTTGTCGAGCTCACCGCGGTCGAGCCACACGCCGCGGCACTGGGGGCAGAAGTCGATCTCCACGCCCTCGCGTGACGAGATCGAGAGTTGGACTTCGCAGACCGGGCACTTCATGACGAGCGACCCTATCGGCTGATCCGGGACCCGACCCGGGCGCGGCCGCGTAGGGTCGCGCGCAGCCGAGTGCGCTGGAGCCGCCGTGTTCCTGGTCCGCCCCCCATCCGACGCCAAGCTGTCCCAGATCCTCTCGGCGGTCGGCGAGGCGCGCTTCACGTACGACGCGGTCGGCGCGACCGCGTCTGCGGACGACCTGCCCGATGGCTATCACCAGGTCCGGGCGACGCGGGTGCTCGGGCGGGGGGAAGAGGTGTTCGCTGCCGCGGTCGACGGCATCCGTCGATGGCAGCTGCACCGCCGGCAGGGCTACCGGGTGGCGCCGGACGAGCCGCCGATCGAGGTGGGCACCGCCGTCGCCCTCGATGTGCCCCTCGTGGCGGTCCACGTGATCGCCACGTGCCGGATCGCCTGGGTGGTCGACGAGCCCGACCGGTTCGGCTTCGGCTACGGGACGCTGCCGATCCATCCGGAGAGCGGTGAGGAGGCGTTCGTGGTCGAGCGTGAGACCGGTGGGATCGACGGCGATCCCGGCGACGTGCGGCTGGCGATCACGGCGTTCTCGCGGCCCCGGTATGCGCTGGTGCGGCTGGCCGGTCCGGTCGCACGGCGGCAGCAGGCGAGGGCAACCCAGGGCTACCTCGATGCTCTCGCTGGCCACGTGCGCGAGGTGTTGGCCTGATGGTCACTGGCGCGACCGTCGACGGACGTTCAGCGACGCGCACAGCACGCTCCGCGGTGCCGATGACCTGGCGGCGGCGCGACCCCTAGCCTCATCGCCGATGGGCAGGCAGGCCGTGCATCGCGTCACCGCGGAACAGGTCGTCGCCTTCCGCGTCGCTGCGCACAACCTGCACGAGCGCTTGCCCAAGGACGGTGTCCTCGATGCGGCTGCGGTCTGCGGAGTGCAGGACACCCCGCCCGGCAACGCCGGCGTGGCGCTCGCCGCGCGCGTCGCCCGGCTCACTCCGGGAGCACTCGAGGAGGCCCTGCTCGACGACCGCTCGCTGCTGCGCTTCCTCGGCCCTCGCGGGGCCGCCTACGTCGTGCCGCGGGAGGACGCCGCGGTCTTCGGGCCCGCGGCACTCGCGGCCGACGAAGCCTCGCTGCGCGAGCAGCTCGCGGGCTCGTGGCCGTCGATCGAAGCCGCGGGCTGGACCGCCCGGGAGGCGCTCTCCATGGTGCTCGGGGTCCTCGCTGCCGTGGTGGCCGACGGCGAGTCCCGGACCAAGGGGCAGCTGAGCGAGGCGCTCCACGGCCGGCTGCCGGCCGAGCTAGAACCGTGGTGCGAGGTGTGCGACGTGCACCACGTCCCCGACCAGTTGCTGCGGCTTGCCGGAACTGCGGGGGTCTACTGCTATGGCTGGCCCCAGGGGGCACGGCAAACCCTCATGGGCACCGACATCTGGCTGGGTGGCGCCCTCGGGGGAGACGTGGCCGCGGCCAGGACGGAGCTGGTCCGGCGCTTCGTGCATGCATACGGGCCGGTGACGCCCCTCCACTTCGCGGCGTGGACCGGCATCGGCGTGGTGGAGGCCCGCCAGCGCTTCGTGGAGCTCGGCGCCGACCTGGTCGAGGCAAAGCTCGACGGCGCGGTCGCGTGGCTGCTGGCGGGCGACGCCGACATGCTGGACGATCCCCCGACGGCGTCGGGTGCGCGCCTGCTGCCGGCCGGCGACCCGTTCCTCGCACAGCGAGACCGGGCGACGCTCCTCCCCGACAAGACGGCCCAGCGAGCCGTCTGGCGGCCGGCCGGTGCTCCTGGCCTCGTCATGGTCACCGGCCACCCGGTGGGCACGTGGCGGGCCCGCGGGGCCGGAAGTCAAATGGACGTGACGGTCGAACCGTTCACCAAGCTCAGCGATCGCCAGCGGACCGCCATCGAGCGGGAGGCCGAGCTGGTCGCACCGTTCCGGGGACGCGACGAGGCCACCGTCACGTTCACCGACTAGTGGACCCTCGCCTCGCGCGAGGGTGCCGGTGCGCCGGGTCGGCAAACATCACGCTCGCCAGTTCGGTGGCGTGAGCGTCCACGTCGGCGGAGCCCGTAGCCAGGTGCTCGGTGACCAGTGCCAGCAGGCTCCGGCGCACGAGCCGGGCTGCCAGCTCCGGCGCGAGCCCTCGGGCTCGGAGCTCCGGGAACCCCTCGGCCAGCCACGCCGCCAGGCCGACGTCGAGCTCGGTGAGCAGGCCGACCGCGGTGTCGCGGGCCGTGGCGTCCCCCCGCAACGCCTCCCCGAGCAGGAGCCGGAGCACGACCTCCTCGTCCAGCGTCCGCTCGGCGACCCACCGGAGGAACGCGGCCACCCGTTCGCCCGGCGGAAGCGCGGCGTCGATCGCCGGCTCCTCGGTGGCGAGGCGCTCGCCGTAGCGCCGCTCCTCGATGAGGGCGCGCAGCAGGTCGGCCTTGGACGGGAAGTAGTGGTAGATCGTGGCGACGTTGAGGCCGCATGCGGAAGCGAGGCGGCGCATCGACGTGCCGGCGGAGCCGAGCTGGCTCATGAGCGTCAGTGCCGTGTCGAGGATCCGGCCGCGCGGCCCGGCATCGGCCCCGACGGGGGTGGGTCGGGTCACGGCCGGGGCCCTCGCGTCTCGGGCGTGAAGACGGCCGGCAGCCGGTTGAGGGCCAGCACCAGGGTGGAGTCGCCCCGCTCGAGCGTGTCCGGGTCGACGGCCCGGATGTCGCGCAGCCGCCGGAACAGCTCCTCGAACACGACCTTGATCTCGGCCCGCGCCAGGTTGGCGCCGAGGCAGTAGTGGGTGCCGATGCCGAAGGCCAGGTGTGGATTGGGATCCCGGTCGACCCGGAAGTCGTCCGGCGCGTCGAACACGTCCTCGTCCCGGTTGGCGGACTGGTAGAGCATGAACACGCGGTCGCCGGCAACGAGGTCCACGCCCCGGTACGTGTGGTCCTGGGTCACGGTCCGCATGAACGAGATCACGGGGCTGACGTAGCGCACGATCTCCTCGACGGCCGTATCGATCAGCTCGGGCCGCTCGAGCAGCTTGTGCCGTTGCTCCGGGAAGCGGGTGAATGCCACCAGCCCGCCGGCCAGGGCGTTGCGGGTGGTCTCGTTGCCGGCAACCACGAGCAGGATGAGGAACATGATCAGCTCGTCGGCCGTCATCCGGTCGTCGACGACGGCGTCGGTACCGTCGCTCCCGTCGATGTGGGCCGAGGCCGCATCGTCCGCGCCCGGCCGGGCGAGCGCACCCTCGTCGTACGCCTGGGTGAGGATGCCGATGATGTCGTCGGTCGAGCGGTCGGCCCGTCGCTGGTCGATGAGCTCGACGCACATGGCGGCGAACTCGCCCCCAGCCTCGGCGGCGCGCGCCAGCACGGGATCGTGGGGGTCGGTGTGCCCGTCGCCAGCCATCATGGCATCGCTCCAGCGGTAGAGCTGCCGGCGCTGGTCGGGGTCGAGGCCCATCAGCTCGGCGATCACGATGAGCGGCACGTGGATGGCGAAGTCCTCGACGAAGTCGCAGGTTCCCCTGGCCGAGATCTCGCCGATGATCTGGTTGGACAGGTCGCGGATGTGATCCGACAACTGGCGCACCGTCCGGGGGGTGAGGCCCCTGCTCACCAGCCGGCGCTGGCGGGTGTGCTCGGGATCGTCCATCGAGATGATGGACATCGGCGCCAGGACCTTGGGCCGGACTCCCTGGGCCGCGGAGTACAGCTCCTGGTGGCGACTGATGTGGCTGACGTCCGCATGGCGGGATATGACGTAGAGCCGGTTGCGCTCGTCCCACCAGATGGGGGCGTTGTGCCGGAGCCAGCGGTATGCCTCCCACGGATCGTCGTAGAGCCGGGGATCGAGGATGTCGATGTCGAACGGCGGTGCCTTGGCGCGCTCGGTGACCGTCATGGTCGCAGTGTGTCAAGCGAACGTTTGATGGGCAAGCGTGGTCGTGCTGCTTGCCTGCGCGCTCGAGGCGCTAGGACCCGGTGGTGAGGAGCGGGCCGCCAATGGGCTGCCCGCTATGGTTGTCCCTTCCGGCGGCGTGGCCGAGTGGTTTAGGCAAGGGCCTGCAAAGCCCTGTACACCGGTTCGATTCCGGTCGCCGCCTCCGATGAAGGCCCTTGGTCAGACGAGTACTGTCCTGCGTGGCCCGTCTAGTGCAAGGGTCCCATCCCAACTACCTACGCGCCATCGAGGTGAAACGCGGCGACTACAACGGGCGGGTCCTCACTATCCGCCGCAGCGATGCCTTCGCCCTGGCCAGCATCCTCCAAGGCCTTCCCGACCAGGTGCCCGCCCGGCTCGACGACCTGGGCGTCCGGCTCAGTCACTGACACTGCCGGCCGCTCGCATGGGCACCCTGTGGGACGATGCGACGCCCGCTGAGGAGATGCTGTCGGTCTCACCACCCCCCGCCGGCCTGAGACCGGACACGCGCCCGGCCGGCTAGCGATCGTCGCGTAACGGCGCCGGTCCATGTTGACCCACCTAGTCGCGGAAGCCGCCAACTCACCCCACGCGAGCCTATGTCTCCAAGGTCGGTTGCCTTCGTGCCGTCCGCAGCTCAGCCCTTCGGCGGATGGCTGTCGTTGCCGTAGCTGCTGCGACTACCGATCTCGCCGTCCTTGTTGTTGGATGATGTCGCTCATTCCATCAGCGGTAGGAGCCGCCCGACGGAGCAGTCGGTCGAGTCGAAGAACTCCCGAAACCAGAATCGTGCAGTAGCCCCGGTGGTCGGTCTCCGGAGCCATGGAAGGGGTTGCGTCGCTACGGAGCTGTAGACGTCAGCGTGGTCGGATCCGGGAACGATGACACCGGCTGTCTCAGCGGGTGGGTATGGCGACGAGGCACAGGGCGACGTCGTCCCGGAGCGGTCGGCCGTTCCGGCGCTGTACCTCGTCGATCAGGGCGTCGAGGAGTGCGGGCCCGGCCAGCCCCCGGGCTCGGAGCAGGTCGAGCACCTCGATGAGGACCTCCACACCGAGCCGCTCCGTGTGGTTGGTGTCGGCCCAGCCCTCGACGATGCCGTCCGTGTAGAGCAGCAGCTCGGCGCCGGGGCCCAGGCCCACCTCGACCGGCGCCCATCGAGGCGCGGGCATGACGCCCACCAGAGGCCCATGGCCGCCGGCCCCGACGGGGCAGCTGGGGCAGCCGAGCCTGACTGGAGGCGGGTGACCGGCGAGGACCAGGGTGCCCGCGCGCCGGTCCCCGTCGACGACGAGGCTGGCGAGGCTGGCGAACGTGAACTGGTCGCCCTCGCTGCCCAGGAACCTGTCCAGCACGCCAAGGATGGCGACCTGGTCGAGGCCGGCGAGGGCCAGGGCCCGCCAGGCGCTGCGGAGGCGGGCCGCCAAGGCGGCGGCGTCGGGACCGTGGCCCACCACGTCGCCCACGAGCACGGCGCAGGCGCCGTCGTCGTTCTCGATCGCGTCGTAGAAGTCGCCGCCCAGCTGGGCTCCCCGGCGGCCGGCCTGGTACCGCACCACCACGCTGATGTCGGTCGAGCGGATGACCGGGGTGGGCGTAAGGGCCCGCTCGAGCCGGGCGTTCTCCACCCGTTGGCGCTCGGCCCGCACGAGTTCGCGGCTGAGCTGCGCGGCGCGGTGCCGTTCAATCGCGTAGCGCACCGACCGGGCCAGCAGCTGCTCGTCGACGTGGCCCTTGATCAGGTAGTCCTGGGCGCCGGCGCTCAGCGCCGCTGCCCCGAGCTCCTCGCTGGCCGCGGCGGTGAGCACGACAATGGCGGTATCCGGCGCCTCCTGAGTCAGGCGCCTGACGCCCACGGTGCCGTCGGCGTCGGGCAGGCCGATGTCGAGCAGCACGCAGTCCGACGCCACCGCCTCCCGACAGGCGTCCGCCAGGGTGGTGACCCGATCGATCCTGGTCCCCGGCAGGCCTTGCCTCAACAGCTCGCGCACGAGGCGAGAGTCGCCCTCGTCGTCGTCCACCAGCAGCAGACGCCATGGAATCGCGTGGTCGGAGACGGTCATATGCGGGTAGGCCCATCGATCACGGGACGCATGCGGGCCGGCGCGACGCCTGGCCCACATCCCAGCCCGCCGGCATCGTGACACGGCACGGAGCGCATGCCCATACCGCGTTTGGGGTAGGCGCGACCGGCGACCAACCGAACGCCGCCGAATGACCTGACTCGTCACCGGGTAGCGAGCTGCCGAACCAGATCGTCTTCCGCACGTTCACGGAGACGCGCCGATGCCCCAAAGTCGCGTGCGAGTGGTCCTGGCGAACGACGACCCCATCATCATCGAGGGCCTGCGCTCGATGCTGGCGCCATACAGCGACGACGTGATCGTCGTCGGCACCGCCGACGGCGAGCCTGAGATCGTGATGGCGCCGGACACCGAGGACGACGCCGACGTGATGCTCATCGATGCCTTCGCGCGGCGAGCCGCCGGCATAGAAGCAGCGATGGCAGTGCTGATCCAGGAGCCGCCGTTCGCCGTGGCCGTGTTCACCCACGCAGACGACCTGCGCCTGCTGCTCCAGGCGCTGCGGATGGGCGTGCGTGGCTACATCCTCAAATCGGTAGCCCCCCAGGAACTGGTCGATGCCCTCAAGCGACTGGCCGCAGGGGAAACCGTGATCGCGCCGCGCCTCGCAACCGAGGCGGCGCTGCTGGCGGCTCGGGAGATCGACATTGGCGCATGGGCGGGCGTCCACCTCGGGCTCACCCAGCGGGAGGCCGAACTGCTCACGCTGCTCGGCCAAGGATTCAGCCCACACCAGGCGGCCGACGAGATGCAGCTCGCCTGGCAGACCATTCGTACCCACACCCGCAACCTCTACCGCAAGCTCGGCGTGAGCGACCGTGCGGCGGCGCTAGCCATTGCCCGGCGCGAGGGCCTCGGGCACTGATCCTCCCAGTCGGGGGCCCGTTTCGCGTCTGCGTCGGACCGCATGCGGGGGCCGTACGTTCAGCGTGCAGCGACGGCGGCCACGTCTACCGTGACGTCCATGAAGATCATGCAGATCGCACCTGCCCTGCACGGCGCCAAGATGCAGACCTCGCGGGGCACGTTCCCGGTCGTCGTGTGGGCCCTTGTGGAGAACGACGATGGCAGCGACGACGTGATCGGTCTCGCGGTTGGCGGCAAGGGCGACCGTACGCTGCTGCGACCGGACCCCGACACCTTCGAGTCCTACAGCCAGACCGGGTGAGCACGTCGGATTACCGGCTCAGCAACGGTCGCGCCCCGAGTGGACGGCTGGTGCAGCCCACCCTCGGGTGGCGCGGCGCTCAGGACGCGAGTGTCGCGGGGCGGTGGGGTTGATCAGCGCCGGGTGGCGGCCTTGGTCGGCCGTCGTTGATCGCTCGGACTGATCCCGTCGCGGTGTTCGTCACTGCCGACGAGCAGGTCGAGCAGCTCGCCGATGGTGCGTTGACGGTTGATCGGGTCCCGGAGTGGCAGGTCGGTTTGGATCCGGTACTGGTTGCGACGACCGTTGCGGTCTTTGACCACGTAGCCGGCGTCTACGAGGTCGGTGATGATGGCGTGGGCTCTGCGTTCGGTGATTCCCACGCTTGTGGCGATGTCGCGGAGGCGCGCTCCGGGGTCGGTGGCGATGCACAGCAGCGCCCTGGCGTGGTTCGTGAGGAAGCTCCAACTTCCCATGAAGACACTATAACCTCTATTCCAGAAACAGATTGCAGGTTTTGCGCTCCGGGGTGTAGCGTTTTCGGTAGGCGCTGGAGCTGGCTGTCGTCGACGGTGAGTGTCCAGCCGCAGAGAACGGAACTCACCATGGAGATCCTCGTGGCCGCTCGGCGTCATCGTCGGCGTCGGCGTCGGCCGCGCCTTCCGCTATTGGCGGGCACGAAGCGCGCCCTACCGCGGAACCGTGCGCAGACACGCACGGCCTACCTTCACAATCCCGACTTGGTGGGATCGCCCCGTTTGCGTGGATGGACCTCGCTTCCCCCGCACGAGCCCGACGTCTCCCCGAGTTCAACCAGACACCCAGAGGAGGCGTCGTGAATCGAACCCCGTTGCTTCACCCGCTGGGTGACCCCGCGGGAGAGGCTCTGGTCGAGCCCGACCCGCAGCAGGCGCCCGGCGCCGCTGAACCACCGCCTCGACAGTGCGGGCGGTGCCGCTTGATGTTCGAGGGTGATCCCACCCTCTACGCGCCGGCTATGCCGGGCTGGTGGGTGTGCCGGCCTTGTCGAACCGCGCTGTTCGGTCGGGATGCAAACCCGAACGAAGTACCCCCTCGCCGCTGGACCGGCGACGCGTCGTGAGGACCGACGGATCGACGCCGGTCCCCGGCTGTTCCCGCGCCGGTTCCGATCCGAGGTCGACCCATTCTGCCCGCCGCGAGGGGTTGGAGGTCGCGCAGCGGGTGTGGCAGCGCAGCCTCGAGCTGGCTGGCACCGGCCGCCGCCTCCACCTGCCCGACCAGGCGCTCGCGCTCGCCCGCACGGCGGGTCACGACCCCGACACCATGACCCACGCCTTGCGACTCGGACGCTCCCGAGCGCGCCACCCGTCCAACGACGAGACGACCCGCCGCGGCGTTCGGCTCCTGGAGCGAGCCATCGCCTACCTGGGGGTCAGAACGGTGCTGGGCGAGATCACCAGAACCGGGCCTCGCCGTGCCGCGACCCCACGGGCCCGGGTTGCGCTCTCGGTCCTTCGCCAGGGCCAGCACCACACGACAGACAACAACCGACGAAGGCTGCCCACGCCGCCCGAACGACAATCGTCGCTCCTGGCCGAATCGTGGCCACCCGAGCCGGGCCCGCCACCCGAGCCGGAGTCGCCACCGGAGCCGGTCCCACCACCCGAACCGATGCGCCCACGCATCCTTCGATCCGGCGGGACGCCGGTGACGCCACGGCACCTGCCCAGGCACTGAGGCCCTGGCAGAGAGGGTCGGCGGATCGGACCGTCAAGCGACAGCATCCGGGCAGCACCTCGATACGGTGGGCCCAACCCTTGGAAGGCCGCTTCGTCGCTCGGCCCTTGGCTCGAGTCCTACGTCGCCCTCTTCTGAGCCGACACGAGGAGGCGACCATGCCGAGTGCAATCGAACCTGGGATGGATGACGATGATCTGTCCCGGCAGCGGCGCAAGCGGGAAGCGCGACTGCTCGACGGAGAGGTCCCCGACTTCCCCGGTGTCACCGTGGCAGACCTCGTCGCCGACGTCCTCGCTGCAAGCGACGAGGGCCACGCCACGCTCGACGTGCCTCGCTACCTCGTGGAACGCGGCCACACATCGACGACGATCACGACCGTCGTCGATTACCTCCAACGCCAGTGGCCACCCCTCCGAGCCGCCGGGCCATGTGGGCCAGCCGCTCGCCGTGACTGACAACGCTGCTCACGACAAGCCCGATAATGGGTGTCCCCGGTTCAGCGTAGGGAGCCACTGCGTGGGCCCGACGCACCGCTCACAGCGGCTGGCGCTAACGATGCCGGGATCCCGTCGTGGTGGCCGCGGCCGGGCGATCACGGACCCTCGCGCTGGGTAGCGTGAGCGTCGCCATGTCTTGGACTCGCCACCGCGCGGTCCTCACCGGCTCGGGCCCCTGGGCCGACTTCGACCGCCTCCGGTCGTTCCGGCCCTCGGTGCTCGAAGCCGACG
>JBKOUY010000202.1:0-9779 GCA_046723645.1 Actinomycetota bacterium | reverse complement strand
GACACGGGCGACGGGCGTGAGCTCACACTTCGTGTCACCGACGACGGCATTGGACCGCCGGGACCCGACCAGCCGCGGGGTCATGGGTTGGACAACATGGCGACCCGCGCCAGTCGTCGCCGGGGGTCGTTCGAGATCGAGCCGATCGCCCCCCACGGCACGGCCATCGAGTGGCGCGTGCCCATCAAGTAGCGCGACCAGGGGTCAGCGCCGCTGGTCGCGGCGCTCGGCGAGCCGGGTGGCGTAGACGGCAGCCTCGGTGCGCCGGCGCATGCCCAGCTTCATGAGGACATTGGACACGTAGTTCTTGACGGTCTTCTCGGCCAGGTAGAGCCGCTCGCCGATCTGGCGGTTGGTCAGTCCCTCGGCCAGCAGGTCCAGGATCCTGCGCTCCTGGTCGGTAAGTTGCTCGGTGCGACTGTCGTCCGACCCGTGTCGCAGTTGCTCGAGCACCGTGGCGGTGACGCTGGGATCGAGCAGAGACTGGCCGGCGGCCACCCGCCGCACGCTGTCGACAAGGTCGGCGCCCCGCACCTGCTTCAGGACATAGCCGGCGGCGCCGGCCATGATGGCGTTGATGAGCGCCTCGTCATCCGCGAACGAGGTGAGCATGAGGCACCGGATCTCGGGGTGGCGTGACCTGATCTCCCGGCAAACCTCCACCCCGTTTCCGTCGGGCAGGCGCACGTCGAGGATCGCCACGTCGGGCCTGACGGCCGGGAGACGGCGCAGCGCCTCGTCCGCCGTGCTCCCCTCGCCGGTGACCTCGATCTCGCCACCGCTTTCGCCCTCGAGCAGCTCGCGCACGCCCCGGCGCACGACCTCGTGGTCGTCAAGCAGGAACACCTTGATGGTCACGTGTGTCCTCGCTTTGCTCCACCCCCGGGCAAGAGGGGTTCGTGATGATTATGGTCGCTCCCTCGTCCCTGCCGGCGCTGACAGGCCCGGCAGGATGCGCCGCCCCGAGACGATCTCGGTCGAGATCGCCACGAGGTGGTGGTCCGAGCCGGGCGCCCACCGAGCGGGCACGTGGCGTTGGGCATCTGCACGCTCGTCGAAATCGGTGATCTCGCGGGCGACGCCCTGCACCACCACGCTCCAGCCTGTGTGGGCTTCGGCGTCGAATTGGTCGACCTCGAATGCCACAACGGCGTTGCGGGTGGCGGCGGCGAGCTTGGTGCCCGGGCCGGTGTGGATCAGGATCCGTGTGCCGTCGAAGCCAAAGTTGACCGGCAGCACCGTCGGCAGGACGGCACTTGTCACGCCGATGCGGCCCAAGGTCGCGGTGCCGAGCAGCCGCAGGCATTCGTCGCGGTCGAGCACCTCCAAGCCGCTTCGATCCAGTTCCATTCGTTGGATCCTGAACTCGGCGACGGGGCCGCGGGCAGGGGCGAAGGTCACAACCTTCGACGTGAGGGCAGTCACGGCCGAGGACAGCGTGTGACCGTGCGCGACGGTGGTCGCCGGGCCCGGGGGCCCGGCGACCGGTGACTGCGACGGTGTGTGGCGCCGGCGGTGCTGGTGGTCACGTGTGGGAGCGGCGCAGGTGCACCAGTCCGGCGACGACGAGGGCGGCCATCACGGCGGCGCCGGCGAAGGCGACCCAGGCGGCGATGGCGGCGATCCCGCCGATGGTGCCCCAGGCGTAGGAGGACAGCAGCAGGCCCCGTAGGGTCTCGCCCCGGAACAGCGAGTCGCGTTGGGCCTTGAGCTCATCGGCGGTGGCCTGCAGCTTGGCCACCTCGGCCTGGCTGGCGCCTGACTCCCGGGCGTCGACCACGGCCTGGGCGGCGCCACGGTCGTCGATCTCCGCGTAGGTCTTGCCGTCGGCGATGCCCTCCATGTGCCCGGCGATGTAGCTGGCGTAGGCCTCGGCCTGGCCGCCGGTGGTCACCTGTTCGTCGGCGTACTTCACCAGGTCGCCACGCCCCTCCTCGCGCAGGCTGGCCTCGTCGGGAAAGAACACCCGCTGCGAGGACAGCTCGTCGTGGACATAGTCATCGGCGAAGCTGGCACCCCAGGTGAGCAGGGCACCGGCGGCGGCGAACACGACCGCCGCCGCCACACCGAAGCCGATCAAGAGCTTGTCGATCGATCGTCGCGGCAGCCGCACGACGTCGTCGTCGTGGCGCTCGCTCACCGTCAGGGGACGATCCTCCATCAACGTGCTCATCTCGTTCCCTCCCACTCGTTCCTACGGATCGAAGTCATCCGCTTACAAGGCACGGTAAGAACCCGAGATCCACCGCCGTAGGGACCAAAGGCCCTGTGGCCAACGCCGTTCGGCACCAATCACATCCCTCGCGGGGGAGTTGTACGGTTGCGCGTGTGGCGGGGCAGGGCCAACGTGGGCCCGGCGACCGCGGCCGGCGACGCGACTTCGGCCGCGGTCCCGAAATGCTCTGAGCCCGCGCTCGAGGAAGTGGTGCCGCGGCCGGTCGTCGTGCTGTTCCTGAGACACTCACTTGTAGGCCATCGACGCTACGGGAGCGCGGCAGTAGCGATGACGATGCCGGTTACCAGCCGGGGAACGGTGGTTGACGGCCGCTCACCTCGTTCCAGTAGTCACGATGGTCAACGACAAGTCCGTCGGCACCGAAACGCAGCACGGTGACGCCCGCCATCGTCAAGTCGGCGCCGTCCTCGTACCAACTCGCCCACCACTCAACCGCCGCCCGGTCACCCGCAGCCACCGGCGCGCCGAAGGAGCACTCGATGCGGTGCTCCACGTCGAAGTTGCGCCGCAGGTAGTCGCGCACGCCGTCGGTACCTCGATCCGGCTCTCGGTGAACCAGCGCCCGATAGTTGACCCCGTCCGCGTACAGGGCGGCTATCGCGTCGATGTCCTTGGCGGGCCAGGCCCGCTCCCAGGCCTCCGCCCAGCGTCGGGCAGCGAGCTCGGCATCCATACATGCCGACCGTAGCGCCGCCGGCGGTCTGCGGTTCTCGGCCTCCACCCGGCCTATGAACCGGACCGGACCCGCTCGCGTCGTTGCGGAATGCCGTCTCGGATTTGCTCCCAACCGCCCTCCCGTTGCACGAGGTAGGTAGCGAAGGCGCACGGGATGCCACGAGCGCTCAGCGCATCAGCCGAATCCATCAGTTGAAAGTGGAGATGCGGGGCCGTCGAGTTGCCAGTATGGCCAACCCGTCCGATCACGTCACCGACGGACACGCGCTGGCCCGACCGAACGGCGACGCTGCCCGGTGCGAGATGGGCATACAAGACGAAGGCCTCGGCGGCCCGAACGGTGACGTGATTTCCGGCGAGACGTATTGGATCGATCGATGGTTGGCTCGTCAGGTAGGCGCGAGCCGCCCTGAGCGCGGCCCACGACTCTCTGATGGGATGCACCCATTGGCGCTCGGGCACTCCGTCGACCGCGTCGACCACTTCGCCATCCGATGCCGCGTGGACGGGTTCACCCCACCCGTAGCAGTCCCGCGTCCGACCCCCGACGAGGAACCACCGCAGCGACCCGGCGGGGTGGACATGCCTGCGCTGGCGGTGGTCGGTACGTATGAAGTCATACGCGTAGCGCATGCCGAGCACGTCGGTGCCGTGACTAGGTATGCGATGGGCCGGGGTCTGCTCCACGGTCCACTCGTTTCGCAGCGGGAAATCCACGACGATCGGGTGATCGAGCTCACTCAAGGCGATCGGCCGATCGAACGCCCCGAGACCCTGCCGGACGTGTGGGTGCCAGAGGCACATGGTCGTGCGTGTCGGGTCCCGGCACGCACAGCCCAGGACCGCCGGCCCGGTGGCACCATGTTGATTGGTGCCGGGCGTAGCGCACCCAAACCGAAGGGAAGTCCATGGCCCTGAGCAACTACCACCTCAACGCTTCGATCGCCGTCTCTGACATTCAACAGGCTGTTGCGTTCTACGAAGGCAAGCTAGGCCTGCCGCTGCTGCAGCGCGGCCCCAGCGCCCGCATCGCCGACGGCACCCGCGTCTACGGTTCCGGTGGCGGCCCGGCGCTGATGGTGTACCAGTCCGAGACCGCCGGGAAGTCACCGGCGACGCTGGTGACCTGGTACGTCGACGACATCGACCAGACCGTCGACGAGCTCACTGCTGCTGGCGTCGAGTTCACCCGCTACGACGCCTTCGAGGCGGACACCAAGGGCATCGCTCCGCGAGCCGGTGGCGGCCGGATCGCCTGGTTCCAGGACCCCGACGGCAACACCTTTGCCATCGAGGCCGATGCCTGACTCGTCGTACCTGGCGGTTCGGCTTGTCGCTCGTCGTCCCGCCAGGAATCGTTCGGCGGCAATGACCGGCTGCCGCCAGGCTCAAGGGCACCTACTCGGGTCCGGGACCCCGGTATGTGGGCGATCACACCGTCTGGAAGGTGCCGATATCGAGGTCCCGGTTGGCCCACCCGTCCACCATGTCTCCTAGGCCGAAGGCCGTGGCGTCCCACAAGTCAGACGACGAACTGAGATCCGTGTCCGGGTGTCATAGCCGTCCAGCCTGGCGAATGTGCGGAGGGCGTGGCCGCCGACAGGGCGGGGCGCCCGCGGGTGATCACTCGTCGGCGAGGCTGTCGGCGGGAGGTTGCTGGCGGACGCGGTGGGCGCTGTGCGCTCCCAGTACGTTGGCCAGCGCGACCAGCCCCGCGAGCGTGAGCGCGTAGAAGCCGAACGGCAGCGTCACGGTGTCCACCGCACCGACGCGATTCACGAACGTGCGGTAAACGACACGTCCGGCAGCGATCCCGATCGGTGCGCCCAGCGCCACGACGACGATCGTGAACAGCGACGCCTGCCAGTGGACGACACCGGTGACCCAACGGCGGTCTGCGCCGAGCGCCCGCAGGACGGCGAGGTCGCGGTGGCGCCGCCGGGTGGAAAGGATCAGGTGATGGGCCAGGTTGAGCAGCACCAGGACTCCCGCGACGGCGGCGACGAGGTAGGGGATCGCACGGGCGCGGGCGACATTGACGATCACGGACGGCCGGTCGAACCCTTGGTCCACGGCCATCCCGGTGTTCGCCGAGAGCCGCTCCGCGGCGACGTCGGGTGACACGCCCGACCGGAGCCGGATCGCCGCCGCCGTCGGCGCCGCCGACGGATCGAGCCGGCGGATGCCGTCGAACGTGACGAGCCCGCCCTCGCCGACGCCGTCGCCCCCCTCGATGCTCGGCAGGACCGCCAGGCCGGTGATTCGCAGCGTGCGGGGGCCCGCCGGCCCGATGACCTCGAGCTCGTCATCGACGCCGACACCCAGACGCCGGGCGACGACGCGGCCGATGACAATCTCGTCGGCGCCTTCGGCCAGGCGACCGTCGAAGACGTACGGCGCTGTCGACCCGACCACCGGCAGCATCCCGGTCACGTCGAAGCCGTCGGTATCCACGGTCGTGATGATCGTGCCGAACAGCGTCACGGCGGCGACGTCGGGATCGTTCTCGAGCTGGGTGCGGACGTCCTCCGGCAGCGCGTCGCCACCTTGCCCGAGGACGAGGTCGAAGTCAGCGCCCCAACGAGCCGGCCGTTCGACCATGTCCCCGAGGCTGGCACCGAAGGTCAGGGCACCGGCGAGGACCGCGACGACGAGCGCCGCTCCCACCACCGCGGCCCTTGGTCTCGTGGGCTCGCGCGCCTGGCGCGTGAACGCGAAGCGCAGCGCAGTGGCGGCTCGCACGGGAAGGCGCCGAGCCACGGTGTCCACGACGGTTGGCCGGCCGACGCCAGAGCGTGCCTTGTCCATCACGGCAACCGCGACGAGCACCCAGGTAAGGACGAGCACGGCGATGATCAGGGCCCCGGGAACCAGCGCCAGGGTCTCGAACCTCCGGCCCGGACCCGGCTCGACGTGGAGGACGAAGCCCCGAGGGAACAGGCCCGAGGCGAGGTACGCGAGGGCGACACTCGCCGAAACGCCGGCGAGCGTCGGTGCGGCTGCGTCCAGCAGCGGGTCGGCGGCCACCTCGCTGCGGGTCATGCCCATCGCGCTCAGCACGAGGCGTTCGGTTTCGGCGCGGCGCACCTGGCGGCCCAGCAGCTGCCCGAGCACGACGATCGTCGCGACACCAGCGATCACGGCCAGGATCGCCAGACCCTGGCCCTGGGCGTTGACTGCGTCACGGACCTCGCTGGGCACCAGGTCGCCGGGGTCGATCCCGAACTGGTCGGGGTTTGGCAACCCGTCGATCTGGGAGCGCAGGTCGCGGAGGGTCGCTCCCGGAGCGAGGGTCACGGCGATCGGCGTGGCTGCGATGCCGACGTCCCCGGCGTCGAGCAGCGTTTCGGGGAAGACGGCGATCGGGTCGCCGTCCTGGAGCTCGGACGGCCCGTCGACCACGCCAACCAGGGTCGCACCCAGCAGCCTCACGGCCTGGTCCGCGGCGTCGAACCCGAGCGCGGCGGCCGGACCCTGCGGGATGACCCACAGGTCGTACCGTTGACCGACCGTCGCCTGAACCGACTTGACGAACGAGCGGGTCGCGACGAACTCCCCCGGCGCCGCGGGGTCCGGCTCGCGCCCCTCCACCAGGCGCGTACCGGTCGCAAGGTGCGAACCGGCGAAGACCAGGGCCTCCAAGCCGTCGCCTTCCTCCGGCCGGCCGTCCTCGGGGACGAGGCCGCCGAAGACGAACGTCATCCCATGGGCGTCCTTGACCGCCGGCAGCGACGCCAGCTCGGCCGTGCGCGGCGGCCCGCTGGCCTGCTCCACCGACGCGTCGGGCCGCGCGTCCTGCGACGAGACGTACCGGTCCGGGGCGGTCAGCGTTCGCACGGCGCCCGCGGCCAAGGTGAGGACCACCCCGACCAAGACCGCGACGACGACAGCTAGGCCAGCGGACGCGCGCCATCGGGATCGAAGGCCGCACCGCAACCGGTACCAGACCGCGCCCACCCCGGTATTGAAGCCCAGCCGGGGCATTGTGACGATCGTGGCAACACCACCGCTCGCCGGGAGGCCACCTCCCGGTCGTCATGCCGACGCGGAACCGGACCAGTCCTTGTCCGACGAGTGGGCAGCGAACTCACCCTTCCCGGTCACCACGATCACCGGTCTGGACGACACGACCGGCACCTACTCGCAGGTCTTCGCCGACGCCCGGTGGGGGTCAGCGGTCGGCGGCGACGAGCAAGATCGCGATGTCGTCGCGCAGGTCACGCCCGTCGGTGGCTGCTTCGAGTAGGGCGTCGATGAAGGCCGTGGCGGTCATGAGGGGTGGCTGACCGTCGAGCCAGGCCAGTAACCCATCCTCCTGCCACCGTCGGGGTCGGCCTCCGAGCTTCGGGTTCTCGATGAGGCCGTCCGTGTAGAAGAGCAGCGGGTCACCACCCCACGGCACATCGCCGGCTGTCCATGCGCTGGTCAACCCGAGCCCTAGGGGACGCGCCAGCGGCAGCTCGAGCGGACGGGCAGGGCGTTCCAGGGCTATTGGGGGCGGGTGCCCGGCATTGACGAACCGTGCGACCTGGGCGTCCGGGTCGAAGTGGCCCGTGCACACCGTGACGAAGGTGTCGATGCGCCCGTCCTCGAAGAACGAGGTGTTGAGCGCGTCCATCCAGTCTGCGGGATCCTGCTTGCCGCCGAGAGCGATGCTCTTCCAGCCCGCCCGCAATGCGGCTCCGAATGCCGCCTCCCTTGGGCCGTGGCCACAGACGTCGCCGATGAGAACGGCCAGGCGGCCGTCGGCGAGGGTGACCGCTTCCAGGAAGTCGCCACCGAGTTGCATTCGGGTTTCGGCAGCCCGGTAGCGGGCAAGGGCCACCACGCCGTCCGGTGGTAGGGGAGACGGCGCCAAGGCACGCTCGAACGCCGCTCGCAGGGTCGTCGCCTCGTGAAAGTCCGCCAAACGACCGGCCTGCCCCTGGCGGACGGCCGCGCCGACCGCCCCCATGGCGATCCCAGCGACGATCACCAACCACCGGGCGATCAGCGCCTCCGTGTCGAGGGGACCGGTGACGCCGAACACCACCGCGAACACCAACGACGAGACGCCGATCAACACCGTGGGGCGCCAGCCGCCAAGCACGGCAGTCAACGACCCAGGGAGGACGAACACGGTGAGTGGCCGGACGGCTACATCGGCCACGAGGGGATAGAGGATTGCGATCCCGGCAAGGCGACGGCACCGGCAAACAACGCCCGACGGTCACCACGGCGGACCCGCCCAAGCATGCCGCATACTCGCACAGCCGATGCGACGCCCGCCTCGCTGCGAGCCGCCTCGAGTTGCCCTCTTGTCGGCCGATTGACGAGCCAGCGCCGGCCCCCGGGTGGGGGGAGTCCCGGGGGCCGGCGGGGTTCTGGACCGCCAGGTACCCAACCGACAGTGGTACCAAACCGGCCGTCGGGCATGACGCGGCCGCCTGCGGCCCGAAGGCCTGAGGCGGTGTTCGTCGCGGGGCGCCGGGGCTCAGCCCTCCACCAGGGCGGAACGTTGGGGTCCCGAGGTGTCGGGTAGGGATGGGGGCATGGACGATGAATCGGCGCGAGAGCCACGAGACGACCGGCCCGACCACGTGGCGGCCGACCCCGACGCCGGTGCAACTGATGGCGCCGCCGGATCCGGGTTGGCAGCGAGCGAGAAGGCCCAGAACGCTGAGACCGTGCTCGACCCCGACCGCGAGTCCGAAGACCCGGCGGTGGAGGTAGGCGACCAGATCGACCGGCTCGAGGGTCACAGCCGACAGACGACATCCCCCGCCAACCACGAGTCTCCGTCCCCGCCCGACACGCCGCCCCGGTGACAGGCCGGTCGAGAGCGACCGGCCAGGGTGATGGTGGTCGAGGGGGCGTGCCGCGCGGCATTGGGCCCCGGTTGCACGTCGGCAGTTGCCGACTCCGCCACCCGTTGAGCAGGGTTCCCCCTCGCCGTATCGCTCCGCCGGCTGCCCTGGCCTGGCGCATGAACCGCACGGCTACGGGGAAGGGCTGAGGTCATGGGCGGAGGCGATGCGGTGGGTTCCGAGCCGCGGATCGTCGTGCTCAGGGCGCTGCCTGGTGTTGGCGATCTGTTGTGTGCGGTTCCCGCTCTGCGAGCTCTCCGAGCCGCGTACCCGCGTGCGCAGATCACCTTGTCGGGGCTGGCGTCGAGCACCTGGTTCGTGGCGCGCTATCCGAGCCTTGTCGACGAGTTGCTGGTGGTTGAGGGCGTCGCCGGGTTGCCGGAGGTAACGCCGGATCCCCCGGCGGCGGTCCGGTTCCTCCAACGTGCGCAGAGCAGGCGCTTCGATCTGGGCTTGCAGATACATGGCAGCGGGATCGTGACCAATCCTCTGTTGACGCTCTTTGGCCCCCGCCACCAGGTGACCGCCCATCTGCCCGGCCATTGGGTGCCACCGGGGACATCGATCGAGTACCTCACCGACGTGCCGGAGATCGGCAGGAACCTGGCCGTCGTCGGTGCCGCTGGATGTCCTCCCGCTGGATTCGAGCTCGACTTGCCGGTGACTGACGGCGAGGGGCAGACCGCGGCCCTCTTGATCGAGAAGGCCGGGTTGGCCGGCGGCCACTTCGCATGCCTTCACCCGGGCGCGTCTCGTCAGGATCGTCGCTGGCCGGCGCCATGCTTCGCCCGGGTCGGAGACCATCTCGTCAGCCGCGGCTTGCCGGTGGTGATGACGGGATCGACGGACGAGGCCGGCCTGGTGCGCGCTGTCGCCCGCATGATGCACGGTGAGGCAATCGACCTGGCCGGGCAAACCGGCCTCGGCGAATTGGCGGCGCTGTACCAGCAAGCGCGCATGGTGGTCACCAACGACACCGGTGCCTCACACGTGGCCGCCGCTGTGCGCGCCCCGAGCATCGT
>JBKOUY010000178.1:0-7899 GCA_046723645.1 Actinomycetota bacterium | reverse complement strand
GTCACGGCGATGCGGCGGCCGCGATAGCGGACCCGGAAGGCGAGGCGGCTGATCGCGCTGGGCAGGCGCGGCGCGAACCGCAGCCGGCCCCCGCTCGCCCGCATGCCGCCGAACCCCTCGACCAGCCCGGTCCAGGCGCCGGCCAGCGATGCCATGTGGAGGCCGTCGCTGGTGTTCCGCGCCAGGTCGGCAAGGTCCACGAGCGCGGCCTCGCCCAGGTAGTCGTACGCCAGCTCGAGATGGCCGATCTCGGCGGCCATCACCGCCTGGGTGGCGGCCGACAACGACGAGTCCCGGACCGTCAGCGCCTCGTAGTAGGCGAAGTCCCGCTGCTTCTCCTCGGGCGTGAACGCATCGCCCCGCAGGTGCAGCGCCAGCACCAGGTCGGCCTGTTTCACCACCTGCTTGCGGTACAGGTCGAAGTACGGGAAGTGCAGTAGCAGCGGGTACTGGTCGGGGCGTGTGCCCTCGAAGTCCCAGATGGCGTGGTCGGTGAACCCCTCGCTCTGCGGGTGCACCCCGAGGCGCTCGTCGTAGGGGATCACGACGGCGGCCGCCGCATCCCGCCACGACGCCGCCTCCTCGGGAGTGACGCCCAGCCGCGGGCAGATGTCGGTGTGGCGCGCCACGGCGTCCGCGGCCGCCAGCAGGTTGTGCTGCGCCATGAGGTTGGTGAAGACGTTGTTGTCGGCGATGGCGCTGTACTCGTCGGGCCCGGTCACGCCGTCGATGCGGAACCGGCCGTCCATGTCGTGATGGCCGAGGCTGCGCCAGAGCCGCGCGGTCTCGACCAGCAGCTCCACGCCCACGTCGCGCTCGAAGGACTCGTCCTGGGTGGCATCGACATACCGCACCACGGCGTCGGCTATGTCTGCGTTGATGTGGAACGCGGCGGTGCCCGCGGGCCAGTAGCCCGACGACTCCCAGCCCCGGAGCGTGCGCCACGGGAAGGCGGCGCCGTCGAGGCCCAGCTCGCCGGCGCGCTCCCTGGCGATCGGGAGGGTGAGCTGCCGCCACCGCAGGACGTCGGCCGCGGGTGCCGGCTGCGTGTACGTGAGCACGGGCAGCACGAACGTCTCGGTGTCCCAGAAGGTGTGGCCGTCGTAGCCGGGGCCGGTGAGGCCCTTGGCCGGGATCGGGCGCTGCTCGGACCGGGCGCCGGCCTGCAGGATGTGGAACAGCCCGAAGCGAACGGCCTGCTGCACCTCGGCGTCGCCGTCGATCTCGACGTCGGCACCGGCCCAGAACTCATCGAGATAGGCGCGCTGTTCGGCGAGGAGCCCGTCCCAGCCGCTGAGCCGCGCGCCCGCGAGCGCAGCGACCACCTGGTCGTGCAGCGCCGGGCGTGTCCGCTGGCTCGACCAGCCGTAGGCGAGGAACTTCACGACCCGCAGCCGCTCGCCCGGCCGCAGCACCGTGGCGATCGTCAGGCGGCCCACGTCGGGTGAGCTCATGATCTCGGCGCTGGACTGGTCCGGCCCCTCCACGGTGTGGTCCATGCCGGCGGCGAGCCGCAGCCCGCTGCGCCGCGTGCGGTGCACGAGCAGGGCCTGGTGGTTGAGGGAGCCGTGCTCCTCGCTCACCAGCGGGTTCTCGAGCGCGCTCGCGGCGCGGGGGTCCTTGCTCTGCGGCGGCAGCTCCTCGTTCGCGACCAGCTCCGACTGCAGGACGACGCGCAGCGGCTTGTCGTCCACCGGCTCGACCTCGTACGCGATGGCCACGACGGCGCGCTGTGTGAGCGACACCAGGCGGGTCGACGAGATGCGCACGGCGTCGCGCGCCGGCGACGTCCACTGCACCTGCCGGCTGAGGGTGCCCGCCCGCATGTCGAGGATGCGCTCGTGGCTGTCGAGAGTGCCGTAGCGCACGTCGAACGGCTCGTCGTCGACCAGCAGCCGGATCAGCTTGCCGTTGGTGACGTTGATGACCGTCTGCCCGGACTGCGGATAGCCGTAGCCGGCCTCGGCGTACGGCAGCGGCCGCAGCTCGTAGAAGGAGTTCAGGTAGGTGCCGGGGAGCCCGTGGGGATCGCCCTCGTCGAGGTTGCCCCGCAGCCCGATGTGCCCGTTCGACAGGGCGAACACCGACTCGCTGCGCGCCAGCATGTCGAGGTCCAGGCCCCGCTCCATCACGCACCAGGGCTCCACCAGGTAGCCGTGGGTCACCGGTCCTCCAGGAGCTCGCTCAGGTCGCGGACGACCACGTCCGCGCCGTGGCGCTGCAGCTCTGCCGCCTGTCCGACCCGGTCGACGCCGACCACCAGCGCGAAGGCACCGGCGCGACCGGCCTCGACCCCGGCGAGCGCGTCCTCGAACACCGCGGCGCCGTTGGCGCCGACCCCGAGGGCGGCGGCGCCGGCGAGGAAGGTGTCGGGTGCGGGCTTGCCGGCCAGGTGACGCTCGGCGGCGACGATGCCGTCGATGCGGGCGTCGAAAAGGTGGCTGATCGCTGCGGACTCGAGCACGTCCGCGGCGTTGGCGCTGGCCGAGACGACAGCCGTGCGGACGCCGGCGTCCCGCACGGCCTGGACGTAGCGCACCGAGCCCTCGTACACCTCGACGCCGCCCTCGCGCAGCAGGCGCAGCACCAGCTCGTTCTTCTGGTTGCTGAGCCCCTGCAGGGTCGGCGTTCCGGGGGGATCGTCGGGCGAGCCCACGGGAAGGTCGATGCCCCGGGACAGCAGGAAGGTGCGCGTGCCCTCGAGTCGGGGTCGGCCGTCGACGTACCTGTCGTAGTCGGGGCCCGCGTCGAACGGCACGAACTCCCCGCCGCTGCTGGTCGACCACTCCCGCAGGAACCCGTCGAACATCTGCTTCCATGCGGCGGCGTGGACGATGGCGGTGCGCGTCAGCACGCCGTCGAGGTCGAACAGGCAGGCGGTCACGCCGGACGGGAGGCCGAGCACTCGGCGTGTCTCTTACACCGAATCGGACGTCGCCAGCAACGGTGCCAGGTATTGGCCGGTCCAGCTCGCCGGCTCGGTGGCGACCGCCTCGGGCGTGCCGGTGGCGACCACGGCGCCGCCCCCGCTGCCGCCCTCGGGGCCCAGGTCGATGATCCAGTCGGCGGTCTTGATCACGTCGAGGTTGTGCTCGATCACCAGCACCGTGTTGCCCTGGTCGACGAGCCGCGACAGCACGGTGAGCAGCTTGCGGATGTCCTCGAAGTGCAGGCCGGTCGTGGGCTCGTCGAGGATGTAGATCGTGTGGCCGGTCGAGCGCTTGGCCAGCTCGCTCGACAGCTTCACCCGCTGGGCCTCGCCCCCCGACAGCGTGGTGGCCGGCTGCCCGAGGCGCACGTAGCCCAGGCCCACATCGACGAGCGTGCGCATGTGCCTGGCGATGGCCGGCTGGTTCGCGAAGAAATCGAGCGCCTCCTCGCAGCTCATCGCCAGCACGTCCGCGATGTTGTGGTCCTTGAAGGTGATGTCGAGCGTGTCGCGGTTGTAGCGGGCACCCTTGCACACCTCGCACGGCACGTACACGTCGGGCAGGAAGTGCATCTCGATCTTGATGGTGCCGTCTCCGGCGCACGCCTCGCAGCGCCCACCGCTGACGTTGAAGCTGAACCGCCCCGGCTGGTAGCCGCGGACCTTGGCCTCGTGGGTCTGGGCGAAGAGCTTGCGGATGTGGTCGAACACGCCGGTGTACGTCGCCGGGTTGGACCTCGGTGTGCGCCCGATCGGCGACTGGTCGATGTCGATGACCTTGTCGAGGTGCTGGATGCCCTCGAGCCGGCTGTGCAGGCCGGGCGGCATCTTCGACCGGTAGACCTTCTGCATCAGCGCCCGGTACAGGATGTCGTTGACCAGCGTCGACTTGCCCGAGCCGGACACGCCGGTCACTGTCACGAAGCAACCGAGCGGGAACTCGACGTCGATGTTCTTGAGGTTGTTCTGCCGGGCGCCGCGGACCTTGAGCCACCGGTCGTTGGTGCGCCGCCGGCTGGCCGGGACGGGGATCGAGCGCCTGCCCGCCAGGTACTGGCCGGTGATCGAGCGCGGGTTGCGGAGCAGCTGGCGGACCGTGCCGGTGTGCACGATCTCACCGCCGTGCTCCCCCGCCCCCGGGCCGATGTCGACCACGTGGTCCGCGACCTTGATCGTCTCCTCGTCGTGCTCGACCACGAGCACCGTGTTGCCCAGGTCGCGCAGGCGCATCAGCGTGTCGATGAGGCGGCGGTTGTCGCGCTGGTGGAGCCCGATGGACGGCTCGTCGAGCACGTAGAGCACGCCGACGAGGCCAGACCCGATCTGCGAGGCGAGCCGGATGCGTTGCGCCTCGCCCCCGGCGAGAGTGCCGGCCGAGCGCGACAGGGTGAGGTAGTCGAGCCCGACGTCGAGCAGGAATCCCATGCGGGCGTTGATCTCCTTGACCACCCGTTCGGCGATCAGACGGTCGCGCTCGGACAGCTCGAGGGCGGCCAGGGTCTTGGCCGACTCGCCGATCGACATGTCGCAGATGTCGGCGATCGTGTAGCCGTCGACCGTCACCCCCAGCGTCAGCGGCTTGAGCCGGGCGCCGCCACAGGCCGGGCACGGGACCTGGCGCATGTAGCCCTCGACCTGCTCGCGTGCGCTGTCGGACTCGGCCTCGGCGTGCCGCCGCTGGAGGTACGGCACGACGCCCTCGTAGTGCGCGTGGTACGTGCGCTCCCGCCCGTAGCGGTTCTTGAACCGCACCCACACCTTGTCGACGCCCTTGCCGTACAGCACCGCCTGCCGCTGCTTGGCGGTGAGCTTCTCGAACGGGGCGTCCATGTCGAGGCCGAGCTCGTCGGCCACGGCCACGATCAGCCGCTGGAAGTAGCGCTGGTGCCCGCCGGCCCACGGCGAGATGGCCCCCTCCTCGAGGCTGAGGCTGGGGTCGGGCACCACCATCTCGGGGTCGACCTCGAAGCGGGTCCCTAGGCCGTCGCAGGTCTCGCAGGCCCCGTAGGGCGAGTTGAACGAGAAGTTGCGGGGCGCCATCTCCTCGAACGACCCGTGCCCGTTGGGGCAGGCCAGGTGCTGCGAGAACGTGAGCGTCTCGCCCTCGATGGGGGCGTCGCCCGTGGGCTCGGCCTCGGCGGCCGGCGATGCGCCGCCTCGGCGGGGCACGATCTCGACCTCGGCCACGCCGTCGGCCAGCTTGAGCGCCGTCTCCAGGGACTCGGTCAGGCGCCGCGTGATGCCGTCGCGACGCACCAGCCGGTCGACGACGACCTCGATCGTGTGCTGTTCGTAGCGCGCCAGCTCGATGCGCTCCGACGTCTCGTGGAGCTCGCCGTCGACCCGGGCGCGGGCGAAGCCCTGGGCCGAGAGGTCGGCGAGGAGGGTCTCGTAGGTGCCCTTCCGGCCCCGCACCACCGGGGCCAGCACCTGGAACCGGGTCCCGTCGGGCAGCTCCATGATGCGGTCGACGATCTGCTGGGGGGTCTGCCTGGTGACCTCGGCGCCGCAAGTCGGGCAGTGGACGACGCCGATGCGCGCGAACAGCAACCGCAGGTAGTCGTAGACCTCGGTGATGGTGCCGACGGTGGAGCGCGGGTTGCGGGAGGCGCTCTTCTGGTCGATCGAGATGGCCGGCGACAGGCCCTCGATGAAGTCGACATCGGGCTTGTCCATCTGGCCCAGGAACTGCCGGGCATACGCCGACAGCGACTCGACGTAGCGGCGCTGGCCCTCGGCATAGATCGTGTCGAACGCGAGCGAGGACTTGCCCGAGCCGGACAGCCCGGTGAAGACGATCAGCCGCTCGCGGGGCAGCTCGAGACTGATGTTGCGGAGGTTGTGCTCACGCGCACCCCGGACGACGAGCGAATCAGCCACGAAGTCAGAGGCTATCGCCCCGGTTGGCCTGAGGAACGCATGTTCGATGCCGCGGGCCGGCGCTGGGCGGCTACCGGAGGACCAGCAGGTCCATGCCCAGGTCCCAGGGCCGGCGTCCTGTCGCCCGCGCCCACTCGATCCCGGCGATGCCCTTGTCCCACTCCTCGTCGTCGAGGTCGACCAGCGCGCTGTCGCTGCGCCGCATCAGCGGGAGCAGCTCGAGAACCTCGTCGTACGTGTCGAACGTGGGCTCGCGGACGCGCTCGATCGCCTCGAACGCGAAGCCGGCGTCCTCGAACGCCGTGATGACCCGGCCGAGGCGGGGCCAGGTCTCGGCCACGCGCAGGGCCCCTGGGAACACGTGGAAGAGCTCGATCTCGTTCTGCCGACCGGGGTACCCGCTGCGAACGAGAACCGGCCCTCCCGGCTCCAGCACCCGGCGCAGCTCGTGGGCCGCCGCGGCGAGGTCGCGGAACTGGTGGATGACCGTCGACAGCCAGGCGGCACCGACCGACTCGTCGGGAAGGGGCAGGGCCTCGGCGTGACCCGCCACGTAGTCGACGCGTGGGTGGGGATGCGCGACGGCGGCACGGGCACGCATGCCGTCGGACGGCTCGACCGCGTGGACCCGGCACCCGAAGCTGTCGGCCAGCGCCTTCGACCAGATCCCCGTCCCCGAGCCGACGTCGACGATCGCGACCGGAGGGGGTTCGGACAGGTAGCGCCGCACGCGTTCGCACCAGACCTGCTGGGCGTCTGGCCGGCGGTCTCGCACCGCATCGAAATCTCTGCCCACATCGTCGTACGCGACGTGGCTCACGCGTTCCCCCCTGTGGCCGATGACGCAACACGGTGTCCAAGTTGCGGACACCTCGAATCAACCATCCTGCCACGTTCGGACCGTCGTGACTCGCAGCCGGATCGCGCGCGCTCACACTCCCGCCTCCCGCAGCTCACGCTTGAGCTCACCGACCTCGTCGCGGAGGCGCGCGGCGTACTCGAAGCGCAGGTCGGCAGCCGCCTCGTGCATCTCCTCCTCCAGCGTCTGGATCAGGCGCCCCAGCTCCGTGGGCGGCAGGTCCGCCAGCTCGGTGCGCAGCCTCTCCGCCGCACCCGGCCGGCCGCGGCGCCGGCCCTGCCCCGGAATCGGCGCGCCCTCCTCGGGCCGGAGGTGGGCGAGGATGTCATTGACCGCCTTGCGGATGCTCTGCGGCTCGATGCCGTGCTCGGCGTTGTAGGCGATCTGCAGCTGCCGCCGGCGCTGGGTCTCACCGATGGCGCGGCGCATCGAGTCGGTGACCGCGTCGGCGTACATGATCACCTGACCGTCCACGTTGCGCGCCGCTCGGCCGATGGTCTGGATCAGCGACGTGTCGCTGCGCAGGAACCCTTCCTTGTCGGCGTCGAGGATGGCCACCAACGACACCTCGGGCAGGTCGAGGCCCTCACGCAGCAGGTTGATGCCCACCAGCACGTCGAACTCGCCGAGCCGCAGCGCCCGGAGGATCTCGATGCGCTCGATGGTGTCGATGTTGGAGTGCAGGTAGCGCACCCGCAGGCCCTGTTCGAGCAGGTAGTCGCTGAGGTCCTCGGCCATCTTCTTGGTGAGGGTGGTGACGAGGACGCGTTGGTCGCGCTCGATGCGCTCGTTGATCTCGGTGATGAGGTCGTCGATCTGGCCCTTGGTGGGCTTCACGATGACCTCGGGATCGACCAGGCCGGTGGGCCGCACGATCTGCTCCACGACCTGCGACGACACGTCGAGCTCGTAGGGCCCGGGCGTGGCGGAGAGGAAGACCACCTGGTTGATCCGGTCGATGAACTCGTCGAAGCGGAGCGGCCGGTTGTCGGCCGCGGACGGGAGGCGGAACCCGTGCTCTATCAGCTCGAGCTTGCGCGACCGGTCGCCCTCGTACTGGCCGTGCAGCTGGGGCACGGCCACGTGGCTCTCGTCGATGACGCACAGGTAGTCGTCGGGGAAGAAGTCGACCAGCGTGTTGGGCGTCTCGCCCGGGCCCCGCCCATCGATCGGCGCCGAGTAGTTCTCGATGCCGCTGCAGTAGCCGACCTCCTGCATCATCTCGAGGTCG
>JBKOUY010000151.1:0-4761 GCA_046723645.1 Actinomycetota bacterium | reverse complement strand
CAACGACTCCGGGCCGTTGCGGCCGTCGGGTGGCGGCACGATCGGCGGGAACACGACGTGGGTGACGGGCACGACGGCCAGCCCGGTCAACGCGTGGACGCATGTGGCGTTGACCTACGACGGCGCCGCGCTCAGGCTCTACGTCAACGGCACGCAGGTGGCGACCGGTGCCGCCTCGGGCGCCATCCAGGCCTCGACGAACCCGCTGTGGATCGGGGGTAACAACCCGTACGGCGAGTACTTCCAGGGCCTCATCGACGAGGCCCGGGTCTACAACCGCGCCCTGTCCGCCACCGACATCCAAGCCGCGATGAACACGCCGCTCACCTGAGCCCCCGAACTGTCCTCCGGATCCGGCGGCGAGGCGCGCGTTCGCCGCCGGTTCACCGAGGGTGCGGAGACCGCTGGCGCGGCTGCGCCTCCAGGTCCTTGTGGTAGATGACGAAATCGCAGGGTGTGGACAGCAGCGGTGCCAGCGTGGGGTAGCTCTCGTCGATCGTGCCCGATCGCACCGGCCGGTAGCCCATCCGGGTGTACCAGGCGTGCAGCATCTCCTTGTTGGGATGTGTCCATTCCCGGGGAACCAGCAGCTCGAGCTGCATGACGGCCAGGCCCCGCTGCCGGGTCAGCTGCTCGGCGAAGGTCACCAGCTCACGGCCCACGCCCTCGCCCCGACGGGCGGGGTCCGCGACCAGCATCCCGAACTCACCCTTGGTGGCGTCGAGCTGCTGGATGCGCACCGCCCCCACGATGTGGCGGTCGATCCGGGCGACGGCGATCTGCCACGCGCCGATCATCTCCGCCATCTCCGTCGTGGTCGTCCGAGTGACGCGCGCCAACCACAGCCCCTCCTCGGCCACCGTGTAGACGCGGTTGACCAGGCCGGTGATCTCGCCCACCAGATCGCCGTCGCGAGCTGCGGCCGCCGGCAGCAGCTCGATGTCGACATGACGGGCCCGTGTCGTGTGCATGCAGGAACGGCGTGACGCGCCGTGCCGCTGTCGTGTCACGTCCGGCGTCGGCAATCCACTTGTGGCACCGCTGGGTCGGGTTCGTAGGGTGGGACCGTGGCCGGGGTGGCGCGCTTCGGTGACGACCCCGAGAGAGCGACAGCCTCCGTCGACGGCGGCTCCCCGCGACGGTCTCATCCGCCGGGACGGGAGACGATGGGTGGTGGCGGTTGGCAACCGCCGCGTGCGCGTCGCCCACCTGGTGGGCATGCGGTATCTCGCCGAGCTGCTGACCCACCCCGGACAGGAGATCCCGGCCCTGGCCTTGGCCGGCCAGGGTTCGGCGCCCCGCGACCAGGCCCGCCACGAGCTCCTGGACGACACCGCTCGCACCGTGTACCGGGCTCGGGCCCGCGAGCTGTCCGCCGAGCTGGCCGAGGCCGAGGCGCACAACGACACCGCCCGCCGGGAACGCCCCCAGGTCGAGCTGGACGCCCTGGTCGACCAGATCGAACATTCAGCCGGCCTCGGCGGCCGGCCGCGTGCGTTCGCCGACTCCGCCGAACGGGCACGCACTGCCGTTCAGAAGGCCATCCGGCGTGCGATCGATGCGATCGACGATGCCGACCCGGCCATCGCCGACGTTCTGCGGCGCACGGTCAGCACCGGCACCACCTGCGCCTACCGGCCGGCGTCGCGGCAGCCGGTGGTGTGGACATCACGACACTCCGCCGCGGACGAGCGAGCGCCTGCGGCCGGGCCATCGGCCGAGGACTGGCTCGTGCCGGAAAGGACGATCGGCGAATGGCTCGACGAGGAGACCGGTCGTTACTTCGTCGGGCGGGTGGCGGAGCTCGACCTGGCCCGCACCTCGACGACCTGGCGCAACGGCCCCAGGACCTACGTTGCATTACGCAGGTAAATACCTGCATAATGGATTCGTGGATGTGGACGTAGACGCCGACAAGGTTTTCAAGGCCCTGGCCGATCCGACCCGGCGCTACGTGCTGGACCAGTTGCGCCGGAACAACGGGCAGACCTTGGGCGAGCTGTGCCAGCACCTGGACATGGCGCGTCAATCAGCGACCCAGCACATCGACATCCTGCAACGCGCCAACCTCGTGACGACCCTGCGGCGAGGCCGAGAGCGGCTCCACTACCTGAATCCCGTCCCCATCTACGAGCTGCAGGAACGGTGGATCGACAAGTTCGAGCACCCGCGGCTTCGAGCGCTGAGAGCCATACGACGACGAGCAGAGGAGCCCGACATGGCCGACCGACCGACCTTTGTCTACGTGACATACATCCAGAGCACGCCCGAGAAGGTCTGGCACGCGCTGACCGACGCCGACCTGACGGCCGACTACTGGGGACACAGCAACGTGTCCGACTGGCAGCCCGGCTCCCGTTGGGAGCACCAACGAACCGATGGTTCCGGCATCGCCGACGTCGTGGGTACGGTCGTCGAGACCGACCCGCCCAGGCGGCTGGTCATCACCTTCGGCGGTCCCGAGGACACGGCGGCCGGACCCTCGCAGGTCGCGTTCGACATCGAAGCGCACGAAGACATCGTCCGGCTCACGGTCACCCACGAAAACCTGGCCGACCAGGCGGAATACGAGGCCGCCTCCGCCGGATGGCCCGCCGTGCTCGCCAATCTCAAGTCCCTCCTGGAGACCGGGCACGTCATGCCACAGCCGCCGTGGGAGATGCACGCTCAGCTACGTGCCTCGCAGATGGCCCACAACGACGCTCGGTAGCTCGGGCGGCCAGTGGGGCGCCCGTCGCTGCGCTCGAACACCGACCGCCTGCCGATGTGCTACTGGCCCGCCGGTTGGAAGAGCTCGACGACGTTGCCGGAGGGGTCCTGGAGCAGGGTCTGCTTGCCGCCGGGTCCCTCGACGATGTCGTTGCGGAAGCGTGCTCCGGCGTCGCGGAGACGGGCGACTTCGGCGTCGATGTCGTCGACGATGAGGTGGATGCGGTTCCAGCCGCCCGGCCCGGGCTTGGTGCCGTCCGGCATCGGCCGGCCGGCGGAGCTGGTCGGTCCGGCGAGCAGTAGCCGGAGGTTGCCGCGCTTTACGTCGGCGAAGGCCGGACCGAAGCTGGTGATCACCTCGAAGTCGAGGTACTTCGTGTAGAAGGCGATCGCCTCGTCGACGTCGTCGACCATGTAACGGACGTTGACCATCTCAGCGTTCGACATGGGATGACCTCCTCGTCTTGCTGCTAGTGGATGCTTTCCTGAGCACTGGGAGCAGGAACCGGATGCGGGTCTCGAGCTCCGCGGCGGTGCGCTCGAACGCCGGGTACGACGTACGGTCGGTCGGGCCGGCCTGCGCGGGATCGGGCATGCTCCAGTGCACGAGGGCGGGATGCGACGGGAACTCGGGACAGACCTCACGGACGCGGTCGCACAGCGTGATCACCATGTCGAACCGCTGCGAGACGAACTCGTCGAGGTGCTTGGTGCGGTTGCCACTGATGTCGACGCCACGCTTGCGCATCGCCCGGATCGCGTTGGGATGCAGCGGTTTGGGGTGGCTGCCCGCGCTTGCCACCCCGACCGTGCCGCCGGACGTGTACTCGAGGAGCGCCTCGGCCATCTGCGAGCGCGCACTGTTGCCGGTGCACAGGAACAACACGCGCCGTCTCCCCGGCCTTCGTGCCGTGTGGAGTGTCATGGGGCCGACCGTGGGGACGAGCTCGGGATGCAGTGCCCGGCCAGTCGCCCGCAGCTGCTGCTCGCAGGAGGCGAGGTCGATCGCGTAGTAGGTGTCGCGCCCGTCCGCTGCGCTGCGGCGGGCCTGCACGAGGCCGCCGTCCCGCAGCTTTCGCAGGTGATACGAGACGAGATTCTGAGGGGCGCTCAAGCGGTCGGTGAGCTCCCAGACCGCTCGATCGCTCTGGACGAGTTCTCGTAGCAGGCGCCACCGCAACGGGTTGGCGACCAACTGGACGAAGTGCGGCGGGCCCTCGAGGTCCTTGACGACGGGTGCCGAGTCCATGCTCGCCACCCTACGGGCAGGCGCCAAACCGATCAAGCCCAATTGATGGATTGGCGGTCGCGACGGCGCCGGCTCCGGCGATGACGCCGGAGGCGCGGCTCACGTCACCCACCAGTTCTTCGCTTCATACGCTGGCTGCCACTCGTTCCGATAGGTCTGCTGGACCGGTTCGGGCAGGACACCGAGGACCGCCTTCGTGCGCTCGGCGTCTGCACCGTCCAGAACCCATGGCAGAAGGGTGGGCATGTCTGCGCCGATCCTCGCCACCGACGCTTCGCCGAACTGGATCCACTGCTCGTCGGTGAGCGTGCTGTCGATGACGGGCAAGGCTGCCTCCTCCTCGTGGGTGAGGTGCTCCCGGAGCCGGGCCGCCAGGTCGGCCCGGGCTTCGGGGGCTGACTCGCCCGAGTCCAGGGCGTCGTCGATGGTCTCCAGTAGCGGCCTGAGCGCGGCGTGCTCGGCCTTCATCTCATCGAGCAGAGTCACGTCTTCGCTCCGGCCGACCAGTTCCTGTCGCAAGACCGGCCACAGCGCGTCGTCCTCGGCGTCGTGATGCACGTGCAGGAACCGCTCGAACAGGTCCCAGCCCTCGGATCGTGCCGTCATCTGTGCGACGGAATCCAGGTCGCGCCGAAGCGCGTCGTGATACGCGTACATCATCGTCATGTCGAGCTTGAAGTTGGCGGTCATGTTGCCCTCCTTCGAGCGACTCACGAGTCGGTCCGCTAGCCCCGGCGAGCGAAGCGGGACACGGCGATCGTGCCGAACACGGCCAGGAGCCCGACGCACCAGACAACACTCAG
>JBKOUY010000107.1:0-10210 GCA_046723645.1 Actinomycetota bacterium | reverse complement strand
CCGTCTGATTGTGTATCCACCACGGCGTTGCGGTTCGTTCGTAGCGTCGAGGGGCCCCGGCGGCGTAGCTCTTGAACCGTCTGCCGGCCTTCGGGTTTGGCTTCCGAACGAGGTGCCTGCCGTCCGGGGTCTCGCCGTGGTCTGGCTCGAAAGAGGCGTGAACGCGCGGAACGCAGAGCTGCAATCAGACATGCCGGCCGCGGTCCTACCCAGCTCGCCGATGAGGGAGGACGGTATGACGGTGATGATCGGGGTCGATCCTCACAAGGGATCGCACACCGCGGTCGCGGCCAATGGGCGCGAAGCGAAGCTCGATGAGGTGCGCGTGCGGTCCGGCCCCAGGCAGCTCGAGCGGCTGCTCCAGTGGGCGCAGCGGTTCCCGGAGCGGACGTGGGGGATCGAGAACGCCACGGGGCTCGGCTATCTCCTGGCCCAGCAGCTCGTCGGTGCAGGCGAGCGCGTGATCGACGTCCAACCCAAGCTCGCTGCGCGGGTGCGGCTGCTGGCCACCGAGGCGATCAACAAGAACGACCCCCACGACGCGTACTCCGTCGCGATCGCCGCGTTGCGCGCCAAGACACCGCGGTTGGTGCGCGCTGAGGATCACGCGGCGGTGATGAAGTTGTGGTCGAAGCGCCATCGCGATCTGGCCCGCCAGCGGAATCGGGTCGCGGGCCGTCTCCACTCGCTGCTCTGCGAGCTCGCGGCTGGCGGCGTCCCCGATGAGATAAGTGCCGAAAAAGCTGAGCGTTTGCTCGCCGACGTTGACGCTGCCGGCGCGGTCGCCACCGCGAGGATCGAGCTCGCCGTGGAGCTGCTCGACGACCTGCGGCGCCTCGACACGCAGATCAAGGAGTCTCGCAAGCGACTCGACCAGGTGGTCAAGCGTCGGGCACGACCACCACCAACGTGTTCGGTATCGGCCCGGTCGTCGCCGCTCTCGTCGTCGGCATCACCAGCGATGTGACCCGCTTCCCCAGCCGCGACCACTTCGCCGCGTTCAACGGCTCGGCACCGATCGAGGTGTCCTCCGGTGGCCGCAAGACCTACCGGCTGTCGCGCCGCGGGAACCGCCAGTTGAACCACGCGCTCCACTGCGCTGCGGTTACCCAGATCCGGTTCAAGCACAGCGCCGGGCGCGCCTTCTACGACCGCAAGATCGCCGAAGGCAAGACGCCCAAAGAAGCGCTCCGTGCGCTCAAGCGGCGGATCAGCGACGCCCTCTACACCCGCATGGTTGCCGACGCCCGCCGAACCGCACCACAGGCGACAGCGGGCTCGGGAGGGCAACCGGGGAGCGTCTCTGTCGCCAGCGCGGCCGGCTCACACCCCGAAACACCGGCTCTTCGGCCAAGCCACTCCCGAACCCGAACCAAGGCTACGACGAGCTCGCGCTCGCGGCGTGCCAACACTCGAACCACCACGACGACCGCACGAAGAACCGCTTGACAAACAAAGAGGACTCGATCTGCGCGCATACGGCAGGGCCCGGTGACGCGCGCTACGCACCCAGATCAGCCGTTCGGGCGCGTCAGGAGACATTTTGCAGGTGTCGTACCTTCACCGGGGCAGATCAACGGGCGGGATAAGCGGGCACTTGCGGCATTGCGTCTCTTCGACGTGCATCGGTGCCCGGTGAGGGTTCGGCTAGGGGGACGGATCCGCCAGCCAGCCGTAGATTGCCGCGAGGTCCCGATCGGTCAGCACGTGGCCGCCACGAAGCTCCTGCCGTTGTGCGCCAGGGGTGGTGGCTAGCAGGTACTCGTGGTGGTCCTGGGAGGCCAGCACATCGGCAGTTCCGTACCACACGCTGGTTGGCGTCGTGAGCTCCGACAAGTCGAAGCCCCACGGTTGGGTCAATGCGATGCAGTCATCCACCCAGCCGTCAACGCCGTCACGGTAGGTCAACCGCATGCGCTGGAGATAGCCGTCCTCCTGGTGTCGTGCCGTGAGCGCACGGCGGTCGACCTCGGGCAACTGGTAATCGCCGGCGACTTGGATGCCGCCGGCCTCGACGCTGGCGATCGCATCTGCAGCGAGCCGTTCGACGAGGGGCCGATAGGCCCGGTCGCCCTGGGCCGCAGCTTGGAACTCTGCCACATTCCCTGCGGACATCCCGGCGTACCAGTCCAGGCCGGCCGCATCGTATGGAGCTAGACCTACCACGCTCGCGCAGGCGGTCACGTGATCCGACAGCAGGGCTGCGACCGCCAACGCATGCGGCGCCCCACCCGATCCGCCCCAGACGGCGAACCGATCCCAGCCGACGATCTCCAACACGGTGCGCACATCGTCGACCACGTCCACGATTCGCCGACCCGGCCACCGACTGGTCCTCCCGTAGCCGGGACGGTCGATTACCAGAAGCTCAAATTCCGCCAGTCGGGCGGCATCGATCATCTGAGGTGACAGCCACCGCGTACCCGGCGTGCCGTATTGAAACAGCGCTCGGCGAGTCGCCCCGCGGTGGTACAGGCAGAACTCGACGCGGCGGTCATCCGCCACCACATGTTCATCCACGACGGTCGTCGACACGGTGTCAGTGTCCCAGCCCACACGCCTCGGTTCTGGATCCTCTCGCCGGACGCTCAAGTGGCATCGACTACGTCTTGTCGGCGCACAAAATGTCGGCGGCTCGCAGACCCACTGCACCCGACGCCGCGCGCGTAGTCGGCGTTACGGGTCGACGTTGCCTGCCGCTGTGAAGGGCAGGCAACGCCTCGCTGTCACCTCATCGACGCGCACGCATCGTGCCCGAACCGCGCATCTCCCGCCCGCCGGCCTGCCCGCACAGAACGTCGAGGCGGGAGATCGGCAGTTCGGATCGGTCGTATCCGACCTCGCGACGAACACATCTAGGAGTTGAGGATCGGCGTTACGTGCTGACCCGGCGGGCCGCGAGCCAGCTTCCCCACCCGGCCTGAGATGTGACGCCCGCCCATGTTCCCGGCAACGCCCGCAACGCGTCGGCGGGACTGAGGTAGATCGGAGTCTCGTCTCCATTCGTGCTGACCCACAACAGCACGCCATCGTCGGCCAGAATGCGCGCGATCTCGGCCGGGAACAAGAACATGTTGACCAGCGCGGCAACGGCAGTCGAACCCGTCCGGAGCGGGAGCGCAGCGGCATCGGATTGAATCTGGTGACCCTTGAACGAGGCGAGTCGGAGCATCGCTCGCGACAGATCCAACGAAACGACATCCGCAAACGCCTTCCGTAAGTCAGCTGTGGCGTTGCCCGTTCCGGAACCGACTTCGACGCACCATCCGCTCGGGAATGGCCCACCGCGGGCGAGTGCGTCCACGAGCGCGTCGTGACGCTCCGGTACGTCTCGGTCACGCCAGCCCGACGCAACCGAGTCGAAGAACGAGGTGGTCTCCGCCGCCCGTTCCCGAGTCCATGCGTCACGGTCCATGGCAATCGCTCGCGTCAACTCGCGCATCGGACGCGCCGCATCTCCCCACACAGGCCGCCCCGGCTGATTCGGGATCACCCTCGGCAGCTCGACCAGGTTCATCCAGCCTCATCCCCTCGGCGAGATCCATGCGCGACAGGTATGACCGTCGCAATGATCGTTCACCACGATGACGGGCATCCAGATCGGCACTTGAGGGACGGCACTTCTAGCGTGGTTGCCGTGAGTGAGCCGTACTGGCGGGGTGCCGCCGAGGACGAGGCGATGCAGGACGAGCATGGCTTCCTCTGGCGGGCGCTGCTCGACACCATCGACATTGACTTGGCGGGACGCCGCGTGCTCGACGCCGGGTGTAACCGGGGTGGTTTCCTGCGGCTGCTCGTCGACGAGTCGGGGATCGCGGCGGGTTATGGCTACGACCCGGCGTCGGGGGCGATCGACGACGCCCGCCGGCTCGCCGGCCAGCGCCCGCTCACGTTCGAGACAGCCGTCACGGTGCCTGCAGGATGGGCCGAGTTCGACGTCGCTTTTAGCCACGAGGTTCTGTACCTGCTGCATGACCTGGCGTCCCATGCCGCGGCGACGTTTGCCGCGCTCGAGCCGGGGGCGCCGTACTTCGCGGTAATGGGGGTTCACGCCGGGAGCCGGCTGATGTCGGCGTGGCACGCCTCCGCCGCCAGCGACCTTGCGCTGCCACGGCTGTACGACATCGACGAGGTGGTCGAGGTCTTTGACGGTGCCGGTTTCGAGGTGTCCGTCGCCAGGCTGCAGATGCGGTTCGTTCCCGTCTCGGCACGACGAGGTGGACACGAGCATCGGCGCGGCCTGATGGATTGGCTCGACTACTACGAGCGGGACAAGGTCCTGTTCCGGTTCACCCGGCCGTCTCGGCGGTGACCGCGCTCCGTCATGCCTGCCACGTCGCCACCGTGGCCATCGGGTTGTCGGGCGGGTTCCCATCAGGCGACCCAGGGGAGGCCCTGTCCGAGAAGCTGAAGATGCCGCCGCCGGAACATGAGATATCGCCTTGCTGTTGGCGAGCGCGCCGACGGGACGGTTCAGTGCCGCGTACTGCCCCAGAACGCCGGTGGCGAGACGCTTTACGCGAGGAGGCTGTGGGTCAGGTGCCTGCGAGCCGCTGGACCACCGGGGTCATGTGGTCGATAGCGGTGTCGAAGACCACGACGTAGGAGATGCCCAAGCGTTCCCGGTTGGCGACCAGCTTGTCGACGACTTCGGACGCTGACCCGATCAGTGTCAGGGGGCTATCGCGCACCAGCTCCTTCTCCACACCGAGCGCAGACGCCAGACCTGCCAGGGTGGCTTCCGCGTCGCCGCCGATAGAGGTGACCTGGGTGAGGATGTTCAGTTCGAGATCGCCGAAGCGGGCTCCTGCGCGGTCGCGGACGAATGTCACTCTTTCGGCCAAGGCGTCGGTGCTCGCTCCCGTCGGGGCAAGCGAGGCGCCTGTCCAGGTAAGGCCGGTGAGGCCGATGATGTCCGCCTCATCGGCGGCCAAACCGAGGACCGTGTCTCCGTGGCCACCGATGAGCAACGGCGGACGGGGCCGTTGAACTGGTTCCGGTACGGCTCTGGTGGTGTCCGCGCCTGGACCGCCAGCGAGAAGGGTCTCGCCCGCCCACGCCGACTTCATGGCGGCCACTGCATCGCGAAGGCGGGCGGCGCGCAGCGCCGGCCTGTCGTATGACAACGCCAGCAACTCGTATTCCGGTTTGTTCCAGCCTGATCCCAGCCCGAGGTCCAGACGGCCATCAGTCAGCAGGTCGACGGTGGCCACCTCCTGCGCCAGCCGAAGGGCATGGAACAGATCGTTGTTGACAACCAGGCTGCCGACCCGCAGCGCACTCGTCGCATCGGCAGCCGAAACCAGTGGCGCAAAGGTGGATACGCCGCCCAGGTGGTCCGGAACCAGGAGGGTGGACCAGCCATCAGCCTCCAGGCGACGAGCCTGGTCTTGCCACGCGGCTCGAGACTCGATGCCAGTCGTATTGACACCGAAGCGGAACGGCCTGTGCACGACCCCCTTCTACCGGATGCCAGGCCCGCAGATATCCATGAAGCCGAACGGGGCCCGACCATCCCGTCGATGCCGCGAAGCTCCACCACATGGTCGCCCGAGACTGCGAAACCCAAGCTCAGCGTCCGAGCGGTGAGGGCCTGGAGTTCGGAGACTGCCTTCGGGTGGACTTTGGGGACACTGGCGGGGATCACATTGGTGTCGCCGCCAGCACGGACCGTGTCCAGCAGGTCGGCCACGTCGGACTGGCCCGGGCATCGGAGCGGCCCCGATCCCCCGGGTCTTCTACCGTAGTGGCGTGCTCTTATACCCCAGGTCGGTTGGGTGAGCGGCAGGATCTGCCGACATTGCGGTACGGGGAGTCCTGCGGGCACGCGTTTCTGCGGCGAGTGTGGTCACCCGCTCGATGACGGGTTGGCGGCCTGGCCGCCCGACTCGCGCCACGGCGCCCGGCGCCGCCACCTGACGGTCCTGTTCTGCGACCTCGTCGGCTCGACCCCCCTCGCGGAGTCGCTCGACCCCGAGGACTTCCGTGACGTGCTTCGTGAGTACCAGCAGGCGTGTGTCCGGGCGATCGAGCGCTTCGGCGGGTACACGGCGGCGTACATCGGCGATGGCCTGGTTGCCTACTTCGGCTATCCCCAGGCACACGAGGATGACCCGCAGCGAGCAGTGCACGCCGGTCTTGGCATCCTCGACGAGCTCGTGGTCGTCAACGAGCGCTTGCGCGAGCTCTTCGGGATTTGGCTCCACGTCCGGATCGGTGTGCACAGCGGTCTCGTCGTCGCGGGGGAGATGGGCGTCGGAGAGACGCGTATGCCGCACGCCATTGTGGGTGACGTCCCGCACATCGCCGCACGCCTCGAGTCGATCGCCGAGCCGGACTCGATCGCGATCAGCGACGTCACTCGCGACCTGATCGCGGGCTACTTCGAAATCGAGCCCGTCGGCGAGAGGGTGCTCAAGGGGGTGTCGACTCCGGTGAGTGTGCACCAGGTCGCGCGTGCGACTGGCGCGGTCGATCGTCTCGAGGCCTTCAGGACGGGGCGCCTGACGCCGCTCGTGGGTCGCGGCGACGAGCTGGCCAGGCTCACCGGGGCTTGGCGACAGGTAACCGATGGCGAGGGCGTCGTCGTCCACGTCAGGGGCGAGCCGGGCATAGGCAAGAGCCGACTTGTGAGCGCTCTACGAGAGCGGCTCGGGGGCCAAGTCCGTGCGGTGCAGATGTGGCAGTGCTCCGCGCACCATCAGAGCAGCTCGCTGTATCCGGTCATCCGGTTGCTCGAACGACTCCTCGGTTTCGACAAAACGGAAGAGCACGAACGTCGCCTCCGGGAGCTTGAGTCCGTCGTTCGCGACGCTCGGCTCGACCCGACCGAGGCGATGCCGCTGCTCGCCAACCTGCTGTCGATCACCACCGGCGACGGGAGCGCCCGCCGCGTGCTTAGCCCCCGCGACGCCCGGGCCGCGACCATGCGTGTCCTCGAGTCGCTGCTCGTCACCAACTCAGCTCACCATCCTCTCCTGCTCATCGCCGAGGACCTCCACTGGGCAGATCCGACCACCGTCGAGCTGCTCGGTCGGATCGTGACGAGCCTGCCGGGCATCCCCGTCATGTGCGTCTTTACGTTCCGTCGTGAGTTCAAGCCACCTTGGGCATACCAACACCCCGTTCTCGAGATTGAACTCGGGCGGCTCACCGCCGACGATGTCCGCGCCATGGTGGTGGCAACCAGCGCGATTCCATTCGACGCCCGCGTCGTCGAACGGGTGACAGCCGCCGCCGATGGCGTCCCGCTGTTCGTTGAAGAGGTGCTGAAGATGCTGCACCGCACCCGTCCCACGGGAGCCGTCCGGCCCGGCACCCGTCGACGCGACTTGAGCGCAACGGTCGTGCCGTCCACTTTGCAGGGGCTCCTCACAGAGCGTCTCGACCGGTTGGCCGATTTCCGCGAGGTGATCGACGTTGCCGCGGTGCTCGGACGCGAGTTCTCGACGGAGCTGCTCGAGGCGCTCGAACCGTTCGGCGGCGCAGACCTCGAGCCGGCGCTCGCTCAGCTCGTCGCAGAGGACGTGCTGCGACCCATCGACGGGCGGGGCAGGCGCTACGAGTTCGGCCACGCGCTCCTGCAGGAGGCGGCCTATGAGCTACTCCTGCGCAGCCACCGCCAGGAGCTCCACGCGCGAGTAGCGGGAGTCCTCACCCGGACGTTCCCGGCAGTCGCCGAGCAGGAGCCAGAGGTCGTCGCGCACCATTGGTTCTGCGCCGCAGAGCCAGTGAAGGCGGTGCCGTGGTGGCATTCGGCCGGAGCCCGCGCCCTCGAGCGAGCGGCCTTTCTGGAGGCAGCCGATCACTTCCGCCGTGGGCTCGAAGCCCTCGACGCGGGCGATGCTGGTCCCCGTGCGGATCTTCAGCGAGTCGAGTTTCTCACCCTGCTCGGCGCTTCACTGCAGGCGGGACGCGGTTATGCGGCCCCGGGCGTCGATGCCGCGTACGAGCGAGCGAGGTCAGGCTGCGAACGACTGCGCAACGACGATCGGCTCGTATCAGTGATCCGCGGGCAGTGCCTGTTCCATCTCTTGCGGGCCGAGTACCGGACGGCTCTCGATCTCGCGACCGAGATGCTGGCGCTCGGTTTGCAGGGTGACCAGCCGGCTCGCCTCGCCGACGGCCACCTCTACCGGGGCCTGGTCCACATGTACCTGGCCGACTTCGAGTTGGCTCGCACGCACCTCGAAGAGGCATTCGCCCGCTACGAGCGCGCCGACGGGCACGACCAGATCTATGAAGCGCAGGGCGACACGGGAGTCGGCGCCCTCGCGTACCTGGCGCCCGTGTTGTGGAACCTCGGCTACGACGATGAGTCGCGCGCACGCAGCGACCTGAGCCTTGAGCTCGCCGAGCAAGTCGGAGGTCCGGTGACGCGGGCCCAAGCATGGGGCATGCGTAGCCTCATGCACCTCACGCGGACCGAACCGGTCGAGCTGCTGCACTGGACCGAAAAGACCCTTACGCACAGCGCGGACCGCAACATCGCCTACTGGCGGATCCTGTCGTCGCTGATCTGGGGATGGCTCCAGGGTCGCGCCGGAGAACTGGACACCGGTATCTCGCATGTGCGAGAGAGCCTCAACGCGTACCTCGATTCCGGGTCCAAGCTCGGCCTCCCCTTGTTCTCGATCCTCCTCTCTGATCTCTGGCTCGCCGCCGGCGATCAGCGTCGAGCGCTCGACGCGCTGGACCTCGGCGAGGAGCACATCGAGGCGACCGGCGAGCGGTACTCGGAGTCCGAGCTATTCCAGGCGAAGGGCAGGGTGCTGATGGCGTCGGAGTCACCAGATCCCCTCGGCGCCAGCGCGGCGTACGAACGAGCGGTGATCGCAGCACGCGAGCAGCACGCGAAGCTTCTAGAGCTGCGCGCGGTCACCCGGCTCGCCGCACACCAGCGCCGCATCGGTGACATCTGCACGGCGCTTGAGGATGTCGAGTCGGTCTATGACTGGTTCGGTGCGACATCAGAGCTGCCGGACGTCGCACGAGCACGCGCGATCGTCTCGGGCAAGGCCCCGGCTCAATGACTGGAGGACCGCACGTCATCGTCGCGGGCGGTGGTATCGCAAGACTCACGGCAGCGCTGCGGCTCGCCGAGCGCCCTCTCGGTCGCCACTCTCAATTTGACCGCCCATCGGTATGACCCACCGCCCGATCCGCCCGGCACGCCCTTTAGCTGGCCTGCCCCCCGTTGCGAGCAACCTCGCGTGACACCGTGGACACCGTCCGGCCCAACCGCCCGGCGATACGGGGAGCGGCAAGCCGACATCGTCGTGCACGACGTTCCCGACGCCGGCGGGATCGTGTGGGGTGGCTATGCGCAGTGCGGTGACCACAGATGCAACAACGTCCTCGTCCGCTCCGACGTCCCCGATCTGATCGATGTCGGCGTTGCGGACTACGACCCGCTCAGGGTCTACCGAGTCGCGCTCCACGAGCTCGGCCATGCGCTGGGGCTCGGCCACGCTGAGCCCCTCGAGGAGACGCTCGACCTGATGGGGTACTGCTGGAGCGTGCCGGAGCCCGACCTCACGCCCATCCTCTCGACCTGCGACATCGAGGCGCTTTCGGTCGTTTTCGCGTGGGCGTTGGAGGGTGTCGAGCCGTATCCGCCGACGGCCTCGTCGGTCACCTGCTAAGACGAGTCTCACAGCTCCCGCCGGCTCAGATACAAGACACTGAGCCACTGCAACCTTTCGTCGCCGCGCTCCCACCCGTAGCGGCTGATCCTGCGGCCCGCACGCAATGCCCGCTACGGGCGGCCTCTCGCCCGGCGGATCGCCAGCAGAGAATGTGGCACGCCGAGCGGCAGTTATGCGCTGGCCGACGGCGGCGGATCGTCGAACTCGTCGTGACGGCGGAACCAGAACGAGAACGGCGCTTGCGGCCAGCCGTCCGGGACGTCCTCATCGTCGGACTGTCCGCCGTACGGCGCGAGGGAGAACACGCTCCACACACTGCCGATGGTCTGGACCATCTCGCCGTGTTGGAGGAAGTAGGTGCGGTATACGTCGTCGCCGTCGCGCAGGAACACGTTGAGGCCGAACCACTCGTCGACCCCGAAGTCAGCCGAGAAGCTCTCGGTGCCGATCGTGTACCACGGCACGTCGCTCCAGCCCATGCGCTCGGCGTAGCGGCGCAGGTTCGCCTGCGGTGCCGGGGACGCCATCGCGAAGGTGATGTCGCGCGCATGGAGCAGGCCGAG
>JBKOUY010000161.1:0-4620 GCA_046723645.1 Actinomycetota bacterium | reverse complement strand
TCCGGATCACCGCCCGCGCGTACGCCAGGCCGACGTCGCGGTCGGCACCGAGCAGCCGCCCCGAGAGCATCGTTCCGTCGATCGGTTCGGTGGCGGGCAACGTGGCGGCGAGCTTGAACCGGTCGGAGTCGGCGACGCGGGCCCATGCCGGCTGGTCCACCCAGGCGGCAGCCAAATCGCCGTCGAGCAGCCGATCGGCGGCGTCGTCCCCGGTCGCCGCCACCATGTCGACCTCGTTGAGCGACAGGCCGCCCTCGCCGGCGACCGTCGCCACCGGGTAGACGGACGCGCTGCGCCACCCGGCGTCGAGCCCCACGCGCATCCCCGCCAGTTCACTCCAGCGCCAACCATTCCCCATCAGGTCGGATCGGAGCCACAGCCCGGCCTGCGGCACGTCGGTGTCCTCGGGCGCGGCGGGCGGGGAGCCCCCCAGCACCCAGCGCGCCCCGGTCCCGTCCCGCACGGCGTCGAAGAACGGTGCGTCGATCGGACCGACGACGGCGTCGACCTCCCCGGTTGCAAGCGAGGCGAACGCGTCGCTGGCCGGCTGGTCGACCAACTCGACTCGCAGCCCCTCGGCGGCGAACTCGCCCATGCTGTCGGCCAGGAGGACCGGCGCCGCCGCCTCGCCCCGCTGGGTCAGCGCCACCCGCACACGGACGGGGCGCGCGAGCGGCTGTGGCGCCGGCGAGCCGGCGGCGCACCGGGCGACCGGTCGGGACGACGCGAGGTCACCGGCGTCGGTGCGCGCCGCGGACCCGCAGCCGGGGCCCACGTCGTCGGGCAGCCACGGTGCGGGCTCCGACGTGGCGACCGTCGCCGTGCCGTCGTCGTCCCCGCCGTCATCGGTGCCGACAGTGGCGGCGGCGACCACCACCGCCGCCACCACGGCCGCAGACCCCAGCCCCCAGAGCAGGATCGTGCGGGTCGACGAGCGCACCGGCGACGCGGCCCGCGCCCCTCAGGCCGGAACCGTGGCGAGGGCGTCGAGGACGAACTCGTCCAGCCCCGTCTCCAGCCGGTCACGGCGCAGCAGGGTGCGTGCGACCACCGTCGCGCCGCGCTCCGACAGCACGCCGGCGAACTTGTCGAGCGCCTTGCCCGCATGGATGGCATAGGTCATGAACGCCGCCACCCGCTTCCCGTCGATCACGGGCATGGCCCGGATCCTGCCCGCCCGGCCCGGGCGGTGCCCGAAGAGCACCAGGCCGTCGACCCAGGTACCGACGAAGACGATGTCGGCGGCGGCCAGGTCCTTGAGCCCGATGCCCGTGACGGGATAGATCGCTACCTCGACGCCCTGGCGCGCCACCGCCTCTCCGATGAGCCGCGCCGCCCGCGCCGTGTTGCCGGTGAGGCTCTCGTAGATGACCACCGCTCTTGCCAATCCGCTCACCCCGATGCGCCGAATTGCTTCGGGTGGTGGTGACCAGCGGTTTCGGCACGTGCACCACCCCGCCGATCACGGTAGTGCTCCCCGCGCGAGCCAGTGGCGCACGCGGCCGAGGAAATCCCGGTCGCCGTTGCCGGAGCGCCTCAGCCGCCCTTCGCGGCCGCCTTGGCGGTCCGCGCAGCACCGGTTTGCGCCTCCTTCGCGGTCCGCCCAGCACCGGATCGGGCGGTCCTCGCCACCCGGTGCGCGCTCTCCTTCGCCTCGAGGACGGTGGCGATGACGTGCTCGACGGCGACGCTCGATCCGCCGCGCACCGACGTGGCGGTGCTGCGCGTCCGGCGCGCGCCGGTGGGGGCCGCTCGCCTCGACGTGTTGCCGCGCACCCGGTCGATCAGGTCCTGAGCCGCCGAGATCCCGCCCTGGACGACTCCGCTGACCGTGGCGACGACCCGATCGAGTGCGCCCACGGCCGACCCGCCGACGATGTTGCCGGGAGGCGTGTCGGGCATCCGGGGATGCGGGCGCGTCGGTGCGCCGTCCCGGGCCTTCGCCAAGGCCTCGCCGAGCTCGCCGAGGGCCTTCCCTCCCAGCTCCGAGCGGACCTCGCGGAAGTACTCGGACTCTTCCTCGCGGACGTGATGGCGCACGCTCTCGATCAACACCATCACCTTGGCGTCGAACCTCTCGTCCTCGGGGTCCATGTCCTCGAGCTCGGAGAGCAGCCACTTGACCACGTGGTGCTCCTCCAGGCTCTCGAGGGCCACCCGCTCGACGGCAGGGACGGTCGCCCGCGTGACCGGGTAGAAAACCTGCTCCTCGACCGCCGCGTGGACCGAGAGCTCCTCGATGATGCGGTCGGCGATCGTGCGCTTCTCGACGAAGGCCCTCGGTCCCGCGTCCTCGTAGCGCTTGAACAGCCGTTCGACCGTCCTGTGGTCGTTCCTGAGCATCGTGATTGCGTCCATGGGGGCGCGTGTACCCAGTGGGTCTCGATCCGAGCCATCGGCGTGCGGCGTACGAACGTGATCCCGGCCCGCGCCCCGCGCTAGACCCACGGGGTCCCTGGAGGTACCCATGGTCTCTGCGCTGTTCGACGCCGCGGCGTGGCGTCCCGTCGAGGGCTTCGACTTCACCGACATCACCTACCACCGCGCCCTCGACCTGGGCGCGGTCCGCGTCGCGTTCGACCGACCCGAGGTCCGCAACGCCTTCCGCCCGCACACGGTGGACGAGCTGTACCGGGCGCTCGACCACGCCCGGCAGACGTCGGACGTCGGCTGCGTGCTGCTCACCGGCAACGGCCCGTCGCCCCGCGACGGCGGCTGGGCGTTCTGTTCCGGCGGCGACCAGCGCATCCGCGGCCGCGACGGCTACCGCTACGCCGAAGGTGAGACCAACGAGACGATCGATCCCGCGCGCACGGGCAGGCTGCACATCATGGAGGTGCACCGGCTCATCCGGTTCATGCCCAAGGTGGTCATCTGCCTGGTGCCGGGCTGGGCGGCGGGCGGCGGGCACAGCCTGCACGTCGTCTGCGACCTCACGCTGGCCAGCCGTGAGCACGCGCGGTTCCGGCAGACGGACGCCGACGTCGCCAGCTTCGACGGCGGCTTCGGCTCGGCGTACCTGGCACGGCAGGCGGGCCAGAAGTTCGCCCGCGAGATCTTCTTCCTCGGTGACACCTACTCGGCCGACGACGCCCACCGCATGGGCATGGTGAACGCGGTGGTGGAACACGATCGGCTCGAGGCGGTCGGGCTGGAGTGGGCCCGCAAGGTCCTGGGCAAGAGCCCGACGTCGATCCGGATGCTGAAGTACGCCTTCAACCTCATCGACGATGGCCTGGTGGGCCAGCAGGTGTTCGCGGCCGAGGCCACGCGCCTGGCGTACGGCACCACCGAGGCCGAGGAGGGCCGCGACGCCTTCCTCGAGCGACGCGATCCCGACTGGTCCGCGTACCCCTGGCACTACTGACCGCCGCCCCCGGGCGCGGGCGGGCATTCACAGATGGTTCGCCGCGCAACTACCTCCCCGTAGGATGACCGAGATGGATGGCCTCCAAGACGACCGGATCACCCTGGTCGGCCTCCTCGTCGAGAGCTACACCGCGCTGCGCACCGAGCTCGACCGGGGGCTGGAGCGGGACGCCGACCTGCCGCTTGGATGGTTCGAGCTGCTCGTCCGCCTGGCCCGCTCGCCCGGCCACCGGCTCAGGATGAGCGACCTGGCGGCCCAGACCAGCCTCACCCCGAGCGGGCTCACCCGGGCCATCGATCGGTTGGTGGCGGCGGGCCTCGTCGAGCGGCTGCCCTGCCCGTCCGATCGCCGGGGCGCGTACGCGTCGCTCACGCCGGCGGGCCTGGACCGCATCGAGGCAGCCGTCGGCCCCCACCTGCGGCACGTGGAGCGCTACTTCACCGGCGCGCTGGGGGCGGACGAGCAGCGCCAGCTGGCCGCCCTGCTGCGCAAGGTGCGCGACCACGTCAATCCCGGGGCCGCCGCGGTCCCCAGTTAGGGGGCGGGCCCCACTAGCGGAGGGCGGCGAGGTCGTCGTCCGACAGCTCGATCGCCGCCGCGGCCAGGTTTTCCTCGAGGTGCGCCACCGACGAGGTGCCGGGGATGGGGACCATCTGCGGCGAGCGGGCCAGCTGCCAGGCGATCGCGACCTGCACCGGGGACACGCCCCGCCGCTTGGCCACCGCCGTCAGGCCCTCGCCCTCGCCGGGTTGGTAGCCGCCCACCGGCGCCCAGGGTATGAACGCGAAGCCCTGGGCCTCGGCCAGCTCGACCACGGCGTCGGATGCCCGGTCCGAGGGGTTGTAGCGGTTCTGGACCGAGACGATCGGCGTGAGGGCGGAGGCCCGCTCGATCTGCTTCGGGTCGACGTTCGACAGACCGATGTGACGGATCTTGCCCTCGTCCCGCAGTGCGACCAGCTCCCCCACGGAATCCTCGAGGGGCACCTTCGGATCGACCCGATGGAGCTGGTAGACGGGGATCTGCTCGATCCGCAGGCGCGCCAGGCTCCCCTCGCACGCCTCCCGCAGGTGCTCGGGGCGGCCGTCGGGCCGCCAGTTGTTCGGTCCGGGGCGAAGGAAGCCGCCCTTGGTGGCGATGACGAGCCCGTCGGGATACGGCGCCAGTGCCTCAGCGATCAGCTCCTCGCTGACCTTCGGGCCGTAACTGTCGGCGGTGTCGATGAAGTCGACGCCCAGCTCCACGGCCCG
>JBKOUY010000165.1:0-6032 GCA_046723645.1 Actinomycetota bacterium | reverse complement strand
AGGGCCAGGTCGCCCGGCTGGCGGTGGCCGGTGGGGCCGGCCGGGTCGTCGGCCTCGATCCGGCGGCCGCCCAGCTGGCCGAGGCTGTCCGCAGGGGCGGGGGAGTGGTGTACACGCGCGGCCTGGGCGGGGCGCTGCCGTACGCTGGCGGTGCGTTCGACGCGGTGGTCGTCTGCCTCGTGCTCGAGCACGTGGTCGACCTGGACGCCACGCTCGACGAGATCGCCCGCGTGCTCTGCCAGCGGGGTCGGCTGGTGCTGTTCCTCAACCACCCGCTGTTCCAGACGCCGGGAAGTGGCTGGATCGACGACCGCGTGCTCGACCCACCAGAGCAGTACTGGCGTGTCGGCCCGTACCTGCACGAGGACATGTCGCTGGAGGAGGTCGAGGCCGGCGTGGAGCTGCCGTTCGTGCACCGTCCCCTCGGACGGTTCGTGAACGGGCTGGCGGAACGCGGCCTGCTCGTGACCCACATGGCGGAGCCGCCGCCACCGCCCGGGTTCGTCGCCCGGGCGCCGGAGTACGCAGGCGCCGCTACCATCCCGCGGCTGCTGCTGCTCCGGGCGGAGAGGTGCCGCCCCTAGAACGCGGTTGCCGCCAACCAGCGGTGGACGTGGGACACGAGGTCGCGCACGGTCCAGTCGGGGCAGGTCACCACGGTGGCGTCCAGGTCGCCGTCGGACAGGGAGGCGGCGAACCGGTCGGCCTCGGCGCCGAGGAGCTCGATGTGGTCGGCCGTGGTGAGCGCGCTGGCGGCCATGCGCCGCGTGCTGTCAGGCCGGGATGCGTCGCCGGCCGCCAATATCCTTCATCCTCGGATGAGCGAGTTCGTCGTGATCACGGGACTGTCGGGCGCCGGCCGCAGCCTCGCGGCCGACGCCATCGAGGACCTCGGCTGGTTCGTCATCGACAACCTGCCGCCGCAGCTCGCGCCGAAGGTCGCGGAGCTGGTGCAGGCCCCGGGGTCCCAGGTCCAGCGGATCGCCCTGGTCGTCGTCACCGGCGCCTACCAGGACGAGGTCCTGCCGATGCTGGCCTGGCTCCGGTCGGCGGGCGCCCGTGTCCGCATCCTCTTCCTCGACGCCGCGACCGACACCCTGGTGCGCCGCTACGAGAGCACCCGGCGGCGGCACCCCCTCTCGGGCGGCGGAACTCAGGAGCACCTGGCGGCGGCGATCGAGCGCGAGCGCGAGCTGCTCGACCCCGTCAGGGCCGAGGCCGACGTGGTGGTCGACACCAGCGATCTAAACGTCCACGAGCTGCGCCGGCGCATGCAGGGTCTGTTCTCCACCGAGGCGGCGGAGCCCACGATGCAGACGACCGTGCTGTCGTTCGGCTACAAGCACGGGCTGCCGCTGGACGCAGACATGGTCATCGACTGCCGGTTCCTCCCCAACCCGCACTGGGTCGACGAGCTGCGTCCCCTCACGGGCCTCGACGAGCGGGTGCGCGACTACGTGCTGGGGCAGCCGGCGGCCCGGCAGTTTCTGGCCAACCTGGAGGCGATGTTGGTCCAGCTGGTGCCGGCCTACGTGGCCGAGGGGAAGGCCTACCTGACCATCGCGCTGGGGTGCACCGGCGGTCGCCACCGGTCGGTCACCATCGCCGAGGAGGTCGCGGGCCTGTTGCGCAAGCACGGCATGCCGGCGGGCGTCCTGCATCGTGACATCGGCAAGTAGGGCGGCGTCGTGAAGCCGCACGTCGTGGCTGTCGGCGGCGGTCACGGCCTGGCCGCGACCATCCGGGCGGCGCGCCGCTACGCCGGCCGCACCACCGCGGTGGTGGCGACGGCCGACGACGGCGGTTCGACGGGCCGGCTGCGCGACGCGATGGCGTTGCCGGCACCGGGCGACGTGCGTCACTGCCTCGTGGCCATGGCGGACACCGAGGGCGACGGCGTGGTGCCGCTCGTCGACGCGCTCGAGTTCCGGTTCGAGGGGACCGACGTGGCGGGCCACGCGTTGGGCAACCTGCTGCTGGCAGGGTTGGCCGCGGTGACCGGCGACTTCGTCGCGGCCGTGGACGAGGCCGCGCGGCTCGTGGGGCTCGACCCCGAGGTGGCGCGGGTGTTGCCGGCGACTGCGGAGCCGGTCGTCCTCCGGGCCGACCTCGCCGGCGATCCCGGCGGTGAGCTGACGGGCCAGGTGGCGATCTCCCGGGCCGGCGGCATCGAGCGCGTCGCCGTGGAGCCCGGCGACGCCCGCGCGCCTGCTGCCGCGGTCGAGGCTCTGGTCGACGCCGACCAGATCGTGCTCGGCCCGGGGTCGCTGTTCACGTCCGTCCTGGCGGCGGCCGTGGTGGACGACGTGCGCCGGGGCGTCGCAAACGGCCGGGGCCGAGTCGTCTACGTGTGCAACCTGCGCGCCGAGGGCGCCGAGACGTTCGGCTACGACGTCGCCGGCCACGTGGCGGCGCTGCGTCGGCACGGAATCGCGCCCGACGTCGTGGTGGCCCAGGCCGGCGGCCTCCCGCTGGGCGACCTGGACCCGCCCGGCGCCGGCATCGAGGTCGTCCGGGCCGACGTGGCCCGCCCATCGGGCCTGGCCCACGACAGCGCCAAGCTCGCCGACGTGCTGGCTGAGCTGGTGCCCTAGCGGCCTCTCACAAGTCGAACTTGCGGCGGTTAGCGCCCCCATGGGGTCTCTTTCCACCGCAAGTTCCGAGGGGGGATAGGCTGAAATATACTGAAAACCTATGGTTGCGCCCTTGAGCCCTGAGGCGACCCTGTCAGCCATCGCGGCCGCGCACCATGGCGTGGTGACGAGCGCCCTGGCGCTCGGCCAGGGTGTCACCATCAAGTCGCTCCGGCATCAGGCGGCGATGGGTCGCCTGCTCCGGCTGAAGCGCGGGATCTACCGGGTTCGCGGGCACCCGGTTACGTGGGAGTCGCGGCTACAGGCCGCATTGTTCGACGCTGGGCCCAACGCCGTCGTCGCCCGGCGATCGGCTGGACGCCTCCAGGAGGTCTGGCACTACCAGAGTGCGGACGCGATCGAGGTCATGCGGCTGCGCGGCGGGGATCACCGGGTCACGCTTGGGCGCTTGCGGGAGACCACCCTGCTGCCGGCGGCGCATGTGACCTACGTGGCTGGCTTCCCGACCACCACACTGGCCCGGACCTGCTTCGATCTCGCCGGCGATCCCGATCCGGACCTGAGGCACAAGCCCTGGGGGGAAGAGGCCCACGAGCGGCACATCTCGCGGGTGTTCAACGACGCCCTCGGGCGTCGCGGACTGACGATGATCCACGAGGTTGCCGTGCTCGCCGTACTCGGTGGCAGGGGGCGTCCGGGCACCGCCCTGGTGCGCGACGTGCTGAAGCGCTTCGGACCTCGGTACAGGCCCACCAAGTCGGACGGCGAGTCACTGTTCGTCGAGTTGCTCGACGTCTTCGACCTGCCCGTTCCCGAACGCCAGGTCGCGATAGGCGGCACGACGTTCATCGGAACGGTGGACTTCCTCTACCGACCGCAACGGGTCGTCGTGGAGATCGACGGCACCTGGCATGACGGTCCGCTGGATCAGGCGTACGACGAGGAGCGTGACGACCGGCTGACCGCCGAGGGGTTCGAGGTCGTCAGGATCACGTATGGCGACCTCGTCCTACGCCCGGAAAGCGAGATGGCACGCCTGAATCACGCCCTCACAGTTCGAACTTGCGGCGGTTAGCGCCCTCATAGGGTCCTCAAACACCGCAAGTTCGGGTCGGGGGAAACCTCGCTAAGGTCGAAGCCGACGAGGTAGCCGGCACACGACGAGAGAGGTCAAGTCCCGATGTCCATCCGAGTGGGGATCAACGGCTTCGGCCGCATCGGCCGCAACTTCTTCCGGGCGGCCCGGAAGACGGGCGCCGACATCGACATCGTCGCCGTCAATGACATCGGCTCGGTCGACACGATGGCCCACCTGCTCCGCTACGACTCCGTGTTCGGACGGCTCGACGACGACGTGCAGGTGGCCGACGACGGCATCAAGATCGGCGGCGACAACTTCAAGGTGCTCGCGGAGCGCAACCCCAAGGAGCTGCCGTGGGGTGACCTCGGGGTCGACGTCGTCGTCGAGTCGACCGGCATCTTCTCGAGCCGTGACCAGGCGGCGGTGCACCTCGACGCAGGGGCGCCCTACGTCATCGTCTCGGCCCCGTCCAAAGGTGCCGACGCCACATTCGTGCCGGGCGTCAACGAGGACACCTTCGACCCCGCGACCCACAAGGTGGTGTCCAACGCATCGTGCACCACCAACTGCTTCGTGCCGATGGTCAAGGTGCTCGACGACGCCTTCGGGGTCGAGAGGGGCCTGATGACGACGGTCCACGCCTACACGGGCGATCAGATGCTGGTCGACGGGCCCCACCGCGACCTGCGCCGCGCCCGCGCCGCAGCCATCAACATCGTCCCGACCAGCACGGGTGCCGCCCGGGCGACCGGGCTGGTGCTCGAGGCCATGCAAGGCCGCCTCGACGGCCAGTCCCTCCGGGTGCCGGTGCCGGACGGCTCGCTCACCGACTTCACCGGCGTGCTGGCCCGCGAGGCGTCGGTCGACGAGGTCAACGAGGCGTTCCGGGCCGCCGCCAGCACCGGGCGGCTGGCCGCCGTGCTCGACTACTCCGATGCGCCGCTGGTATCGAGCGACATCGTCGGTTCGCCGGCGAGTTGCACATTCGACAGCCTGCTCACGCAGGCCATCGGCAACCTGGTCAAGGTGTTCGGCTGGTACGACAACGAGTGGGGCTACTCCCTCCGCCTTGTCGACCTGGCCTTGATCGTCGGCGCCGCCAACCAGAAGTAGGCCCGCGCGTGACCAGCGTTCCCACGCTGGACGACCTGCCCGACCTCGAGGACCGGCGCGTGCTGCTCCGGGCCGACTTCAACGTGCCGATCAGGGACGGCGAGATCGCCGACGACCTGCGGATCCGCGCCGCCCTGCCCACCCTCCAATGGCTGCGGGACCGGGGCGCCGAGGTCGTGGCGTGCACTCACCTGGGGCGGCCCAAGGGGAAGCCGGACCCCCGCTACTCGGTCGAGCCCGTGCGCCGGCGCCTGGCCGAGCTGGCGCCCGGCGTCGGGCTGCTCGAGAACCTCCGCTTCGACCCCGGCGAGGAGGCCAACGACCCGGCGTTCGTGGCCAAGCTGATCGACGGCTTCGATGCCTACGTGAACGACGCGTTCGGCGCCTCGCACCGTGCGCACGCCTCCATCGTCGGGCCGCCGCAGTTCCTGCCGTCGGCGGCGGGGCGGCTGCTGGCCAATGAGGTCGACGTGCTGCTCGGCCTGCGCACCGCGCCCCGGCGGCCGTTCGTCGCCGTGCTCGGCGGGTCCAAGGTGAGCGACAAGCTGTCCGTCGTGGAGGCGCTGCTCGACGTGGCCGACACGCTCCTCGTCGGCGGTGGCATGTGCTTCACGTTCCTGGCGGCGCAGGGCAACGCGATCGGTGCCAGCCTGTTCGAGGTGGACATGGTCGACGACTGCCGGCGCCTGCTCGAGCAGCATGGTGACCGGCTGGTCCTGCCGACGGACATCACGGCGCTGTCGCCGGGCGGCGGGCTCATGAACCCCGCCGCCGGCGGCGAGGTGCGTCAGTTCGGCACCCGCCTCCCGGACGGATGGATCGGCGTGGACGTCGGGCCCGGCACCGCCGCCGACTTCGGCGACCGCATCGCCGAAGCCCGCACGGTGTTCTGGAACGGGCCGATGGGCGTCTTCGAGGATTCTCGGTTCGAGGCGGGCACCCGTGCGATCGCGCAGGCGATGGCCGACGCCGACGCATTCACGGTCGTCGGCGGCGGCGACAGCGCCGCGGCGGTGGCGCAGTTCGGACTGGCCGACGCCGTCGACCACGTCTCGACCGGCGGCGGCGCGTCGCTGGAGCTGCTCGAGGAGGGGGACCTGCCGGGCCTGGCGGCCCTCCGCGGCGAGTGGAAGGGCTGAGTCCGCCGGCCGACCCGAGGCAATGACCGACGTTCCGCCGAGCCGGAGGCAATGCCTTACGGTTTCGGTTCGCCATTGCGTCGACTTCCGATCCACGTTCGTCAT
>JBKOUY010000208.1:0-7730 GCA_046723645.1 Actinomycetota bacterium | reverse complement strand
CGATCACGAACTAGCGGGGCGGACGGGTTGACCGTGGCGCGGCTCAGGTGAGCTGGACCCGTAGCCGCTGCATCTCGGCGGGGCGTTTGCCGGGGCGAGGCCGGTAGTCGGGTACGCCCACCGTGGTGACCAGCATGGGGGACGCTTCGGTTCGAAGGAAGGTGGACACCTCGTCGTCGTAGAAGGTGATGCCGCTGGCGCCGTGGGCGAGCGCGTGGGCGGCGAGTTGGAGGCGGCCCATGGCGGTGCCCGCTTCGAGCAGGGCCGACCGGTAGCCGCGGGCACCACTTCGCTCGATGACGTCGCCGAGCGCCGCGCAATGGAAGGCGTCGAAGGCGCAGTCGCCGCCGAGGGGCTGATCGAGACAGAGGTGAGCCGCCTGGTGACGGAACGTCCCCCGCTCGATCTCCTCCAGGTTCCCTTGCACCCACCGGTAGATGCCCGGTGCGACACCGTCAACGGCGTGGACTGCGAGGAAGTGCTCGAGCAGCGTGCGCCCCGCTGCGGCGAAGTCTGTGGGCAGGGGACGTGCGGCCACCGCTATCTCCCACCGCAGCACGTCCTCGCCAACCGGGTCGCGTGCATAGCGGCGAGTGGAGCCCCGGCGCACGATGACGTCCTCGAGCGTGCCGTGGCCGCCCGGCCAGACAGGGACCTCACCGGTCGCCGACGTGCCGAGCTGCGCGGCCGCGGTGCGCCACCCCGTCACCTCGTCGGTATCGGTGAGGACGCCCGCCCGGTGCAGCGCTGCGAGCCTGGCGTGGTGTTGCGGGGAGGCAGACAGCGGGTGAACGCGGTGGTCGATGGCGGGCGGCCGATCGGCCGCCGCGGCGGGTCGACCAGCGGGACCGCCCGCCAGCGGCACGATCGCGAGCGGGTATTCCTCGGGTGAGCCAATAGCCAGGAGGTGGGACACGTCGTCGTCGACGAAGCCGGTGAGCAACCGGGACGGGATGCCCGCCGCCTCGGTGACCGCCAACCCGTTCGCCACCACAGCGCCGGAATCCCAGAAGAGGTGGCGGTACCCACGCTCCCCGTATTTCCAGGTGGTGCGCCACGGGATCCCGGAGAGCACCAGGGTCGTCGGTGCGCTTTCGATAGCACCGTCGGCGGCGGCCCGCGCCAGGAAGGGCCGGTGGTCGCCATCGCGCAGCCGCCGCAGGGCGAACTCGACCGGATTGAAGTGGTAGACGCCAGCCGGCAGGCCCGCCAGGTTGCCACACACCACGTAGACCTCTATGGGGTAGAGCGCACCAGCCGAGGCGGCGGCCCGCAGGAAGATCGGCCGCCCATCGACCAGTCGCGCCCGGCGCGTCACCCCTGCCGAAAAGAACAGCACACGGGCCAGCTGCGGGAGCCCCCACGGCCCCGGCGCGGCGTCCACGCGGCCCGAGAGAACCTCGACCGCCGGCGCATCCTGCTCCGGCAAGTCGACCGGCAGGGGGATCGGCTCGAGGTCCGGGTAGTACTTCAGCGGAAGCGGCATGTTGGCGAAGTCGAGCAAGTGCCCGCTCCCGCGGACGCTCTCGACGGTGTGCTTGGTGGCGTCGTGGAACAAGCGGGTGATCTGCCGATCGTTCTGCGCCATCACGCCGACGGTACCCAGCCCGCCGACCCGACGAGATGGCGGTCGACGTGGGTCAGCCGCTCAACCGCGGTGACATGACGAAGCCGGCGGCGCCGGCCCAGGCTGGACCCCAACGCACCTGGGCGGCCGAGGCGATGCGGACGAACCGCGGAGTAGGGCATTGACACGCTCAAGAAGCGTCAAACAGCTCCTTGGCCGTGGACATCAGCATTGAGGGTCCGCGGATCTCGTCGTCGTAGAGGGGCAGAAGGGCTCGGACCATGTCGGGGAAGTCCTGACCGATGACCTCGAGATGCTCCCGTTGCATGGCCACCCGGTTGCGCACGAACTCGGGCACCGAGTCCAGGTCGCCGGGCTCGATGACCTGGTTCACGATGACTCCGCCAACCGGAATGCCGAAATCGGTGAACCAGCTGATGAATCGCCGGATGACCGCGATGGGAAGGGCCTCGGGCAGGGTCACGAAGAAGAATGCAGTTCGCTGATCATCGGTCAAGAGATCGCGGGCGTGGCTGATGCGACCCTGGAACTCGATCAGGTATGTCATGAGGGGGTCGTCCTGCTTCTTTTTCGTGAACGACAGCAACTCACGTAGCGACTGCGCTTCCTCGCGCGACTTCATCATCTTGTTGACCCACAGTGCGTACACCTTCGACATTCCCAGCAGCCGCCGGGCGTTGGCGGTTGGTGCGGTGTCGAAGACATAAGCTTCGTATTCGTCGGCAAACATCAGATCGGTCATGTTTTCGAACATTGCCGACTCCTCAAACGCGGGGTTTGCGGTGGCCGCGCCTACGAACTCGTCGGCCTTTGTCTTGATCTCCGCGAACTTGAGGAACCACTCGATCTTCTCTTTAATCTCCCGCTTGGCACGTTCGATTGACTCGCGGGTGTCGATCTCGAGTGCCCACAGATTCTCAATGCCCTTAACCAGAGTGGGTCGCCCGAACACGTCCTGATCGAGCAATCCAGACAGGCTGTGAACCGGATTGGTGGACGCCAACAGCACTCGTTTCCCATTGCTCGCCAGATGCACCGCCGTGGCACCGGCTGTGACGGTCTTGCCGACGCCTCCTTTGCCTCCGAAGAACATGTACCTCAAGTCGGGATGTTGCGTCGAGAAGTCCGCCATCGACGTCGTCACAAGGCGTCGCTCGGCCGCCGCCACAAGGCTCATGAGGTCGCTCCCTCCTTGGTGCCGTCGGCGTACATTAGATGTGCCATGCGCTCGATCATCCGCAGTCCAGTAACGTCGCGTTCCAGCTCCGGCACATAGGCGAGGACCTGGTCGCCGAAGTCGCGGCGGATCTTGTCAAGGTGGCGGCCCTGCATCCGGGCTCGATTGGCCAAGTACGGCGGCACGCCGTCGGCCTGCACCAGCTCGTCCGGTAGGACTCTGTTCACGACATACCCGGCGATGGGCACGTCGAAGCGGGAGAATGTCTCCGCGGCCTTGGCGGTGTCGAGGAGGATCATCTCTTCGGGCACGAGTACGAAGAAGAACGCTGTGTGTTCGCGGTCGGTGAGCACCCGTGACGCCGTATTGATGCGTGAGCGGATGTCTTGGAGCTCAGCGAGGATCTCGTCCTCCTGCGTCTCCTTCTCTCGCCGCAGGTGGGACACCATCTCCTCGTACTCCCGCATCTCCTCCCGCAGCTTTGTGATCTTGCGGATCCACTCGTCGTAGACCTTCGCCATGCTCAGGTAGTAGAGGGCATGGCCCAATGGCACCAGGTCGTAGATGTAGAAGTCGTAGTCGCCGGCCGAGACGATGTCGACGACTGAATCGAAGATGGCGCTTTCCTCCATGGCCGGCTCGGCGGAGGCGGCGGCGATATAGTCCTCGATCTCGTCGGGCACCGTATCGATGTTGTTGACCTCGCGGATCCTGCGGCGGATCTCGTCCTGGTACGCCTTGATGTGGGCATCGGCATCGATCTCTTGAGCGAACAGGTTCTCGGTGACCTTGACGGCACCCTTGCCGAAGATGTCCCGCTCGAAGATGTCGGACAGGCTGGCCTGTGGGTCGACCGAGAACACCAAGACCTTGTGGCCCTGCTCGGCCAGCCAGAACGCCGTCGCCGCCGAGAAGGTCGTCTTCCCCAAGCCACCCTTGCCGCCGAACATCACGTAGCGGCGCTCGGGATGGCGGAGGAACTCGGTGGCCAGCGGCGTCGAACCAACGGCCTCAGAAGATGGCATCGGTGACGTCCTTCTCGCGGAGCATCCGGCGCTTCCACGTAGCGATCTGTGGCGTCACGTAGGGCAGCAACCGCAACGAGTAGTACGGCGGCAGGATTGGCACCCCCACCATGTCCCCCATGGTGATGAGTATGAACAGGTGCTCCATGCTCCCGCGGGTCCGGAGCGCCTGCCGAGTCATGTCGTGGGTGGCCATGCCGTAGGTGACCCGGCGGGCCTTGTCCAGGAAGCCGCGCAGACCGCGACGTTCTTCTTCTGACATGAATGCCTCCATTTCGCAAGCACCTGCTCGCGCCGAGCCTCGACACTCGACATTGGTGTCGGCTGGGCGCGGCGCGGTGAGTGTCTGGTCCATCAGATCCCGTGCAGGTCGAACTCATGGCTGTCGGTGAGGGCCCGCTCCCGCAACGCACGCCGCTTCCAGGCGTTCAGATCGCCAACCGTGTAGGGGAGCAGGCGCAGCGCGTAGTACGGCGGCATCACCGGCACCCCCACCATGTCGCCCAGCGTGACGATCATGAACAGGCTCTCCCGTGTGGCGCGTTCCTCCATGGCATGGCGAACGAACTCGTAGCTGGCCATGCCATAGGCGAACTCGCGCAGTGCCGTCCGTAGGCTCACCGTCGCGCCCCGCAATCGTCTACAACAGGCGCGATGGAGGTCGTCGCAGCCATCGGCACGGTGATCGTGATCGCCTTTCTGCTGTGGTTCACCTTCGGGACGGGGCACAACATCAAGCGGGGCAACGAGCTGTTGCGATGGCTGCAGGGTGGGCTGCCTCGGATCGGCCGCCGCACGACCTTGCGTTGGTTCGGCAGCTCGGCTGTCCAACTCAACATCACCGACGCCAAGCCGCCGTACACCTCGGCACAAGTCAACGTGGTCCTCGAGCCGCGGGATCTGGGATGGCTCTGGGCGTGGACCCGCCGGCGAGGACGCCGTGACTTCCTCGTCCTGCGTGGGACGCTCAGCGGACCGCCCCGCTTCGAGATCGAGGCAGGCGGTACGCGCGGCTGGACGGGCGGCGACCGTCTCGATCGACTCGATCCCGAGGCCTGGCTCCGCACGACCTGGGACCACAGCGCCGGAGCCGTCGAGGTTGCCCACTCCAGCCGCGCCCAGGACGCCGACATCGAGAAGATGCGCAAGGTCTGGGACCAGTTGGGCGGGGCGGCCGGCGACGTCTGGCGGCTCTCGGTGCGCAACCTTGCGCCGCACGTGGAGGTCCACGTCGAGCCGCCCGATGTCGCGGCCGGCGCCGACGCCGCAGCCCTGATCGAAGCCTTTTGCGCCCTGGGCCGGCTGGCGGTCCGGGATTGAGGCGCTGCCGCAGCGCTCACCGCGTGCGGCTGCCAACGCCCCGAACCCGTCGAGATCGTCACGTGGTCGGTGCCGGTCTCGGTTCCCCGGTGGGCACGGCCACTCCTGTCGGTCGCTGGCGCTGCCAGGCTCGCCAGCCGTCATAACCGATGAGCAGGGCCGCACCGATCAGCAGGATCGCGATCGCGATCATGAGCCAGGCACCGATCACCGAGATGGCGGCGGCGTCGCTGTCGGTGGCGATGGTCGTGTACAGGTTCCACGCGGTCACGCCCGACGCGGTGATCGTGGTCACGTACATGAAGACCATCGGGATGCCGGCGAACGCCGGATTGCGGCCCGTTTCCACCAGCCAGATGGTGACCAGCAGGAGGCTGAGCGCCGCGAGCAGCTGGTTCGAGGCCCCGAACAGCTGCCACAGGTAGACCCAGGTTCCGGACAGGACCAGGAACAGCACGGCGGCGGAGCCGACGATCGACGCGATGTGCTGGTTCTTGAAGCCCACCCAGGCGTTGCCGAGCCACTCGCCGAGGGTCACCCGCATCACCCGGAACACCAGCTGCACGACGGTGAGCACGATCACTACGAAGACCCCGAAGCCCAGGGCCGTCCCGTAGGACACGTCGATCAGGTCGAACGTCGCCACGTTGAGCAGGGTGCCGACGCCGGCGGCGAAGGCGGCCGCGCCCGCGATCCCGCCACCGATGATGGCCACCGCGGTCAACGAGAGGAGGGCGAGGGTGTTCTCCGAGAACATGCCTCCGCCACCCACGGGGAGCGCGTCGGTTTCGTACTCGAGCTGGCGCGACGTGCCCACCGACCCGAAGAGGGCGTGCCAGCCAGAGATGGCGCCGCAGGCGATGGTGACGAACAGCATCGGCCAGAGGGGTTGTATGGCCCCGCCGGCCTGGTCCGGCGCGAAGTTGGTGTACCGACTGACTTCGAAGTTGGACACGTCGGAATCGGTGAACGGCGCCAACACGGCACCGATGCCAGCTGCGACGATCACCAAGGCGGTGATCCAGAACCCGATGTAGTTCACCGGCTGGGCGAACCGCCAGATCGGCAGGTTGGCGCCGAGATAGCTGAAGACGAGCAGCACGATGGCCCAGAAGATGAAGCTCGGGAACACGTTGATGGTCCCCGTTTCGGCGTCGAAGTTCTGCGTCGACGGTCGAACGCCGTCAACGGGAGGCGGGATGCGCGGGTCAGCAAAGGTCGGGTCCTCGACGCCGTACAGGGGTTCGTCGCCGTTTAGGGCGTCGTTGAAGTCGGTCACCACGCCGCTGATGGTGCCCTCGCTCCAGTCCACGGGGGTGGTGTCGAGATCCGCACCGATCGGGCCCAGGGCCATTGCGAAGATCGTGACGCCGACGACGACGGCCGACACCAGCAACAGATCGGTCCTGCGCTGGTAGATGAGGTACCCCGCGAGCACACCCATGAGGGCGAGGATGAGGATCCCGAAGGGCACGTCGGGCCGGGCGTCGAGGATGCCGGCCATGATGCCGACGAACGCGCCACCGATGAGTAGCAAGTAGAAGAAGATGAAGACGAACAGGATCGTTCGGGCTCGTGGCGCGAGGAGCCGATGCGATATCGCGCTCATCGAGTTCCCGTCGTTGCGAACCGCCATCATGATGGCCGTGTAGTCGCTGGCCCAGCCGATGAAGCTGACGCCGACCATCAGCCAGATGATGGCCGGGAGCCACCCCCACAGGTTGGCGGCGGTGATGACCCCGACGATCGGGCCCGCTGCGGCGATCGACTTGAAGTGATAGCCGTACAGGACGAACCGACTCGTCGGCACGAAGTCGACGCCATCCATGTACATCTTGGCGGGTGTCGCGCGGTCGGCGTCCGCTTGGATCACGACGCGGTCGATGCGCTTGGCATACAGGCGGTAGGCCAGCGTGATCACCACGATTCCCACGACAACAACCCAGAGTGAGTTCATCTGGTAGATCCCCCCTTGCTCATCTCGTCAGCGACCATGCGGTCGATGATGGGGTCGAGCTCCCGGTAGTCCTGCCCGACCCATTTCTCCCTTCTTCCCACGACCACCGCTGGGTACGACCTCACGCCGTGGCGCCAGGACGCCCAGACACCCTGGAGCGACGCGGCGTCGATGACGCGAATTGCGACCTTGCGCCCGTGGCGCTCGTGCAGGTTGTGAACCCATTCCGACAGGACCAGGTAGTCCAGCTGGAGATCGAGGGGTAGGGACTCGTCGGCCTCTATGTTGCGCAGGCGAGAACCGACGCCCAGCTGATCGAAGGCAACCTCGCAGTGCTGGCAGTGGCGGAACACCGTCGGGGCGTACGTGACGATGTCCACTCGCACCGGTCTCACGGTTCACCTCCGGCGGGGCGGTGCGCCGCGCAGTGAGCGTGTCGCGAGCTGAACAATAATCGCCGATTGGAGGCACGTCTGTTGACAATCTGACGACGACCGCCCCCGATGGGTGGCAGACGCGCACGGTGTGCGCAATTGCAACCACTCACTCGGGCGGCGTCCCGATTTGGCTCACACAACGGCTCTCTTCCGCCACGCGATGCAGGGAGACGGCCACGATCGACGCCGCCCCAGGCCCGTCAATCTGCGCCTCGTCCGGACGGGG
>JBKOUY010000140.1:0-14316 GCA_046723645.1 Actinomycetota bacterium | reverse complement strand
CGACGTCGTGGACGACCTGCGAGCGCTTGTCGCCCAGGAACTGGTACTGCTCGAACCGGCCCAGACGCTCCATGCCCGAAGAGTACGGGTCGGTCGCAGACCGACACCATTAGGGACGGCGGTCGGGGTCGGGCCGGAGAGTCGGTCGCAGAGCCGCACCCATTGGGCGCGTAACCCGGCGTGAAACGGTCGGAGTTCCGGCAGACTCGCAGCGGCCATGACCGCTGTCGACCCAGGCGCGTCCCCCGCGCCCGCCCTCGCCGAATCGTCGCTCCTGCGGCGCGGCGTGCGCTTGCTGTGGGAGAGCGTGCGCGTGCATCCGCGGCCCTTCGCCGTGTCGTTGCTGGGGTCCGTGCTGTACGGATCGATGGCCGTTGCCGGGTCACTCCTGCTCGGCGAGATCACGGACCGGGTGATCGTCCCCGCGTTCAACGGGGGCGTATCGGGCGCGGCGATCGCCGCAAGCGCCGGCGCCATACTCGCCGTGGCGTTGCTGCGCTCGGCCGGCGTCGTGCTCCGCCGCTACTTCGGCAACAAGACGGCGCGAGGCATGCACCGCACGTGGTTCCGCCGGATCACCGACACGTACCTGCGCGTCCCGCTCGAGTACTTCGGCTCTCGTCCCACCGGGCAGCTCCTGGCCCACGCCGACGCGGACGTCGAGCGGTCCATCACGGTGATCATGCCCCTGCCGCTGTCGCTGGGCGTCGTGGTGCTGATCGGGCTGTCGATCGTCAGCCTCGCCCTGATCGATCCGCTGCTCATGCTCGTGGGGCTGGCGCTGTTCCCCTCGCTCGCGATCCTCAACCAGATCTACAGCCGTCGGGTGGAGGACCCCGCCAGCCGGACGCAGGCCCGCCTGGGCGAGGTGTCCAGCGTCGCCCACGAGTCGTTCGAGGGCGCGCTCCTGGTCAAGACACTCGGCCTCGAGTCCCGGGAGGTGGAGCGCCTGGCCGGCGCCGCCGGCGAGCTGCGCACCGCGCGCCTCGCCGTCGGCCGCCTGCGGGCCACCTTCGAGCCGGTCCTCGACGCGCTCCCCAACCTCGGGACGATCGCCCTGCTCGCCCTGGGAGCCTGGCGGGTGTCCGAGGGCGTGATCACGACCGGACAGCTGGTCCAGGCGATGGCGCTGTTCACCATCCTCACCTTCCCCATGCGCGTCGTGGGGTTCCTGCTTGAGGAGATGCCCCGCGCGGTCGTCGCCGCCGACCGGATCGCCGGCGTTCTCGCGACCCCGACGCGACCGGCCCCGGCCGACGGCGCCGGAACGGCGTTGCCCGGCGGGCCGCTGGCCGCCGACGTGCGGGGGCTGAGCTTCGCGTACTCGACCGACAGCGACCCCGTCCTGGCGGGCGTCGACCTCGCGTTGGCGCCCGGGAAGGTGGTCGCCCTCGTGGGCGCCACCGGGTCCGGGAAGTCGACCCTCTGCCACCTGCTGGCCCACCTCTACCAGCCGACCGCCGGCTCCGTCCGGATCGGCGGCGTGGACCTGGCGGACGTGGAGCCAGCGTCGTTGCGATCGGCCGTCGCCCTCGTGTTCCAAGAGGCGTTCCTGTTCGCCGCCACGGTCCGCGAGAACCTGGCGCTCGGCTGGGATGCCTCCGACGACGAGCTGCGCTGGGCGCTCGACGCCGCCCATGCCCGGCGCTTCGTCGACCGCCTGCCGCTCGGTCTCGACCAGCAGCTCGGCGAGCGGGGCGTCACTCTCTCGGGAGGCCAGCGCCAGAGGCTCGCCCTGGCCCGGGCCCTCCTGCGCCGGCCCGGCCTGCTGATGCTCGACGACGCCACGTCGGCGGTGGACGCCACGGTCGAGCGGCGGATCCTCGACGGCCTCCCGGACGCGTTGCGCGCCACCACGCTCGTCGTGGCCCACCGGGTGTCGACGATCGCGCTGGCCGACCGGGTCCTGTTCCTAGAGGGCGGGCGGATCGCCGCCAGCGGCACCCACCGGGAGCTGCTCGGCTCGGTCCCCGCGTACGCCTCGCTGGCCCGCGCCTACGAACGGGATGCGGCGTGACGATCGACGAGCGCGACGCTGCGGTCGAGGCCCCGGATCCGCACGACGCCGCGCTCGCCGTGCTGGCCGAGTCCGCGCCCCCGGGCGTGAGCGACGAGGAGCGCCCGCACCCGGCGCCGACTCCCGAGGAGGCTCACGTCCTCCGCGCCGGTGCGCTCGCAGTCCTGCGCCGCGGGATGGCGGCCACGCCGGAGCTGCGCCAGGGCATCCTCTTCACCGCGGTGATGGCGCTCGCCACCGCCGCTGGCAAGCTGGCGGTGCCGATCCTGATCCAGCAGATCCTCGACCGTGGGGTGCCCGAGGACGCGGCGTTCCGCCCCGGCTTCGTCTACCCCGCGTGCGCGCTCACGGCCGTCGGGGTGGTCGTGCTGTACCTGGTCAACCGCGCCACCTACCTCCGCCTCGTCCAGGCGTCGGAGAACAGCCTGCTCGGGCTGCGGGTGCGGGCCTTCGACCACATCCATCGGCTGTCGATGGCGGAGCACAACGAGCAGCGCCGGGGGGCCCTCGTGGCCCGGGTCACCAGCGACATCGAGACCCTGGCCCAGTTCATGGAGTGGGGGGCGGTGGCGTGGATCGTCGACAGCTTCCTCATCGTCGCGACCATCGGCGTGATGGCCGCGTACGACTGGCGCCTGGCGCTGGTCGCCGTCGCATCCTTCATCCCCGTGGCGCTGCTCCTGCCGGTGCTGCAGCGCCGTCAGCTCGCCGCCCAGGACCGGGTGCGCACCAGCGTGGGCGAGTCGCTGTCGGAGGTGTCGGAGACGGTGACCGGCGCCGCCGTCATCCAGGCCTACGGGCTCGAGGAGCGCAGCCGGTCACGGCTGCGGGCCGCCATCGACCGCCAGTACCGCGCCTACATCGACGCCGCCCGCTACTTCGCGCTCATGTTCCCGCTGGGCGACCTGTTCGGGTCGGTTGCGCTGGCCGGGGTCGCCGTCGTCGGTGTCGTCTACGGCCCCGGATGGGGCCTGGGCGTCGGCGAGATCGTCGCCTTCCTGTTCCTCATCGGGCTCCTCCTCAACCCGATCGCCGAGCTGTCGGAGATCCTCGACCAGACCCAGATCGCCATCGCCGGCTGGCGCAAGGTGCTGGCGGTGCTGGCCACCCCGATCGACCTGCCCGAGCCGGAGCCCGGCCTGCCGCTCCCCCACGGTCCGCTGGAGGTCGCCGTGGCGAAGCTCGGGTTCTCGTACCGCGACGGCGTGCCGGTGCTGCGCGACGTCGACGTGCGGGTCCCGGCGGGAAGCTCCGTGGCCGTGGTGGGCGAGACCGGGTCGGGCAAGACGACCTTCGCCAAGCTGCTGTGCCGCCTCGCCGACCCGTCGACCGGGGAGGTGCGGCTCGGCGGCATAGACCTGCGCGCCGTCCGCTCCGACGAGCGGCGCCGGGCGGTGCGGCTGGTGCCGCAGGACGGCTTCCTGTTCGACGCCAGCCTGGCCGAGAACGTGCGCGTCGGACGCGTCGGGTCGGGCGACGATGAGGTGCGGCAGGCGTTCGCCGAACTGGGGCTGTCCTGGTGGCTGGACGAGCTGCCGCTGGGGCTGGACACGCCCGTGGGCGAGCGGGGCGGCAGCCTGTCGGTCGGTGAGCGCCAGTTGGTGGCGCTGGCACGGGCGCAGCTCGGCGATCCCGGCCTGCTGGTCCTCGATGAGGCCACCAGCGCCGTGGACCCCGAGACCGAGCGGGCGCTGACGGAAGCGCTCGCCCGGCTGGCCGAGGGGCGGACGATGGTGTCGATCGCCCACCGGCTCTCGACCGCCGAGGCCGCCGACCTGGTGCTGGTGTTCGACCAGGGACGGGTCGTGGAGCGCGGCAGCCATGCCGACCTGGTCGCCGCCGGCGGCACCTATGCGGGGCTCTACGAGAGCTGGCTCGGGAACACCCGCACCGACGGAACGGGTGGGGGCGGGAGCTGAGCCACCCGATCCGGAATCACCCGCCGCGGCCGTTGCCCGGGGCCGGCGGGGCGGCGCGGGGCCCGACCGCGCCGATGCTCGCCAGGTAGCCGTGCAGCGCGTCGATCACGTGGTACACGTCCTCGTCGGTGACATCGAGGCCGGCCGCCTCGGCCCGCCCGAGCACGACCGCCACCGCCTCGTCGTCGGCCAGCACGACCTCGGGCGTCGCTCCCCCGTCTAGCCGGATCTCCTGACCCGGCGCCGCCAGGACCCCTTCGGCCTCGAGATGCTCGATCTCCGCCCGGATCAGCGTGCGGACCTCGTCGTAGGTCAGCCGGGCCTGGGCCTCGGGCGGCAGGTCGTCCGCCACGTGGCCGACGGCCTCGTCCAGGTCGAAGATCGTCGGCGGGGGCTGGTGGCCGAGGCGGAACGCCTCGCGCCCCACCGTGATCGCGGCGATCGCGAACACGGCGACGGCGGCGAGCACGGCGAACAGCCAGACCACCCGGCAAACCTAACGTCCAGCGACCTGCACTGATGCGAGCGCGCGACGCTGATGGCACGGGTGCTGGGCCTGCGGCACGTCGCGCCCGAGAGCGACATCTGCCCGGCACCCGTCCTCTCGTCCCGCCACTGGAGCCGGCGTGAGGGCTGGGTGCCCCTCCCCCGACGCCGGCAGCCGGGCTAGATCCCAAGCCGCTGGGCAAGGAGCTCGCGGTGATAGGTAGGGTCGCCGAACAGCAGTTCGGAGGACTTGGCCCGCTTGAAGTACAGGTGCGCCGGGTGCTCCCAGGTGAACCCGATGCCCCCGTGGATCTGGATGTTCTCGGCGGCCGAGTGGAAGTACGCCTCGGAACAGTAGGCCTTGGCCAGGCAGGCGACCTCGGGCAGCTCGTCGTTGAGCTCGGCGGCACACCAGGCCGCGTAGTACGCCGCCGACTTGGCCGACTCGACCTCGAGCAGCATGTCGGCGCACTTGTGTTTGATGGCCTGGAACGAGCCGATGGGGCGGCCGAACTGCACCCGGTTCTTCGCGTACTCGACCGACATCTCGAGGACCTTCTGGGCCCCACCGACCTGCTCGGCCGCGAGCCCGACGGCCGCCAGGTCCAGCACCCGGTCGAGCACCTGCCAGCCCTTGCCCTCCTCGCCGAGGACGGCGGCGGGGACGCCTGACAGCTCGAGCTTGGCCTGCTTGCGGGTCTGGTCCATCGTGGACAGCGGCGTGCGGGTCAGGCCCTCGGCGTCGCCGTCGACCGTGAACAGCGAGACGCCGTTGGCCGTGCGGGCTGCGACGATCAGCAGGTTGGCAATGTGGCCGTCGAGCACGAACATCTTCGTGCCGTCGATGCGCCAGCCGTCGCCGTCCTGAGAGGCGGTCGCCTCGATGCCGGACTCGTCCCAGCGCCCGTTCGGCTCGGTGAAGGCCAGCGAGGCGATGGTCTCGCCCGACGCGATACCGGGCAGGTGCGCCTTCTTGGCCGCCTCGTCACCCGAGTGCAGCAGCGTGTTGGCCGCGAGCACCACGGTGGCGTAGTACGGGGCACACAGCAGGGCACGACCCATCTCCTCGAGCACGACCGTCAGCTCGACGTACGTGAAGCCCTGGCCGCCGTACTCCTCCGGGATGGTCAGCGACTGAAGGCCCAGCTCGTTGGCCATCTGCGACCAGACCGCCGGGTCGTAGCCGTCGTCGGTGTCCATCAGCCGCCGGACCTCGGCCTCGGGCGACTTCGACTCGAGGAACTGGCGGGTGATGCGGCGCAGCTCTTCCTGCTCTTCGGAGAAGGCGAAATTCATGGGGCGGCACCGTACGGGCGCACGACCTCGGCGTCTAGCCCGTGTGTGTACACACGTGCTACGCGGTGGTAGCGTCCGCCCATCGAACGCGTGGGGATCAGGGAGCTGCGGAACAACGTCGCCACCGTCGTTCGCCGCGCCGCACGCGGCGAGCGCGTGGTCGTGACCGTCGACGGGATGCCGGTCGCCCAGCTCGGTCCGCTCGAGGCCGCGCCAGCGGTCAGGCTGGACGACCTCGTCGCGGCCGGGCTCGTCGGCCCACCGCGCCGGCGGGACCGCCCGGCCGCACCCGATGTCGAGGACGCACCGGTCGACGTGCGCCCTGATGGCGTGCTCGACGAGCTCCGGGGCCGGTAGCGCCCACTACGGCCGGCGTGACGCTGTTCCTCGACACCTCGGCGCTCGTGCGGCGCTACGTCCAGGCGCCGGGTCAGCAGCTCGTGGCCGAGGCGATGCACAACGACGACGCGTGGTGCGCGTCGGCACTCTGCCGCTCCGAGACGCTGCTGGCGTTGCACCGCCTGGCCGTGACGCCGAGCCAGCACGCGCGCATGTGGGGGCGGCTGCGCGACGACTGGGACGCATTCTTCGTCGTCCCGGTGGACGAGCGTTGCCTCGCCCACGCGGTCGAGCTGGGCGCGACCTACGGGCTGCGGACGGTCGACGCCGTGCACCTGGCGGCCGCCGATCGGCTGCCGCGCCCCGCGCGCTACGTGACGTTCGAGCGGCGCCAGATCCCGGCTGCGGCCGCACTCGGGTTCGAGGTCATCTCCCCCGAGACGGCATGACGGGCGCGTCCGCGCTCGAAGAACCCGGGGCGGCCGGTCCCGGGCTTCTCCCCAAGACCGAGACCAGCTCGCCGCTGCGGACGACGGCAGCCGTGGCGGTCGGCCTGTCGTCCTCCGGGTGCTCTGCGGTGGGCATGAGCGCCAGCAGTTTCGCCACGCGAAACGTAGCGGACAAGACCTAAGAGCGCGTGAAATATGTCACGTCGCGTTGCGTGACACAAGAGCCACTTTAAGTGGTGAAGGGTTGCGCATTTGTCGCACGCGGTAGGTTCCCGGCCGGTGGCGCGGCCGTCGTGGGGGTGAGCGGCGTGGTAGCGGGCAAACTGGCGGACATGAGCACGCTGCACTACGCGGACGACCGCTGCGAGATCCATAAGGTCGTGGTGGGGCCGATGGACAACAACGTCTTCGTGTTGCGCTGCACGGAGACCGGCGAGGCGGTGCTGCTGGACGCGGCCAACGAGCACGAGCGCCTGCTCGACCTGGCCCGGTCGCTCGGCGTGCGCAGCGTGCTCGAGACCCATGGCCACTGGGACCACATCCAGGCCATCCCCGAGATGCGCGACGCCGGCTACCAGGTGCACGTGACCGCCGAGGATGCGGACATGCTCCCGTCCTACGACCAGATCCTCGACGACGACGCCGTCGTACCGGTCGGGCGGCTGCGGCTGCGCACCATCCACACGCCCGGCCACACCCCCGGCTCGATGAGCTTCCTGCTCGAGGGCTCGCCGGTGCTGTTCTCCGGCGACACCTTGTTCCCCGGCGGACCCGGCGCCACCTCGTTCCCGGGTGGCCACTTCCCCACCATCATCGAGTCCATCGACCGCAAGCTGTTCACGCTGCCCGCCGACACGCTGGTGCTCCCGGGCCACGGCGACGACACCACCATCGGCACCGAGCGGCCCCAACTGCAAGAGTGGATCGACCGGGGCTGGTGACAGGCGTGAGCGACGCGCTCCGCTACGACGAGCGGCCATACGACGAGACCCCGATCCGCACCGAGGACCTACCGGCGACGCCGGTGCGCGACCGGAACATCCCGGCCTCGGCATGGGTCGAGGCGCCGGACGAACTCCGGCGGCTGGGCGACGACCTTCCCGGGCGGCCGGTCGCCGACTACAAGCGGCGCATCGGTCCGTGGCTGCTGTGGCGGGCCGGCCCCGCGTCGGGCGCCGACGCCCGGTACTGGGTGGCCCGGGCCGACGACCTCAGCGTCCGCTTCACGTTCCGCCTGTTCCCCGACGGCACCGGCGAGGGCGTGGGCCCGAGCGGCGCGCGGCACACCCGCTTCCGCTCGTGGAAGGAGGACCTCCGCGACGCGGAGTGAGCCCCGGCCGGACGGTCACACCACCCGGGCCCGGAGGCAATGACGAACACTGCGACGAGCCCGAGGCAATGGCTCACGGAACCCGTCAGCCATTGCCTCGTGCCCGGCTGATCGTTCGTTATTGCCTCGCCAAGGAGACGGCCCCGCGCACGTCCGCGGGGGCCGCCGCAGCCTCGCCGGCCGCCTCGGCCTCCCGCGCCGCCCGGGACTTCCGGGCGGTGCGGACGGCGAGCGCGGCGCCCGCCGCGGCCAGGCCGACGATCACCAGGAACCGCACCGGTCCCGGCGTCTCGAGCTCGAGCATCAGCAGGCGGGCGTTGGTGACGAGCAGCAGCGCGCCGACGACCACCCCCAGCGCCGACGCATCGCTGTGGTGGACCAGCCATGCGGCCAGCGGGGCGGCGATCACGCCGCCAAGCAGGAGGGCCAGCACCAGCGAGGCCTGGATGCCCTCGCCGCCGATGCCCACGAGGAATCCGGCGCTGGCGGCCAGGGTGACCAGCAGCTCCGACGCCGACACCGAGCCGATCACGAGCCTGGGCTCGAGGCGCCCGGCCGTGAGCAGCGTCGGGGTCGCCACCGGGCCCCAGCCACCGCCGCCGACGGCATCCAGGAAGCCGGCGCCCAGGCCCAACGGGGCCAGGAACCGCCGTCGCAGCGAGCCGGGGTGGCGGGTCTGTCCCCGCAGGTCGCCCCGCAGCGACCGCACGACCACCAGCGCGCCGAGGCCAAAGAGCACCAGCGCCACGGCCGGGGTGAGCCAGTCGCCGGTGAACGAGCTGAGCACGGTGGCGCCGGCGAACGCGCCGACCGCACCGGGCACGCCGATGCGGGCCACGAGCCGCCACGACACGTTGCCGAAGCGCCAGTGCGACAGGCCGGAGGTGAACGTCGTGCCGATCTCGGCCAGGTGGACGCTCGCCGACGAGGCCGCCGGGTTGATCCCGTTGGACAGCAGGACGGTGCTCGACGTGACACCGAAGGCCATGCCCAGGGCGCCGTCGACCAGTTGCCCGAAGAGCCCGGCCAGCGCGAACACCAGCAATCGTCGCATCCGCGATCTCCCACTAAACCCAGGTTCCCTACAGGTTTAGTAGGTATTCCCCCCGGGAGGCAAGGGGGCGGACGGGCGGGCGCCGAGGGCGAGCGTCGCCCCTGGTCAGCTGCCGCCGGTCAGTGGTCGGCGCGGTGCCGAGATCAGCTCGATCCCGGGCGGGAGGTCCTCCACCTCGACTCTGTCCCCCTCGACCGTGACGGTGACCCGCCCGCCGAGCAGCGGGATGCGCTCGACGCGCAGCCGCCGGATCGCGGCCGGGAGCGCCGGGTCCAGCCACAACTTGCCCTGCGGGATCCACGGGTCGAGCCGCAGCAGCGACCGCAGGAACGACAGCGGCGCCGACGCCGACCAGGCCCGGGTGGTGCAGGGATCCGGGTACCGCACCGGCGCCCGGAGGTCGTTGCGGTCGAACCCGCACAGGACGCCCAGCCGCCCGCCGTCGGCCTCGGCGGCCTCGAGCTGCGCCATCAGCAGCCGGTGCGCCTCGTCGACGAAGCCGTAGCGCACCAGGCCGGCGACGCACGCGGCGTTGTCGTGCGGCCACACCGCCCCCGTGTGCGGGCCGATCGGGTCGTAGCCGCCCATCGAAGCCGCCAGGGTCCGCAGCCCCCACCCGGAGAACAGGTCGTCGGACACCAGCTGCTTGGCGACGATGGCGGCCTTGTCCTCGTAGAGGATGCCGGTCCACAGGCAGTGACCGATGTTGGAGGCCAGCGATCCCACCTGACGCTTCTCGCCGTCCAGGGCGAACGCCACCCAGCCGGCCTCGTCGACCCAGAAGTCGCGGTTGAAGCCGCCCTGCAGCTCCGCGGCCACGGCCCGCCAGCGGGCCGCGTCGGCGGCGTCGCCGGCCTCGGCGGCGAAGTGGGACCGCGCCCGGAAGGCGGCATAGGCGTAGCCCTGGACCTCGGCGAGCGCCAGCGGCCCTCGGGCCGGTCGGCCGTCGGGGAACCGGATCGGATCGGTCGAGTCCTTCCAGGTCTGGTGGCGCACGCCTCGGTCGGTGCTCCGCTGGTACTCGATGTAGCCGTCGCCGTCCCGGTCGCCGAACGAGGTGATCCACTCGAGCGCCCGATCGGCATGTGGTAGGAGCCGGTCCACGACCTCCGGCGCCAGGCCCCAGCGCCGCAGCTCCCCCAGCAGCATGACGAACAGCGGCGTGGCGTCGACCGATCCGTACGAGATGCCGCCTGGACCCTGCCCGAAGCCCATCGAGCCGAAGCCGAGCCGATGCGCGATGCGGCCAGGCTGCTCCTCGGTGCGCTCGTCGACGTCCCGCCCCTGGAAGCGGGCCAGCGTCTCGACGGTGCCCAACGCCAGCTCCGGGTCGAGGACCAGGCTCATGTAGGCCGCGAAGATGGCGTCCCGCCCGTGCAGCGCGAGGAACCAGGGGGCGCCGGCCGCGACCACGGCCCGCTCGGGGAAGTCCGGGTCGATGACCCGGAGGCTCCCCAGGTCGTGGGCGCTGCGCCGCAGCGTGGCGAGCAAGCCGTGGTGATCGGACGTCACCTCGGGCACGCCCCGCTGCCAGCGGTCGAGCCGCCAGCCGGACTCGCTCCGCTCCACCGGCGCGCCCAGCGGGTACCGCGGCGCAAGCTCCGCCCCAGCGACGATGGGCGTGACCACGACGCTGAACGACCGGGCGCCGCGGGCGGGAACGATCGCCTCCCAGTCCAGGCGACCCCGCCTGATCGTCACGCCCTCGGCGGCGCCGATCCGGCACCCGAGCCGCGCGGCACCGTGGCCGCGAGCGAGGACCAGCTCGGTGCGTCTCGAAGTGCCGGCGCCGTCCCCGCCCGGGCCCTCGAGCTCCGGCTCGACAGGCTCGGCGCCGACGCCGCCGTCGCGCAGCACGTCCGCCCTCGCCAGATCTGCGGCGAGCTCGATGGCGACCTCTACGTACGCCGCCTCCTCGCCCGGGTTGCGGACCTCGACGTCGTCCCGCATGCCATCGCCCAGGAAGCGGCGCCGGATCACGATCGTCCCGTCGGCGGTTCCGCCGTCGGCGCCCGACCCGCGCGCCCGGCACACGAACGTCCCGGCCGACGGGTCGTCGACGTGACTGTCGACCCGCACCAGGGGCCGGCCGTTGACGGTCATGACGCAGCGCGACAGCAGCCGGTGGCCCGCCACGATCAGCCCCTCGGCGTCGACGGCGATATCGCCGGCGGCCCCCGAGATGCAGAACGACGCCCCATCGACCAGGGTCACGGGAGCGCCCGCCGCCGAGTGGCCGAGGCCACCTCCAACCGGGGAGCCCATCGCCGGTGACCTTACTCGTGGACCCGGAACCGGCAAGGGGGTATTTCTCCTACGCGCATAGGGCTAATACACTGGCCCTCATGCCCGAGGCCCTCTTCGAGATCGACGACCTGCATGTCCGCCCCGCGGGCGACGGTGGCGAGATCCTGCGGGGGGTCGACCTCACGCTCGGCGCCGGCGAGGTGCACGCCCTGATGGGCCCCAACGGCTCCGGCAAGTCGACGCTCGCGAACGCCCTGCTGGGGAGCCCCGAGTACGAGATCACCCAGGGCCGCATCCGGTTCCGGGGCGACGACATCACCGACTGGGACACCGACGTGCGGGGCAAGGCCGGGGTGTTCCTGGCGTTCCAGTACCCCCAGGCGATCCAGGGCGTGTCGGTCATCAACTTCCTGCGCCAGGCGCTCTCGGCGCGCAAGGGCATCGACCTGTCCGTGCTCGAGCTGCGGCTGGCGATCATGGAATGGATGCAGCGACTCGACATGGACCCATCGTTCGCCGACCGCTACCTCAACGAGGGCTTCTCCGGGGGCGAGAAGAAGCGGAACGAGATCCTGCAGCTGGCGATCCTCGAGCCCGAGGTGGCGATCCTCGACGAGACCGACTCGGGCCTGGACATCGACGCGCTCAAGGTGGTGGCCCGGGGCGTCGACGAGGTGCGCAAGGACCGACCCGAGCTGGGCATTCTCGCGATCACGCATTACCAGCGTCTGCTCGAGTACCTGAGGCCCGATCGGGTCCACATCCTCATCGACGGGCGTATTGTCGACAGCGGTGGCCCCGAGCTGGCGGCTCGCCTCGAACGAGAGGGCTACGACGCATGGCGCTGAACGAGACACCGCTGAGCCGGGCCGCGACGCCGTCGGGAGGCCTCGACGTGGCGCGCATCCGCAAGGACTTCCCGATCCTCGACCGCGTGGTGCGGGGCCAGCGGCTCGTCTATCTCGACTCGGCCAACACGTCCCAGAAGCCCCGCCCCGTGCTCGACGCCATCGAGCGCTACTACGAGCAGTCCAACGCCAACGTCCACCGGGGCACGTACCTGATCGCCGAGGAGGCCACCGCCGCGTTCGAGGGGGCCAGGGCCAAGGTTGCCGGCTTCGTCGGCGCCGGCTCGCCGCGTGAGGTGGTGTTCACCAAGAACGCGACCGAGGCGCTCAACCTGGTGGCCAAGGCCTGGGGCCGGGCCAACCTGCGGGCCGGCGATCCCGTTGTGATCACCGAGCTCGAGCACCACGCCAACATCGTCCCCTGGCACCAGCTCGCCTCCGAGCTCGGGATCGAGCTGCGCTGGATCCCCGTCGGGCCCGACGGCCACCTCGACCTGACCGACCTCGACCGCTTGGTGGACGGGGCACGGGTGGTGTCGTTCGCCGCCATGTCCAACGTGCTGGGCACGCTCAACCCGGTCGAGCGGCTCGTCGACGTGGCCCACGCGGCGGGCGCCATCGCCGTGATCGACGCCAGCCAGCACGTGCCGCACGTGCCCACCGACGTCGCCGCCTGGGGTGCCGACTTCGCCGCCTTCACCGGTCACAAGATGTGCGGCCCCACCGGGATCGGCGTCCTCTGGGGCACCGAGGAGATCCTCGACGCCACGCCCCCGTTCCTCACCGGCGGGGAGATGATCCTCAACGTCACCAAGGAGGGCTTCACGCCCAACGAGCTGCCGTGGAAGTTCGAGGCCGGCACGCCGCCGATCGCCGAGGCCGTGGGGCTCGGCGCCGCGGTCGACTACCTGAGCGGGCTGGGCATGAAGGCGGTGCGCGAGCACGAGGTCGGCCTGACGGGATACGCGCTGCGGTCCCTCACCGAGCGCTTCGGCGGCGACCTGCGGATCCACGGCCCCTCGGAGCCGGCCGAGCGCGGTGGCGTCCTGTCGTTCACCTACCGCGACCTCCACCCCCACGACATGACCCAGGTGTTCGACCAGCACGGCGTGTGCGTCAGGGCGGGGCACCACTGTGCCAAGCCGCTGATGCGCGAGCTGGGCGTGGCCGCCACCGCCCGGGCCTCGCTCTACGTGTACAACGACGAGTCGGACGTCGATGCCCTCGGCGACGCCATCGACGCCGCGTCCGATTTCTTCGCAATCTGACCGCCTGCCGTCGCCGATAGGATCGCGAACCGCATGCCGGGCCTCGAAGACCTCTACCGGGAGATCATCCTCGATCACTACCGCAACCCCCGGAACCGGGGGGAGCTGGACGCCCCGCCGGCGACGCGGGTGGAGGGGTTCAATCCCCTGTGCGGCGACGAGGTCGTGCTCTACCTCGACGTCGAGGGCGACACGGTGCGGGACATCCGCATCAGCGGCCAGGGCTGCTCGATCAGCCAGTCGTCAGCATCGATGATGTCGTCGGCGATCAAGGGCAGGACCCTCGATGAGGTGCGGGCGCTCTCGCGGGCGTTCAAGGGCATGATGTCGATCCACGAGCAGTCGCTCGACGGTCCCCCCGACGGGGATGGCGACGGCGAGCCCGGCGAGGAGACTGATGCCGACGTGAAGCTCGGCGACCTCGAGGCGCTGCGGGGCGTGGTGAAGTTCCCGGTGCGGATCAAGTGCGCCACGCTGTCCTGGAACACCCTCCTGCAGGGCCTCGACGAGCTGACCAGCACTTCGCCGCCTCGCTGAGTCATTCCCGTGAGTCGCCACGGCGCCCACTCACGGCGCCGCCTCTTGCTCCATCGTCCGTAGATGCTGCTGACACCGCGGCTGCTCCAGGATGGCGGTGTCGTTCTCCGTCTCACTCACGTCGACGCTTGCCGCCGCACAACGCCCACGAGGTGGGGGGCGTCCCGGTGAACCATGACGGTGCCGATCGGCAGGCCTCCGTTGCCCGTGACGCGTCGGATTCGACGGAGGTGAGCTGGGCGAAGGTGCTGCTCGCGAAGCTGCCGGTCGAGCCGCACGCCAGCAACCCGCCGCCGCACCCCCTCGAACATCACGCCGACCACCGCCGCGGAGGCCGACGCCATCATTACGTATCGCACGAGTTCCTGTGTCATGTCCGCCCTCTGTGTCCGCCCGCGAGATGACCCGCCGTCATCGTCGCCGTGGTCGGAAGTAGACCGGACGTCTATTAGCCAGCGGGTAACGGGCCGGTGTAGGCGCCGTTACCGGGGCGGCGCTACTCCCCCAGGGCCTTGTTCACGGCCGC
>JBKOUY010000104.1:0-7013 GCA_046723645.1 Actinomycetota bacterium | reverse complement strand
GCACTGGACAGGCTCGGCACCAACCTGCTGGTGGTGGAGGCCGGCGGGGGGTTCGTCGGCAAGGAAGATCCGGTCTTGCCGACCACGTCCGAGACGATGCTGCGCCGCATCGGACCCGTCGAAGAGGTGTCGTCGGTGACGTCGGTGGACGCCACCGTGCTGCGGACGGACCTCGCCCCCAGTGACCAGACCGGCGGCATCACGGTCAAGGCCGCCGATACCCAGCTCCTGGACACGCTGGTCGGCGAGATGGCCGACGGTGAGTGGCTCGACGAGGCCCGTGCCGGCCTGCCCGTCGTTGTGCTGGGGTCACTCACAGCCGAACGCCTCGGCATCACCGACGTCCGCGACGGCATCCAGGTGTGGCTGGGCGGACAGTGGTTCACGGTGATCGGGATCATGGAACCCCTGGAACTGGCGCCCGACCTCGACACCTCGGCCATCATCGGCCGGGACATCGCCATCGCCGAGCTCGGCGCCGCCGAGGCGCCCGGCACCGTCTACCTCCGCACCGACCCCGACGAGGTCGACGACGTCCAAGGCGTGATCGCACCGACGGCCAACCCCGAGAACCCGGACCAGGTCGAGGTGTCGCGCCCGTCCGACGCCATCGAGGCGCGGGCCGCCGCCAGCAACGCCTTCACCGCCCTGTTCTTGGGACTGGGGGCCGTTGCGCTGCTTGTGGGCGGGGTCGGCATCGCCAACGTCATGGTGGTATCGGTGCTGGAGCGCCGCTCCGAGATCGGCCTGCGCCGGGCCCTCGGCGCCACCCGGCGACACGTGAGCGTGCAGTTCCTGTCGGAGGCGTTGCTGCTCTCCGCCGCCGGGGGTCTCGCCGGCGTGCTGCTCGGCGCCGCCATCACCGCGGCCTACGACACGGCGCGGGGCTGGGGGATCGTCGTCCCGGTCGTCGGCCTCGCCGGTGGCGTCGTGGCCGCCCTCGCCATCGGGGCGGTCGCCGGCCTCTACCCGGCCACGCGCGCCGCCCGCCTTGCCCCCACCGATGCCCTTAGGACCGTCTGATGCCTGCCTTCGACCTCGCTCGAGCAGTTGGCGACCGGTTCGATCGCTGGCGCACCACCCTGCTGATCGTCGCCCCCTTGGTCGTCGGCGCCGTCCTGTTGGCCGTGGTCACCCGCGGGAACGGCGCCGCCGACGATGGCGGGCTCGGCCCGACCGTCGTCGCCGAGCCGCGGGACCTCGCCACCACGCTCGATGCGTCCGGCTCGCTGCAACGCTCCGACGAGTACACGGTGGCCTACGCGGCGGCAATTCCGTCCGACGGCGGCAGCGGCGACGGTGACGGCGGCGGCTCCGACGGCAACGGCGGTGAGGGCGGTGAGGGCGGTGAGGGCGGTGAGGGCGGTGAGGGCGGTGACACTGGCGGCGGTGTCAATCCCGTGGCGTACCTGACGGGGCCCAGCAGCACCGGCTCGTCGAGCACCACATCGAGCACGACGTCGACCACGAGCCCGTGCGCCCCCACCACGACTTCCTCCACGTCAACGTCGTCGTCGAGCACCACCTCGACCACTCGCTGCCCCACGACCACGTCCACGACGTCGACCACCAGCCCCCCGCCGTCAAGTACCCCGACCACGCGGCCCCGATCTGGTGGTGGCGGGACGTCGTCGCCACCGGCTGGCGATGCCGGTCCGGCGGGCGGGACCGACGGTGGCGGGGATCCCGACCCGGGCGACGCCGCCGCCCCCGGTGGCGGCGACGGTGCGACACGAGACGGCCCGTCGGACGGCGGCGATGGGGGGGACGGCCGCGATGGGGGAGATGGTGGCGAGGCGCCGTCGGCGATCTTGACCAGCCTGCTGGACGTGGGCGCCACGGCCAACCGCGGCACGGTGCTCTACACCGCGGACCAGGAGCCGGTCGTCGCCCTGATCGGTGATCTGCCGGCGTGGCGCACGCTGGAGCAGGGCGTGGACGACGGCGCCGACGTCCGTCAACTGGAGGAGAACCTCTTCGCGATGGGCTACGGCGACGATCTCGCTGTCGACGAGACCTTCACGGCGGACACCGCAGCGGCGGTCGAAGCCTGGGAGACAGACCTCGGGCGCGCTGCCCCGGATGGCGTCGTGACGATCGGCGACGTCGTCTTCCTGACGGCGCCCGGTGACGTGCTCGGCCACGACGCCTCGGTGGGCGACACGCTCGAAGCCGGGTCGCCGGTGATGACCGTCGGCTCCGAGCAGCGGATCGTCGTGGCGGACGTCGACGCCACGGAGGCGGGCGGCTGGACCGCCGGCTCGACGGTCGAGCTGGAGTGGGCCGACGGGACCACCACCGAAGGCACGGTGATCGGGATCGGCAGCGAGGTCACCGAGGGGCAGGTCCAGCTGACGGTGGCCGTCGGCATCGGCGACTCCGGCTCCGGCGACCGGCGCAGTGGCGTCGTGGCCACCGTGACCCTGGTCGACGCGCGGCGTGACGGCGTGATCGCGGTGCCCGTCGCGGCGATCGTCGACGACGAGGGCTCGCCCGCAGTGCGCGTTGCGCAGGACGACGGTCCCGACCAAATCGTTCCGGTCGACACCGGACTGGTGGCCGACGGTTGGATCGAGATCACGGCCGGCCTCGACGGCGGCGAGGAGGTCCGACTCCCCGGCTGACAGGGGGACCGGGAACTGGGCGGATCCCCGGCGACATCCCCGACAGTCAGTCGGCCGGGTCGGGGAGAGCGTGCCGCATCGCCAGGACGGCAAGGACCTGGTCATCATCGGCAGCCTCCACCTGACGGTGAGGCCGCCGGCGCAGGGACTCGTCGACGAACTGCGGGTGATGATCAACGCCGTGCTGCTCGGCGCCGGCAAGTCGCCGTTCTCGGGGTTGACGGAGCGGGGTTCCGCAGCTCGGTGACTGTGTCCGCTCAGGACGCTATGGGCGTTGTGTCGACGAGGGCCGCATACTGACGCTCGAGCGCCTTGACCGCCCCGCTGCGCCAGCTCCCGGCCAGGGACTCCGACATGGGGTCGGGGAAGATCTCCTCGTCGCCGTTCTCCACGCCGTCAAAGATGGCTCGGGCGACGGACGTCGGGGAGGCCTTGGGGGCGTCGAGGTCCCGTGACATGTCGGTGTCCACGGGGCCGGCCAGGACGGCGTGGACCCTGACACCCTGGCTGGCCAACAGGGCGCGCAGCGATTGTGACAGCGAGAATGCGGCCGCCTTGGAAATCGAGTAGGCGGGAACGACCGGCAAGGCGGCCAGGGCCGAGTTGGACAGGACGTTGACGATGGCTCCCTGAGAACGCGTCAGGACCGGCAGGAACGCCTGGGTCACGCCGTACGTGCCGAAGAGGTTGACGGCGAGGTGCTGTTCGAGGGCGGCACGATCGCTCAAGTCGTCGTACATCGCGACGCCGGCGTTGTTGATGAGGATGTCGAGGGACTCGACGGCGTCGACCGCAGCGCGGATCTGCTCTGCGTTGGTCACATCGAGGGTCAGAGGTGTGACGCGCCCATCCGAGTGGGTCAAGGGCTGGCGTGTACCGGCGTACACCCGCGTTGCGCCTCTCCTCAAGGCCTCCTCGACCAACGCCTGGCCGATGCCGCGGTTGGCTCCGGTGACGAGCACGGTCCTGTCGATTGTCATTGAATCTCTCCGTCTGGGGGTCCGTCGCTCGGATCGTCCGAGTCGTTCTGGGTTCGGAGGGGAGGCGTGGGTCGCGCTTCCCACCAGATGCAACTGCCATGTCGCAGAAAAGTCGTCGGCCACCGGGCGGCTGGATGCCACGTGCCGCGGCGCGACGACTATTGGCGGGGCGAGCAGTTCTAACTGCGACGGGCGTCGACCCCACCCAGCCCGAAAGGGGACTCGAGATGACATCATCGGATCCGACCAGTTCCACTGCGCTAGTTACGGGCGCGAGCCGGGGCTTCGGCCGGGCGATCGCCACGGCGCTGCACGCCGAGGGCGCCAACGTGGTTGCCGTGGCCCGCAACGCTGAGCTGCTCGCGTCATTGCGCCATGAGCTGGGCGGCACGCTCACCACTGAGGTGGCCGACGTCGCCGACCCGGTCGTCGCCGGGACTCTCATCGAGCAGTATCGGCCCGACACGCTCATCCTGAACGCCGGCGCTCCGCCGTTGATGCGCCCGATCCAGCACCAGACGTGGCAGACGTTCAGCCGCAACTGGGACGTAGATGTGCAACAGGCATTCCATTGGATCCGGGAGGCACTGCTTCTCCCGCTCCACCCGGGAAGCACCGTTATCGCGATGTCCAGCGGTGCGGCGGTCGCGGGCTCACCGCTCAGCGGCGGGTACGCGGGGGCCAAGTCAACGATCCGGTTCATCACCGGTTACGCCGCGGACGAGTCGGAGCGGGCGGGGCTGGGCATCCGGTTCATCTCCGTGTTGCCGAGGTTGACACCGGCGACTGAGCTCGGATCGGAGGCGGTGGCGGCGTACGCCCGTCGCGACGGCGTCGACGTCAAGGACTACCTCGCGGGCTTCGGCCCGGGCCTGACGGCCGAGGACGTCGGCAAGGCGACGGTCGACCTGGTGACCTGGGCGGAGCACGCGTCCGGCGCGTACCTGCTGACAAAGGCGGGACTGACCGCCGCCGCGTGACTGCGGCGGTCCTACGCTGACGTGGTGAGCGCGGACAGCGCCGGCACTGCCATCCCGGCCGAGCAGCTGGAGCAGTACCGCCGGGAGCTGGTCGGCTACTGCTACCGGATGCTCGGCTCGATCTACGAAGCCGAAGACGCTGTCCAGGACGCGATGCTGCGCGCCTGGCGTGCGTTGCCGACGTTCGAGGATCGAACCGGGCTGCGCCCATGGCTCTACCGGATCGCCACCAACGTGTGCATCGACATGTTGAGGGGGCGCTCGCGGCGCGCCCTGCCAATCGACGTTGCGCCGGTCGCGTCCGGCGAGCTCCGTCGCGGTGATGCCCGGCCGGAGGCCACCTGGATCCAACCGGCACCCGACAGCCTGGTCCTGCCGGCAGACGGTGACCCCGCCGAGCGCGCCGTATCGCGCGAGTCGGTGCGGCTGGCATTCATCGCCGCGCTGCAGCACCTTGCCCCCCGGCAGCGAGCGGTGCTCATCCTGCGCGACGTGCTGCGCTGGCGTGCCGCCGAGGTGGCAGCCCTGCTGGAGACGAGCACCGACGCGGTCAACAGCACGCTCCGCCGCGCCCGCGCCGCGCTCCCAGCAATGGACCGCGACGCGGCGCCGACCCAGCCCTTGCCGAGCGATCGCGAGCTCCTCGCTGCTTACATCGACGCCTTCGAGCGCAACGACGTCGGCGCGCTCGTTGGCCTGTTGCGCGACGACGCCATCCTCGATATGCCGCCGTTCGAACTCTGGATGCAAGGGCCCGACGACATTCGCCGCTGGCTTGTGGCCGTTGACGCCCTCGGCCAGGAGCAACTCACGCCGGTCTATGCCAACGGATCGCCGGCCGTGGCCGTCTACAGGCCGCAGGCCCCGGGAGCGCCGCCGACGGCATTCTCGATCCAGGTGCTCGACATCGTTGCCGGGCGGATCAGCGCCATCCATGTCTTCCTGGACCCGGCCCTGTTCGAGCTGTTCGGCCTTCCGGTCGACCCGGACTCGTAGGTCGGCGGCTCCGCCCCGCGGGCCCCGATCTCGATGATCCAGCGTTCGAAGGCTTCGATCCGGGGTGGAACGCCGCCCGGTACTCATGTCCAAAAGCGATTCCACCTCCCGGCCACAAGCTCAGCTTGTCCGGCAGCGATATAGGGTCGCGAATGGTGACCCCCGACCTGCGCCAGATGCGTTACGTAGTGGCGGTGGAAAGGGCGCGGAGCTTCTCGCGCGCTGCACTCGAGCTGCACGTCGCTCAGCAGGCCGTGTCCCAGCAGATCAGGGTGGTCGAGGACGGGCTCGGGGTGCAGCTCTTCGACCGGACCAGCCGGGGTGTCGAGCTGACCGCGGCCGGTGAGGCGTTCGTTCAGGAGGCGCGGCGAGCGCTCAGCGCCGCCGAGCGCGTCGCGCGGCGAGCGCAGGCCGCGGCGCGCGGTGAAGTGGGAATCCTGCGGCTCGCGTACACCCTTGCCACCGTCTATGAGACGCTGCCGGCGTTGGTCGACGCCGTGGCGGCCGAGCATCCCGAGCTGAAGGTGAGGCCACGGGAGGTCTTCGCAGAGGACATCGAGCGGCTGCTCGCCGACGAGCGCGTCGATCTGGCCCTGGGGCCCCATGTCGGCCACCGCATGGGGTTGAACCAGCACACCCTCCGCCAGGAGCCGTTCGTGGCCGCCGTCGCCGAGAACCATCCACTGGCCGCTGAGCAGCACATACCGCTTGCCGCCCTGGGGGACGAGCCCGTCGAGCTCTGGCCCCAAACCATGTCGCCGGGCTACTACGACGCCGTCGTCGCCGCCTGCCGTGACGCCGGGTTCGAGCCGCGTCTCGACGAACAGGCCGGTTCCACCGTGTGGGGCAACATCGCCGGCGGCCGCGGCGTCGGACTGGTCGTCCGGTCGCTCGGACACCAGCTCCCGCGTGGTCTGACCCTCATACCGCTCACACCGCCGTCGCCCGCGCTGACCATTGACCTGGTCTGGCCAGCCGAACGCACCACACCGGCCGTCCGGCGGCTCATTGACATCGCCGACCGGCTGGCTCAGGCCAAGGGCTGGACCCAGCGGGCGACGGTGCACACCGCTCCGGCCTCCTGACCGCTGCGCCCGCTGGTCACCCGAGGCGCTTGCATAGTCGACCGGCGTGAGACACAACCTGCCGCGGGATTGGTTGCCGAGGCCACCAATCCCGTCGCGCGACGGCGCGGTGATCGCCGTCGCGTCCTGACCACCCCTTACGTGGGGATCCTGAGACCGCCGCATCCTCGCGCCGCTTCGTGTCTGGTCGGCTGCGGCACATCGACCGCTGAGGACCACCGGTTCGCGCGGGAGGCAGGACGGCCGGGCTTCGGTCGTGGCGGCTGGGCTAGCGGCCAGCCGAACGGAGGCGCGAGACGCGCACGCTCCCCAGGCCCTTTAGCCGCTTGCGTCTCTGCGGTTCGATCA
>JBKOUY010000147.1:0-21130 GCA_046723645.1 Actinomycetota bacterium | reverse complement strand
GCGGCCCGGGCCTCGACGAGGCCCTTGCGCCCGATTTCGCGAGTCTGTTCGTCGAGCCGCCAAGCGGGTGGCCGACCTCGGCGGGAGCCGGCGATGAGGGTGAGTTGCTTGGTCATGGCCCCAGTATCCCAAGGGGGTGTGACAATTTGGGCCGTCCGCCACCGGCCGCGGAGGCGCAAGTGACCGTTCCGAACCTCACCATCCGCCCGCTCGCCGCCGCCGATCTCGGCCGCTTCTTGGCCCTGGATGGGGCCTCCTACGGCCCACCCGGTCGCGACTTCCTGGCCACCGCTGCCAAGAACCACTATCGACCGGAGTGGACGTGGGTGGCCGAGCGGGACGGCCGGGTGGTGGCCCGGGCGGCGTGGTGGGGTGCACCCGATTCCGAGCACCCCATCGCGCTCGACTGGTTCGACCTCGCCGGGCCGCACGATCGGGTCGCGGTCGGAGGGGAGCTGCTGCGCGTCGCCGCGGAACACGTCCACACGGATGGCGGCGGATTCCCCGAGTACCACCTGTTCCTGCCGGCCGACTGGCACGACCGCGCCGACGTCCGCCGGGACGTCGACGAGCGGACCGATGCCGCCGGCCAGGCGGGCCTGCGTCCGTTCGTCGAGCGACTGCGGATCGAGTGGGTGGCGGCGATGACGGGCCTACCGACCCCGGACGACCGGCTGACGTTCGCTCCGGTCGACGAGGCCGAGCTGCTGGCGGTCCTCGAGCGCGTCAACGTCGGGACGCTCGACGCGTACGCCCGGCGCGACATCGAGCGCCACGGCGCCGCCGCCGCGGCCCGCATCCAGCTCGACGACCTCGAGTGGATGCCGGCGCCCCGGGAGTGGTGGCGGCTGGCCCACACGGCCGACGGCGCGCTCGCAGGCGTGGTCATGCCGTCGCGCAACTACGACGCGTTCGTGATCGCGTACATCGGCGTCGTGCCCGAGCAGCGGGGCCACGGCCATGTCGGCCGGCTGCTGGCCGAGGCCACCAGGTTCCTGGTGGGCCAGGGGGCGGCTCGGATCATCGCCGACACCGATACCGGCAACCGCCCGATGGCGGCGGCGTTCGAGCGCGCCGGTTACCGGGTGACGGCGCGCCGGATCGTGATGGCCTGACCGCCGACGAGGTGCCACCTGCGGTGCCCCCGCAGCCCTCAAACGGGCGCGCCCCGGGCCACCAGCGGCCACGGCCGCTCGCGCTCGACGACGCGTGCCAGGTCGAGCAGCAGGGCGTCGTCGTGGTGGCGTCCGATCAGCTGCATTCCGACCGGCAGGCCGTCCACGGTGCCCGCCGGCACGGAGATGGCGGGGTTGCCGACGATGTTGGCCGGGATGGTCAGGAGGCCGTTGTTCTCCGGGCCCACCGGCACGTCGCCCACCCGGGTGCTGATGCCGATGTCGGCGGGGAACGCCACATCGGGGTTGGTAGCGCAGACGAGCACGTCGACGTCGTCGAACACGTCGGCCATGCGCTCGTTGGCCTCGGTGCGCTGCGCCTCGACCCTGGCCGCGATCTCCAGGTTGAACATCTGGTCAGCCAGGTCGAGCCCGAACGCCATCTCCAGCGTCATGTCGTCCTTGCAGGCCGGCCACAGGCTGTCGAGCACCCGGCGAATCTGGGACAGGTTGGACATCGCCCACTCGAAGCCGAGGCGCGGCAGGCGCACCTCCGTGTCGACCAGTCGCAGCCCGGCGTCGCGCACCAGCGCCTCACCGGCGTCCCGCACCACGGCCTCGACCTCGGGCCGGACCACGGCGTTCCCGAGGTCGGGCACGATGGCCACCCGGAGGCCATCGAGGGCACGGCTGCCGAGGTCGCGCTCCCAGCCGTCGATGCGGGGCAGGCTGTAGGGGTCGCGAGGGTCGTAGCCCGAGCAGACGTCGAACCAGCGGGCGACGTCGCGGACCGAGCGCGCCACGCATCCGACCACGACCGTGAGGGGTGCGATCTCGGTGTGGGGGCCGCGGGGGATGCGGCCCGCCGTGCCCTTCATCCCCACGAGGCCGCAGAACCCCGCGGGGATGCGGATCGAGCCGCCACCGTCGCCACCGGTGGCGATCGGCAGGAGCCCGCCGGCGACCGCGGCGGCGGATCCACCGGACGACCCGCCCGCAGTGCGTCCGTGCTGCCACGGGTTGTGGGTCACGCCGTGGAGCTTGGTGACGCTCACGTTGAGGCCGCCGAACTCGCTCGCGGTCGTCTGCCCCACCTTGACGACGCCGGCGCCCTCCAGCCGCCGCACCATGGTCGTCGTGTGGTCGGCCACCCGGTCGGCGAACACCAGGCTGCCCTCGGCCCGGGGCCAACCCTCGACGGGCTCCAACTCCTTGACGCCGATGGGAACACCGCCGAAGGGCAGCGACACGTCGGCCTTCGCGGCCTCCCGCCGTGAGTCCTCGGTGGCGAGGTGACACAAGGCGTCGAGTGCGCTGCGATCGATCGCGGCGAGGACCAGCTCGAGCTCTTCCTTGGGGCTGCGCTCACCGGACCGGAAGGCGTCGACCAGCGAGCAGGCGTCTCCCTGCCAGGGGGTGTCGGTCATGGCCAGGGAGTCTGGCACCTAGAGTCGCCCCGATGGATGCCCGCAAGTGGCTCGGACTCGAACCGACGCACAACCCGACGCGCTGGGTCCTGCCGGTCACCCCCGGCATCTCCACCGGGGCCCCGTTCCTCTTCGGCGGGTGCGCGCTCGGCGCCGCCATCGCAGCCATGGAGCAGACGGGCCAGCGCCCGGTGATCTGGGCGACCGCGCAGTACCTGTCGTACGCCCGGCCGCCGTCGATCCTCGACATCGACGTCACCCTGGCGGTGACCGGCAAGCACGTCACGCAAGCCCGGGTGGTCGGCCACGTGGCCGACACCGAGATCCTCACGGTCAACGCCGCACTGGGCATGCGCGGCGACCAGATCGCGGGCGTCTGGGTGACCAGGCCCGACGTCCCCCGTCCCGACGACTGCCCGGTCCGCCCGCCGCGCGTGCCGACGGGGGAGTCGATCCACGACCGCATCGACGTGCGGCTGGCCCGGGCCCGCGCGTGGGAGGACCTCGACGGACACCCGGTTTCCGGGGGGCAGTCGTCAGTATGGGCGCGCATGCCCGACCTGCTGGACCTGTCGTCCGGTGCCAGCCTCGCGATCCTCGGCGACTACGTTCCCTTCGGGATCAGCCAGGCGCTCGGGTTGCCCGGTGGCGGGAACAGCAGCCTCGACAACACGCTGCGGGTCTACCGGCTGGTGCCGACGGAGTGGGTGCTCCTCGACATCCGGATCGACGCGGTCGCCCACGGGTTCGGGCATGGTGTGGTCCACATCTGGGCCGAGGACGGCACCCTCCTGGCCACGGCCAGCCAGTCGACGATCGTGCGGGCGGGCGGCGAACGACGCATGTGACAGCATCCGGTCATGCAGCGCTACGGCATGACCATTCCCTTCGACAACGTCCCGTTGCACGAGCAGCGCGACTGGGTCGTCGAGCTGGCGGACCTCGGCTACACCGACGTCTGGTCGTCCGAGGCCAACGGCGCCGACGCCTTCACGCCGCTGGCGCTCGCCTCCGCCTGGGCACCGTCACTGCGGTTGGGCACGGCCATCGTCCCTGCGTTCACACGGGGGCCGGGCTGCCTCGCGCAGAGCGTGGGCTCGCTCGCACAGGCGGCGCCGGGCCGGGTGGCGCTGGGGGTGGGCACGTCGTCGAACGTCATCGTCGAGGGTTGGAACGGCATCCCGTTCGAGCGGCCCTACCAACGCACGCGCGACACGGTGCGCTTCCTGCGCCGGGCGCTGAGCGGCGAGAAGGTTACGGAAGAGTACGAGACCTTCTCGGTGCGGGGCTTCAAGCTGGGTGTGGTGCCCCCCGAGCCGGTGCCGATCCTGGTGGCCGCCCTCCGGGAGGGCATGCTGCGGCTGGCCGGCCGCGAGGGCGACGGCGCCATCGTCAACTGGCTGTCCGCCGACGACGTGGCCACGGTGGCGCCGATCGTGCACCGTGCGGCGGGGGGCCGGGCCGACGCAGCCGGCAGTACGCCCCCGGAGATCGTGGCCCGGATCTTCGTGGCCCCCAGCGATGACGCCGACACGGTGCGGGGCATGGGACGGTTCGCGATCGCGGCCTACCTCAACGTGCCGGTCTACGCCGCGTTCCACCAGTGGCTGGGGCGCGGAGATCGGCTCGGGGACATGTGGCGGTTGTGGCGGGAGGGTGACCGCAAGGCGGCGTTGGCCGCGATCCCCGACGAAGTCGTGGACCAGCTGATCGTGTGGGGCAAGCCCGACGAGTGCCGCGAGCACATCCAGCGGTACGTGGACAACGGGGTGTCAACGCCGGCCCTGGCCCTGCTGCCGTTCGGCTACGACCAGCGCCAGGCGATCCGGGACCTCGCGCCCCGCTGACCGCCGGTCGCCTCGGGGAAATCCCCGATGCCCTCGCGGCTGTCGTGCCCGTACGGTGGCAACCATGCATGCGCTTCGGCGGAGCTCCGCATGCCCCGGGCGGCAACCATGATCGACCTCGACGCCCTCGCCGGACTCGGCCTCCTCGCGTACCTGCTGGTCTTCGGGTTCGCCGCGCTCGACGTCGTCTTCCCGCTGCTGCCGAGCGAGGCGACCGTGATCCTGGCCGGGGTGCTGGCATGGCAGGGCCGGCTCAGCATCGTCGCCGTGGGCCTCGCGGCGGCGGCCGGGGCGATCGTGGGCGATCACATGTCCTACGGGCTCGGGCGATGGACGAGCAGGGGTGGCCTCCGGCGCGCCGGAGGGAAGGTCGCCCGGTTGCAGGCCTGGGCCGCGCAACAACTGCATGTCCGGGGGCCGACCGTCCTCCTGGTGGCCCGCTTCGTGCCCGGTGGGCGCACCGCCAGCACGTTCATGAGCGGACGGCTCCGGCTCCCGCTGGCACGCTTCAGCGCCATCACGTGCCTCGCGGGTCCACTGTGGGCGGCCTTCGGCGCTTCCCTCGGCTACCTGGGCGGCACCACGTTCCACGACCACACCCTGCTGGCCACCGGCCTGGGGATCGCCGTGGGCCTGTCGCTCGCGGGCCTGGCCGAGCTCGCACTCCGCCGTTTCGACATCTACGGACAGCCCGCGCCCGAGGTCACCGCCACCGACGACGACCTCGCGGCCTAGGCCATCGAACGGGCGAGCGCGTGCTCGACGAGCGTGACCATCACGGGCACGACCGAACGGCCGTCGCGCGCGTCGCAGGCCACCAGCGGTACGTCCGCTCCGAGCGCCAATGCGTCGCGAACCGACTCCAGCGGGTGGCGCGGTGCGTCGTCGAACAGGTTGACGGCGACGACGAACGGCACGCGCCGGTCCTCGAAGAAGTCGATGGCGGCGAACCCGTCGGCGATGCGGCGGGTGTCGACGAGCACGATCGCGCCGGCCGCCCCCCGGGTGATGTCGTCCCACATGAACCAGAACCGGTCCTGGCCCGGCGTCCCGAACACGTAGAGGACCATGCCCTCGTCGATGGTCCGCCGGCCGAAGTCGAGGGCGACGGTGGTGGTGGACTTGCCCCGCACGGCCGACAGGTCGTCGATCCCCACGGACAGGTCGGTCATCGCCGCCTCGGTGCTCAGCGCCGCGATCTCGGAGGCGGCCCCGACGAACGTGGTCTTGCCGGCGCCGAAGCCCCCGGCGATCACGATCTTCACCGGGATCGGTGCGTCCACGCCCGGGGGGGAATACCCGCTCACACCTGTGCCTTCAGGCCGTGAAGCAGGCGCTCCAGGATCTCGCGGCGCGGTCGGCCGCTGTCGGAGACGCTCGGCCGGTGAACGGCGAGGTAGCCGGCGGTGTGCAGGTCGGACACCAGCACCGCGGCGACCCCGAGGGGCACGCCGAGGTGGGCTGCGATCTCGGCCACCGACACCGAGCGGCCGCACAGGTCGACGATCGCGCGCTGCTCGAAGTGCAGCTTGTCCTGGGCGGCCCGACCCTCACCGGTGGTCACGACCATCGTCTCCCATGGCAGCTCGCGACCGTCCGGTTGGGTGCGCCCCTGGGTGAGGGCGTAGAAGGGCACGAGGCGCGGGTCGTCGGGCAGCGGGTTCATCGCGGGGGCATGACCTGGCCGTCGGCGCGCAGTGCGGGCGTCAGGACCTGTCCGATGCGGGTGACCAGCAGGCTCATCTCGTAGCCGATGAGGCCGATGTCGCAGTCGGTGCCGCACATCAGCGCCAACGCCGACCCGTCGCCGATCGTCGTGACGAACAGGTAGCCGCGTGTCAGCTCGACGATCACCTGCTGGACCGATCCGGCCTCGAGGCACCTCGCCGCACCGGCGGTGAGGCTCGCGAGGCCCGATGTGACTGCGGCCAGCTGGTCGGCCGTGTCCCGCGCGATCCGGTGAGAATGGGCGAGGACCAAGCCGTCGGTGGTCACGACCAGGGCGCTGCTCACGCCCGGGATGCGGTCGACGAAGCTGTTGATCAGCCAATCGAGCTCCCCACCGTCGTGGCCGTTGGTCACGGTCCGCCCTCTTCCGCCTTGGTCTCGATGTCCACCGGAGGCACGCCCGCGGCTGCGGCCCGGCCCGCCCGCTGGTTGGCCTGGAAGCGCGACAACATCGAGCTGGCCTGCTCGCCGGGACGCCAGTCCGCCGGAATGGTGCCGCCGGCGGCGGCCGGAGGCGCGCCGTCGGGCGTCGGGGTCTTGCGCAGCGAGGGCGCCAGGCTGGCGCCGGGCACCCGGCGGACGAGTCCGTCGACGGTCATCGGCGACGAGGCGGTAGGAGCCGGGGCGGGCGCCGGGCCCGGTGCGGCGAACGGCGGGACGGACTGCGCAGGCGGAGCCGGGTCTGGTGCGGCGAACGGCGGGACGGGCTGCGCATCCGGCGCCTCGAATGGCGCCGCAAAGGGCGGGGCGAAGGGCGATGCGGGTGCCTGGAAGGGCGGAGGGGGAGGCGCGAACGAGGGGCCGGGCGGCGCGTCGGGCGGGGCGATGGCGCCGGCGAACGGCGCCGCCACGGCGACCGCCGACTCCGGTGCGAGGTAGGCCTGGGCCATGTCGTGGTGCTGGACGAACCAGGGGCCTCCGTCGTAGGCCGCGGCGCCGGCGAACGCAGGAGCCGCGTAGGCCGGCGCCGTCACCTCGGGCGCCGGCCACCGCCGCTCGCTCACGACCTCCGGCGGCAGCGTCACCAGGGCGGTGACCCCGCCGCCGGGGGTATGGGCCAGGCTCACGCGGAGACCGAGGCGAAGGGCCAGCCGACCCACGACGTGGAAGCCCAGCGTCGAGCGACGGGGATCGAGGTCTGGCGGGTCGGCGAGCAGCTCGTTTGCCTCCCGCATCTGCTCATCGGACAGGCCGATGCCGGTGTCCTCGATGCTGAGCAGGAACGTGCGCACCTCGCCCGGCACGAGGTGGGTCCGCACCCGGACCCCGGAGGTCGGTGGCGAGAACATGGTGGCGTTCTCGATGAGCTCCGCCAGGAGGTGGGAAAGGTCGGCCACGACCCGCCCCGACACCTCGAGGTAGTCGCTGACGAGCACCTCGACGCGCGGGTAGTCCTCCACCTCGGCGGCGGCGGCGCGGACGACCTCGGACAGTGGGACCGGCCGGCCCCACAGGCGTGGCGGCTCGTCGCCGGACAGCACCAGCAGCGACTCGGCGTTGCGCCGGATGCGGGTGGCGAGGTGGTCGAGCTGGAACAGGTCGGAAAGAGCCTCGGGCTTGTTCTCGTGCTGCTCCAGCTCGGAGATGAGCGCCAGTTGCCGGTCGAGCAGCGACTGGTTGCGGCGGGCGAGGTTGACGAACAGTTCCGAGATCGACTGGCGCTGGGCAGCCTCGGCCTGGACGGCCGTCAGCTCCGACGCCGCCAGGTCGGTTGCCAGCTGGTTGCTGCGCTGCTGCTCGAGCTCGGTGTTCTTCCAGAAGATGATGACGCCGATGCAGGCGGCCAGGACCGACACGCCATGGATCGCGGCCCAACTCCATGGCCGGTTCTGGGCGGCGCTGTGGTTGAACATCAGGTCGGCGGCGATGGTGCTGCCCAGCCCGTGGGACAGCACCGTGAAGATCACGTTCCAGAGGAACGGCACCCAGTCCTGGTAGAGCGCGATGAGGCCGATGAGGATGAAGAAGTGGAAGTGGGCCTCGATCGTCCCGCCGGACAGGTGGACCAGCACCGACGAGCAGAACACCAGCCCGGCGGTGACGAAGAAGGCCGCCAGCCGGCGATTGCGCGCCACGCGGGCGAACGCGAGGCACACGGCGGGCGTGGCGATCTCGAGGGCGGAATGCTCCACGCCGTAGCCCTGCCACACGCCAAAGGCGAACAGGGCCGGCAGGTGCAGGCCCAGGACCCAGCACATCAGCAGGTGACGCCGGCGGAACGTCTCGTCGTCGAGCGTGTTGCCCCGGGGGAGGTAGTCGATCATCGTGCGGATGGCCCGGCGGATCGGACCCCGCTTGCGGCGCTTCTCCATCGGGGACGGCTTGAGATGCATGGGCGTGCCCCCGGCGTCGCGGCCGTCTGCGCCGGCGCGGGGGAGGGTGGTGCCAGCAGCGCCCGAACCGTTGGTGTGGCCGCTGCGCAGGGCTGGACCAGCCGGATCGCCCCAGACCCGATCCTCCATAGGACCCCAATTCTTAACACAACAGGTGGGCGGCCCCCCATCCGTAAGCCACGTTCCGCGGTCCCTTGCCCGTCCGAGCAGGGCATTCGCCCGCCCATTCCCATTCCGGTGGCGGCGCTGCTACGTACCGCACTGATGCAGATCAATGTCCAACGTTGCGGACGGGGGAAGCGACGCCGGGCGTCGTCATAGTGTCGGCACCATGGGTCGCGGTGCGCTCGAGGTGACGGACAAGCTCTGGGCGGGCGAGGTCTCGGTGGAGCAGGTGCATCCGGTGGCGGTGAACAGTGACCTCGACGAGGTCGCGCCCGGCGTCGCGTTCATCACGGCGTTCGGCAACGTGACCGGCGTCGTGGCCGACGGGTCGCTGGTGCTCATCGACACCGGGAGCCAATTCCTGGCCCGGGCCAACTTCGACAAGATGCGGGCCTGGACCGACCTCCCGCTGGTGGCGGCGCTCTACACGCACGGCCACATCGACCACGTCTTCGGCCTCGGTCCCTACGAGGACCAGGCCGATGCCGACGGTCGCCCGCGGCCGCGGGTCGTGGCCCACGAGCTGGTGTCGGAGCGATTCGACCGGTACCGCCTCACCGCCGGCTACAACGCGGTGATCAACGCCCGGCAGTTCAAGATTCCGGGCCTGCAGTGGCCCACCGAGTACCGCTATCCCGACGAGACCTATGTCCGGCGGCACGACGTCGAGGTGGGCGGCGAGCGCTTCGAGCTGCACCACGGCCGGGGCGAGACCGACGATCACACCTGGATCTGGCTGCCGGAGCGGCGCGCGGTCTGCACCGGCGACTTGTTCATCTGGGCGTCGCCCAACTGCGGCAATCCGCAGAAGGTGCAGCGCTACCCGAGGGACTGGGCCATCGCGCTGCGGGAGATGGTGGCGCTCGAACCCGAGCTGCTGCTGCCCGGTCACGGTTGGCCCATCGCGGGCGCCGAGCGGGTGCGGCGGGCGCTCACCGAGACGGCTGACCTGCTGGACAGCCTGGTGGATCAGACCCTCGAGCTGATGAACTCGGGCGCCCGGCTCGACGACATCGTGCACACCGTACGGGCGCCTACCGATCTCCTCGACCGCCCCTACCTGCGGCCCGTCTACGACGAGCCCGAGTTCGTGGTGCGGACCGTCTGGCGCCTCTACGGCGGCTGGTACGACGGCAACCCGGCACACCTGAAGCCCGCGCCGGAGGGCGAGCTCGCAGGGGAGCTGGCCGCGCTGGCCGGCGGTGCCGGGCGATTGGCCGAGCGTGCGGCCGAGCTGGCGGCGGCCGGGGACCTGCGGCTGGCGGGGCACCTGGCCGAGCTGGCTGCGCAGGCGGCACCCGACGACGCGGGCGTCCACCAGGTGCGGGCCGAGGTGTTCAGCGCCCGGTCGGCGGAGGAGCTGTCGACGATGTCGAAGGGTGTCTTCTCGTGGGCGGCCGACGAGTCCCAGGCGCGCCTCGCCGAGATGGGCGACTGACCCGAGCCAGCGCCGCCGCCGCCCGAAGGTGGGCCCTGAGCTCGCCCAGCGACGTGCGGGCGTTGAGCCCGCTGGTCGACGGCATGACGTACGCGGGGACGTCGGCGAGACCCCCGGGCTGGAGGCCCGGCTGCGCCCGCCGATCCACGGCGGCGCGCCATCCCGCCAGCCCGATGAAGCAGACGCCATCCGGGCGGAGCCAGCGCACCAGCCGCTCGACGCGGGTCAGCCCGCTCCGGTACTCCGCAGTCGTCAGCTCGTCGGCGGCCACCGTGGCGCGCTTGACGATGTCGGTCATGCCGACGCCGTGGTGGCGGAGTGCGTGGTCGGGGTCGCGGTCGACGGTCACCAGCCCCGCCGCCAGCGCCGCCGGCCAGAACCGGTTGCCAGGCCGGGCGAAGCCCACGCCTGCGTCGGCGGCGTACAGGCTCGGATTGAGCCCGCAGACGAGCAGCCGCATCCCCACGCCCACGGTGTCGGGCAGCGTCCGGGCCCGTCGTGCACGCGCCACCAGCCGGCCCGGCGCGCCCGCGCCCGCCCGCCGGGGGGCCGCCGGTCCCGGCTCCAGGGGCTCGAAGCCGGCGCCGACGAGGAGATCGCGCAGCCGGTCGTCATCCAAGCCGGATCGATCGAGCCCGCCACGGGCGCCGACCGCGAGGTCGAGCACGCCCCCGACCGGCAGGCCCCGGTGCAGCTCCGCGAGCGCGAGGGGCAGCCGTTCGGGCGCGACGTCAAGCTCAGTTGGGGCCGTTGGGCTTGCCGACGTCGGGCTTGGTGAAGTCGCAGACACCGTCTGGGAAGATCTGCTCGAGCCGTGCCTTCTCGGTGGTACTCGGCCGCCAGTCGCCGTACAGGCCCTTGTCGATCGCGCGATCGACCGACTGCAGCTTGCACTTCCACACGCCGCCCTCGTAGGGCCCACCGGCCTGGCGGCGGGACGACGAGTAGACGGGGAAGCGCTGGGTGCAGGCGCCGGCTGAGCGATCGTCGAGGATGCCGTCCCAGACGTGCTGGCCCGAGGCGATGAGGTTGCCGCTGGTGTCGAAGCAGGAGTCGACCGCCCGAGCCGGCTTGTTGCCGGCCACGCCCCGCTCGGGGTGGGCGTGGATGTTCGCCATCCACTCGTCGATCACCTCGAACGCCATCGGCGTCTGGTCGAACGCCCGGGCGGGCCGGGCGTCGGTGAACCAGATGACCTGGTTGGATGCGTCGCCGTCGGCGTTGAGCATGCGCTGGCGGGTGGCGAAGGACTGGTGCGAGTGGTGCATGTCCAGCTCGTCCTCCAGGTAGTGCCGCCAGTCGATGATGGGGATGTCGATGTCGCCCTGGAACTCCATGCCCGACGTGTAGGCGGCCCGCATGGCGTCGGGGTCGCCCTCGTGGCGCGGTGCGGGCGTGACCCCGCCGTCGGGGCTGCGGTTCATGTTGCGAGAGCTCCAGGGGTCGAAGTTCTGCGGGCTGAACGCGCCCTGGAACGGGAAGCCCTCGGGGACCATCTCCGCGGTGTTCTTCCAGCTGCCGACCTGGGCGTTCAGGTCGAGGAAGTCGGCGGGCGCGATCACGCCGTCGACAAGCGCCCGCAGCCCGTACTGCACGCCGACGTTGTCCCACGGCACCCGGGCGAACCCGTCGTCGCCGCGCCCGTAGATGTTTACGGTGTCACCCCAGTGGGTCCACTCGACGCCGGCGGTGCCCTGCGCCAGCTTGTCGATGTCGTTCACGTTGGTGAACGTGGGGTTGAGCGTCAGCGGGGTGAGGCCGAACCAACTGGCCCGGCACTCGGTGAGGGCGGGCGCCGGCGAGGCGGGATCGCGGTCCATGACCTGGTAGCCGAGGAGCCCGTACAGCCCGTACAGGCCGTTCCACTGGTCGATCTCGCCCTGGGACAGGTTCTTGGGGAAGTTGGTGGCGTTGAGCCCCATCACCGCCTGGCGCACCTCCGGATCCTTCCAGCGGGGGTTGGCGCGCCCGCTGACGTCGAAGTAGTGCTCCAGCAGCTCGCAGTCGCCGACGTGGATCGTCTGGGTGACCATGTCGGAGTACGAGTACTGGGGGATGGCGGCGTCGATCAGCCCGGGATGGTTCTGGGCGTAGACGTACTGCTGGATGGCCCCGCCCGACCCGCCGACGGCGACCGTGTAGTCCGGCACGCCGTGCGTCTCGACGGTGTGTTCCTTGAGCATGAGCGCGGTCTCGCCCCCTACCTGCAGGTTGTAGTGGGTGCTGGTGCGGGTGCCGCTCGACCACATGACGCCGTAGCCCTTGCCGAGGAGATCGGCGGGCAGCATCGAACCGGTGCTGGTCGTGCCCTGGAAGTGGCCGATGCCGACGCCCCCGTCGAGGCTGAAGACCAGGCGGCGGTTCCACAGCGAGTCATCGGGCGCGGCCGGGTCGGCCTCACCGGCCGGGGCCAGCATGGCGACGCTGTAGATGAAGCGGTCGATCGTGCCGCGCTCCCAACGGACGATGAACGGGGCCGTCTGGCCGTCGACCGTCGTGACCGTCGCGATGTCGGCCGGGAGCGGTCCGGTGGGATCGTCGAGCCAGCGGAACTGCCCGCCGGTGGCGCCGTACACGTACCCAACGCGGGTGTTGGCGGCGCAGTCCTTGCTCCAGCCGACGATCTCGGCCTCGGCGGTCGGGTAGCCCCGTCCGTCCTGCGGGTACCCGCCCTGGGCGTCCTCGGCGGCGACGGGGATGCCGATCCGATCCTGGTTGTCGACCAGCGGCTGGCCCAGCAGGGGTCGCCCATCGAAGCGGGCGCGAGCGGTGGTGCAGACGAAGGGCTGCTGCTGCGGGCCCGAGAAGATCGGACCGCCGATGGGGTGGTTGGTGAGCGTGAGCCGGGACTGGGAGCCGCGAGGGTTGGCGCCCTCGGCGCTCACCGTCAGCGTGTTGTCGCCGTCCTCGAGGCCCTCGACGAGCCCGACGAGCGTGCGATCGTCGCCACCCGCGCCGAACGCGTCGGTGACGTCGGTGCCGCCGAGCTCGACGACCACGTCGCCGGGCGCCACGGTGCGGGGCACCTTGACCTGCACGAGGGCGTCGCCGCCTGACACCTGATCGGCGCGCCCCGAAAGCACCGTGATCTCGAACCGGTTGTCGCCTTCGGGCGCCGACGCCGACCCGGTCGTCGCGCCGGCCGGGACCAACGTGCCGGCCGCGACGGCGATGACCAAGGCTGCGAGCGCGGTTGCGCTTGCCTTGAATCCGCGCATCTGCTCTCCCCCTACTGACGGATTCGTCAGGCCGAAGGTATCAGCCGGTGGGCGGCTGAGCCTGGGTGCCGACCCGGCGCGTCCCCGACGCGAGGTCCGCGCTCAGCCGGCGCATGCCGGCCAGCCAGCGATCCCTGTCCGCCGCCCTGCGTTGCTCGAAGGTGGCCACCTCGGGATGGGGGAGGATCAGGAAGCGCTCGTCGCGGATGCCCGCGACCACGGTGTCTGCAACCCGATCGGGCGCCAGGATGCCCGCCACCGCCGCGGCCTGGGTTTCGGCTCCCGCGGGCGGGTCCCCGGCCCCCTCGATCGGCGAGCCGGCGCCGCCCCGCAGCATGGCTGTGTCGACCGCCATCGGGCACAGGCACGACACCTTGATGCCAAGGTCGCCGTAGGTGATGGCCAGCCACTCGGCCAACGCCACCGCCGCGTGCTTGGTGACCGAGTAGGGCGCGTCACCGGGCTGGCTCAGCAGCCCCGCGGCGGATGCGGTCGACAGCAGGTAGCCGCCGCCGCGCCCGAGCATGAGGGGGACCATCGCTCGGGCCGCGTACAGGTGGGCGAGGACGTTGACCGACCAGACCGACTCCCAGACCGTGTCGGGCGCGTCGATGCCGCCGAAGCCGAGGATCCCGGCATTGGAGGCGAACAGGTCGATGGGGCCGATCTCGGCCTCGGTGCGCTCCACCACCGCCTCGACGTCCGCCTCCACCGTGACGTCGGCGGTGAGCGCGGTTCCACGCGCCCCGAGCGCGTTGGCGGTGGCCAGCGCGCCGTCGGCGTCCCTGTCGACGACGACCACGGCGCGGGCGCCCTCGGCGGCGAAGCGCTGGCACATGGCCTGGCCGATCCCGCTGGCACCGCCGGTCACCACGCAGATCCGGTCACGCAGCTCCATGGTCAACCTTTCCCGATGGCCGCCCGGATGGTGGCATCGGCCGAGGCTCGCCGGTCGCTGCCCCAGGGTAGGGGCATCAGGACCGGCACCTCGACGCCGGCGTCCACGTAGGACTGCATCGTGGCGTGGGCTGCGTCGGCGTCGCCCATCACGTCGATGGCGTCGACCATGCGGTCGCTCACGGCGGCGATCGCCCCCTCACGGTCGCCGGCGGCGAAGCGCGCCCGGATCTCCCGCACCTCGTCGCCGAACCCGGCCCGCTCGAAGTTGCGCGCGTAGCTGTCCACGACGGCGTACGAGAACAGGTCGCGCCGGGCGAGCTCGATGCCCTCGTCGCGCTCGCACACGCCCGCGTGGACGTAGGCGTAGACGGTGCACGTGCCTCCGGCTCCAGCGGCAGCCTTGCGCACCTGCTCGACCGACCAGGGAACGTGCGACGCCGGGAGGTAGTTGAGGAGGACGCCGTCGGCCAGCTCGCCGGCCAGGCGCAACATGGCAGGGTTCAGGGCGCCGAGCACGATCTTGGGAACGCGGTCGCCCAGCCGAACGCCCAGCCGGAAGCCCCTGACCTGGTAGAAGTCGCCGGCGAAGTCGACCTTCTCGCCGGACAGGCAGGCGCGGAGCAGCGTGAGGTACTCGCGCACCCGCGCCAGCGGGCGGTCCCCGTAGGGGACGCCGTGCCACCGTTGCGTCACTACCGGCGACGAGATGCCGACGCCGAGCAGGACGTCACGGTCGGGCCCCAGAGCCTGGAGCGTGGCGCCGGCCATGGCCACCACCATCGGCGTGCGCAGCTGCAGAGCCAGGACCCCGGTCCCGAGGTCCAGGCCCGGCGCCGCGTGGCCGACGGTGCCGAGCAGGGAGAACGCCTCGGGCCCGGTCGTCTCGGCGGTCCAGAAGCTCCGGTAGCCGAGCTCGGCTGCGGTCCGGGCGGTCGAAACCGCCAGGTCGGGCCCCAGGGCCATGAGGGATGCGAAGGTGACTCCGGGTCGGTCCATTCCCATGGCCGGCCCAACCTAGTAGCCGCCGCGCGCCGGCGTTGCGTGCACATACCATCGACCTCGTATGGATCTGTCGGAGGCCGAAGGGCGCGTGCTCGGATGCCTCATCGAGCGGGAGGCGGTTGCCCCCGAGGCGTATCCGGTCAGCCTCAACGACTTGCGCCTCGCCTGCAACCAGACCAGCGGGCGGAGTCCGGTGGTCGCCTACGACGACCGCACGGTGGAGGACACGCTGCTGGCGCTCAAGTCCAAGGGCCTGGCACGGTTCGTCCTGGCGCGGGCCCCGGGCGAGCGGACCACCCGCTACCGCCATCGTGCCGACGAGCGCTGGCGCCTGGGGCGGGGAGACCTGGCGGTGCTGGCGACCCTGTTGCTTCACGGCGCCCAGACGGTGCCCGAGGTGCGCGAACGCGCCAGGCGCCTGGCGCCGTTCGCCGACCCGACCGACGTCGACGCCGTCCTCGACATGCTCGCCGCCCGCACCCCGACGCCGTTCGCGGCCCGAATGGAGGATGATGGCGGGACCGGCGAGACCCGGTGGGTCGAGGTTCTCACCGGGCCAGACCCCCGGCGGCGTACCGACGGATCGGCGGCCGGCGTCGCGGCGGAGGGTGCACCGCCCTCGTACGGGGACCTGGCGGCCAGGATCACCGAGCTGGAGCAGCGGCTGGCGGACGCCCTCGAGAGCCGCGCCCTGTCCGCCGCCCGGGTCGCGGCTGAGCCGTTCCCGCCCGACACCCGGTCCAGCTATCGCTCCAGTGATTGGCGGCAGGACCCCGACCTGCCGCCGCCGCCCCCGCCACCGGACATGGGCGGCAATCACCTTGCCACACTTCCCCAGCTCACGGTGGCCGAGGACGCGGCCGACCTGGCCGAACGCATCAGCGACATCGAGCGCCGCCTGACGCGCATCGAGGCCGAGCTGGCGGCGCTGCGCTAGCCAATCGTCGGCTCCAGTGGGCCAGGACACGCCGGGGCGGTGTGACGGATTCGCCTCTCGCTGTCGTCGCCGACTGTCGAGCGACCGGTATTGTGGGCGTCGATGACCGAGACCCACACGCTCGACGAGACGATCAGCGAGGCCCTGGCCGTCATCGACAAGGGCCTGGGCGATCTGCTCCACCGTGAGCTGGTGTCCTCGAACGAGGTGGCCGACCTGCTGCTCGACGTGCGGACGCTGCTCGCCAACCCGGGTTCGGGCAGCGACGACCGGGACGACTTCGACGTCCCCGTGCCGGGCTGAGGGTCCCCGCCGCCGCGTGAAGGCGGCAGCTCAGCGAATGTTCAGCGCTTCAGCGAAGTGTGCTTGAACTCGTTGAGCTCGGGGAAATCGGTCAGGAGCGCCACCACGCGCTCGATCGTGCGGGTCGCCAGCTCGGCGTCGCCGCGGGGGCGCTCCATGAGCCGCACGAAGACCGCCCCCTCACCCGCGATGAAGGTCGGGACCCCCCAGACCTCGTGATCCTCGGCGGCGGCCGTGTGCTCCGCCCTGACTCGCTCGAGCGGCTCCCCGCCCTCGATCTCGGCGAACACCTTCTCGGCGTCGACACCCGAGGCGGTCAGGACGCGGCGGACCTCGGCGGGGTCCTCCAGGTGCTTGCCCTCGTCGTGCCGCAGTCCGAACAGCGCCTCGTGGGCATCGAGGAACCGGTCGGGGATCTGGTCCCTCACCACCACGGCCGCCTGCATGGCCAGGAGGCCGGAGTCGTCCTGCGGCCGGATCCAGATGTCGGGCTCGCCCTCGGCAACGTGGACCTGCGCCAGCGAGAAGGGCACGAAGCGAACGGTCCACGGGGCCCCGGCGCGGAGCGCCTCGATGATGTGCTCGTGCGCGTTGCGCGCGAACGGGCAGCGGTAGTCCCAGGTCACGGCGAAGTCAGTCATCGGTTTGGGTCAACGGGCCGGCCCGTCGACTCATTCCGGCACCGAAGGAAATGGCCACACGCGACGGGCGACGCGGGCGAGCGCCACGCCGAGGACGGCGCCCGCGATCACGTCGGAGGGGTGATGGATCTTCACGTACACCCTGCTGCTCGCCACGACCGCACCGATCGCGTAGTAGAGCGGCCAGAGCGGATCGCCCTGACTCAGCACGCCGGCGGCGGTCATGGCCGCGGACGCGTGGCCCGAGGGAAAGCTCGACGTGCGCGGGCGGCGCAGCCGCAGCGGCCTCGCCTGCTCCCAGGCCGGCCGGTGGCGCCGGAACAGGCTCTTCACCGGACCGTTCACCAACGCCGATTCGCCGCCCAGGATGGCGGCGACCCTGACGGCGTGGATGAGGCGGCGATCGGGGGCGAGGGCACGACCCGTGCTGACGAGGTGCCAGATCAAACTGAAATCGCCGAGCTCGGAGGCGGCGTACATCAGCCGGTCGACGTGCGGGTGTCCCCGGAGGCGGTCGACGCGGTCGTCGATGGCGCCGTCGAAGCGTCCGATCGCCCGGCTGACGTCGTCGAGGAGGCCCGCCATCGGGACGGTTGCCGCGCTCAGGCGAGCTCGAGTTCCAGTTGCGGCGACGGCTCGGCCTCCGCGCGCTCGGCCAGCACCCGCGCGGCGTCGGGGTCGCCACCGAAGGCTGGGCAGTAGGCCCGGAACGCGCACCACTCGCACAGCCGGGAAGGCTGGGGGCGGAAGTCCTCGCGGTGGCACGCTCGCTCGACCGCCTGCCACACGGCGCCGAGCGTGCGCCGGGTGCCGCGTGTCGAGCGATCGGTCGGCTCGGTGATGATCGCCAACGGGTCGCGCAGGAAGAGCAGCTGGACCCTGGCGGGCCGCACGCCGAGCAGCTCCTCGCAGAGGAGCGAGTAGATGTGCAGGCCGGAGAGGCGCTTGCGCTCGTGCTGTGTCGACGGCGCGGAACCGGTCTTGTAGTCGGTGACCACGAGGCCGCCGTCGCCGTCGAGCTCGAGGCGGTCGATGATCCCGCGCAGGGGCAGGCCGTCGACATCGACGGTGAGCATCAGCTCGAGGCCGATCGCCCGCACCGTGCGAGGGTCCTCGAGCCGGAAATAGTTGCGCACGAGTTGCGCAGCCTCGCTGTGGAACTCCACCTCGTCGTCGGCGCTCAGCTCGAGACCGGCGTATTCGGGGTCGTCGCGCAGCTCGACGGCGGCGTCCGCGAGGCAGGCCAGCGCGGCGTCGACCGTGCGGTCGGCGGGTGGCAGGAGGTGGAGTCGCTCGAGGGCGGCATGGACCATGGTGCCCCTCGTGGCCGCCGGCGACGGCGGTTCGGGCAGCCGGTCGATCACAGAGAACCGGAACGCGAGAGCGCAATCGGTGAACGAGGACACCTTGGACGGGCTCAGCGATCGCGGCACCGGAAACGCCATGCCGCTGACAGTAGGCGCGGGGTATGACACCAGCGGCGGACCCCGCCGGCGGCTCGGCTCAGCCGAGGTCGAGGGCCGCGCGGATGGCGGCGGCGATGCCGGCCGGATCCTCCATCGGCCCGAAGTGCGTCAGCTCGGGGAACAGCTCGAGGCGTCCCTGGGGGAGGGCGTCGACGATCAGTGGCGCCACCCGTGCGGGCGCACCGCCGTCCTCGCTGGCCGCGACGGTGACCGGGATCCGCACCTCGCCCAGACGGTGGAAGGCGTCGGCGGCGACGCCGTTCTCAAAGACGAGGGCCTCCACCTCGGGCGCGCACTTGAGCTCGACGGCGTGGTCGCCGTCGGCGGCATGGCTCGGGCGCAGCCCATGGTCCACATAGGAGCGCAGCGCCGCCGGGTCGAGCGCGTTGAGCGGCGGTTTGGCGGCGAAGTTGGCGTAGGCGGCGTCGCTGTCGGGGAACGAGCGACGGCGCCGCCTGGCGGCGGCGGCAATCGGATTGGAGGGCGGCACGCCGTCCAACCTGGGCATGACGATGGGCTCGTACAGCCAGAGCCCCGCCAACGTGCCGGGTCGGCGCATCTCGGCCATCAGGAGGGCCGCGCCACCCATCGAGTGGCCGACCGCCTTCACGGCGGCAGTCCCCAGGTGGTCGACGACGGCGAGGACGTCGTCCACCATGCGCTCCCAGGCGAAGTCCATGGACGCCGGCACCGAGCTGTCGCCGTGGCCACGGAAGTCGACGGCCCAGCAGTGGGCCACCCCCGCCAGGCGCTCGGCCAGCGGTGCCCAGACCATCCCGTGGAACCCCGTGGGGTGGCAGAACAGCAGCGGTGGTCCCTCGCCACCGAGGTCGATCAGCGCGAGCGTGACGCCGTCGGTCGAGGGCACCTGCTGGATCGGGGGCACGCCGCCATGCTGGCAGTGGCCCCGGCCGGCGGCCCAACCGGCGCCCGGGTCGGCGGCGGTAGGGTCGGCGTGATGCCTGAGTTGGTCGACGTCGAGGCGGTCTTGGCCGCCAACCGGGCCTTCTACGAGGCGTTCGAGGCCCGGGACCTCGACGCCATGTCCGACGTCTGGGTGCACGACGACGAGGTGGTGTGCACCCACCCGGGGTGGAAGACCCTGCACGGGTGGGGTGCCGTGGCGGGGTCGTGGTTCGCCCTGTTCGGCGGGCCCCAGCACCTGCAGTTCATCCTCACCGACGAGCGCGTGCACCTGGCCGGCGAGCTCGCCTGGGTGACCGTCGACGAGAACCTGATCGGGGAGCGGGTGGACGGAACCGTGGCGGCCGTGAACATGTTCCGCCGCGTGGACGGCCGCTGGCTCATGGTGCTGCACCACGGCTCACCCGTCGCCCCCCGCGCGCCCGGATAACCTGCAGGGCGAGTGCAAGAAGCCGCGCTACCCACCGTGCCCGCCGACGGGCGTGCCGCCCGGGCCCTGCGCACGCGCGAGGCCATCGTCGACGCCTGCATCGCGCTCGTCGAGGAGGGCGACCTGCGGCCGACCGCGCCGCGGATCGCCGAGCGGGCCGGCGTCTCCGTGCGCTCCGTGTTCCAGCACTTCGACGACCTTCCGTCTTTGCACATCGCCGTCACCGAGAACATCGCCGCGCGCATGGCCGCACTGGTCGTCCCCATCGATGCGGCGCTGCCGCTCGACGACCGCATCGCCCGCTTCGTCGAGCAGCGGGCCAACCTGCTCGAGGCGATGACTCCCTTCCGGGTCGCTGCCGGCGTCCACGGGCCGTTCGCCCCCGAGATCCGAAAGGCGATGCGTGCGGGCTCTGCGTCCCTCCGCGCCGAGGTGGAGCAGGTGTTCGCGCCGGAGCTGGCCCGCTTCCCCGACGCCGTCCGGGCCGAGGCCGCCGAGGCGCTGGCGACCGTCTCGTCGTGGGCGACGTGGGAGACGCTCCGCAGGGAGTGGGACGACGATCCTGCACGCGCCCGAGCCGTGGTCGCGCGGCTGGTCCGGGCGGTCCTGGGATCCGGCGCATAACCTGCGCGCCGATGCCGGACCGGCCGAGGGTCGAGCGTCAGTCGTCGAAGTCGCGTGGCGCGAGAAGCTCGCGCTTGGCGCTGGCCGGGTTGATGGCGGGCTCCGGCGTCACCCACTTCGTCGCACCGGCGGCCTACGAGCGCATCGTGCCACGGTGGGCGGGCGATCCCCGGCGCGTGGTGATGCTGAGCGGGGCGGCCGAGATCGCCTGCGGCGCGCTGCTGTCGAGCCGGCGCACCGGCAGGATCGGTGGAGCGCTGACCGCTGCGCTTCTCGTCGCCGTGTTCCCCGCCAACGTCCAGATGGCGCTCGACGCCGGCACCGAGCGTCAGGCCGTTCAGGGCATGCCCGTGGCCCGCTTCCGAGCCATTGCCCTGTGCCGGCTACCGCTCCAGCTCCCGCTCGTCGTCTGGGCGCTGCGGGTCGCGAAGAGACGCTGACTTGTAACGGAACGTCCTGGTCAGCGCTCATCGAGCGGGTGGTGTTCGACGGACCGTCGCGGGTCATCGACCCGGACGAGCCCGCCGATTCACCTGGAGCCGTGCGCCGGGCCCTCGACGTCCTCGATCACGGCTGCACTCACGAGGGCTGCGACATGCCCGTCGAGCGCTGCCAGGGCGACCACGTCCAAC